>JAFGCH010000032.1 GCA_016932695.1 Acidimicrobiia bacterium | reverse complement strand
GCGCAGCTCCCGCTTGGCCACGTACTTGGGGTAGTTGGTGAAGAGCAGCCCACCGATGAAGGCGGGATCGAACATGCTCTGGTGGTTGGAGATGATGGCGTAGCCCCGGCCCGACTCGATGGCCGCGGAGCGCTCGACCTCCACCCGGGTGCCGCAGATACGCAAGAGGGCCATCAAAGTCCGCTGCAGCGCGGCCATCACCGCCTCGAAGCCCCGCATGCTGAAAGGCCGCACCACCCGGCCGGCGAGGTCGAACAGCAGCAGGCTGAGGCCGAAGACGAGCAGGAACGGAATGGTCAGAAGCCAGTCACGGAAGGAGCGCACCCCAGCAGCGTACGACTCCTGTGCGGCTACTGCCGCCTTCGGGGCCGGCGCCTGCGACCGACCGGCCTACCACCTCGAGGCGATGGGCCGGGCTTCGGCCGCCGCTGCCGGCAGGTGGCCGGGCTCCGGGGCCGACCGAGTTCGGAGCCCAAGGGCAGCGGCATCGTGCGCTCGACGGCCCCGGGCCGGAAGGCTGCCCCGACGGCGAGGCCTACCGGGACCCGCCTGCCCCCAGGACCATGCCGGGCGGGATCTGCACCGCGATCACCCGGCCTTTGGCGCACTCGAGGTCGCCGACCCGCAAGGTGATGTCCACCACCACCTTGCGCCCCTTCACCTCGGCGATCTGCCCTCGCGCCTCCAGCGGAGGCCCCAGCGGCGTGGGCCGCAGGAAGTCCACGTGCAGCGAGGCGGTGACGTAGCGCAGCAGCGGCTCGCTGCCCATTTCGCGGCCCTCGGCCCGGTAGCCGGCCAGAGCCGCCGACCCGGTGCCGTGGCAGTCGATCAGCGAAGCCACCAGCCCCCCGTACACGAAACCGGGGATGGCGGTGTGGTACTCCCGCGGGGTGTAGACGGCGACGGTTTCGTCTCCGTCCCAGCGGGTCTGGATGTGCAGGCCGTGCTCGTTGAGCCGGCCGCACCCGTAGCAGTGGGCCAGGTCGTCGGGGTACAGGTCCTGAGCCGCCGGGCCCAGGGTGGTGTCGTCAACAGTGGCGTCGCTCATGAGACCAGCCTAGGCAACGGCCGCGGCAGGTCCCGAGCTCAGGTCGGCAGCGTGGGCCTGAAGGCGGCCACAGGTGCCTGCCGGCGGTTCGACAGGTGGCGCCACCCGGCTGCCGCCCTGCCGCGCCGCCCTCTCCGCCGCCCTCTGCCTCGCCCTGCCGGGCCCGGTGTGGGTAGCCTGCCTCCGATGCCCCCGGGTGGCGACTCCCCCTTCGACATCCTGTTCGAACCGGTTCGCATCGGACCCCTGCTCGCCCGCAACCGCTTCTACCAGGTGCCCCACTGCAACGGGATGGGCTGGCGGGACCCGTCGGCCCTGGCTGCCATGCGGGGGGTGAAAGCCGAGGGGGGATGGGCGGTGGTCTCCACCGAGGAGGTCTCCATCCACCCGTCGTCGGATCCCACCCCCTTCGTCGAAGGACGCCTGTGGGACGACGCCGATCTGCCCGCCCACATGCAGGTGGTGGACGCCATCCACGCCCACGGGGCGCTGGCCGCCATTGAGCTGGTGCACGGCGGGATGGCCGCCCCCAACTACTACACCCGCATTCCCCCGATGGGCCCCGGCCACGGCGTGCTGGCCAACCAGCACTACGCCCCGGTCCAGTCGCGACAGATGACGCGGGACGACATCCGGCAGCTGCGGAGCTGGCACCAGGCGGCCGTAGGGCGCTCCCTGGCGGCCGGGTATGACATCGTCTACGTCTACGCCGGGCACGCCCTGACCACGCTGCAGTTCTTCCTGTCTCCCCGATACAACCAGCGGAGCGATGACTACGGGGGCCCGCTGGAGAACCGGGCCCGGTTGCTGCGGGAAGTCCTCGAAGACACCCTGGAAACCGTGGCGGGCCGGGGGGCCGTCGCCTGCCGCATCGCCGTCGACGAGCTGGCCGGCCACCTGGGGATCGGCCGCGCCGACATCGAGGGAGTGCTCGGCATCGTCGGCGAGCTCCCCGACCTCTGGGACTTCATGGTCGGCAGCTGGGAGGACGACTCGGTCCCCTCCCGCTTCGGCCCGGAGGGAGGCCAGGAGGAATGGGTGCGCGGCCTGAAGCAACTCACCTCCAAGCCGGTAGTGGGGGTGGGTCGGTTCACCTCGCCCGACACCATGGTCCGCATGGTCCGCCGGGGGGTGCTCGACTTCATCGGCGCCGCCCGGCCCTCCATCGCCGATCCCTTCCTGCCGGCGAAGCTCGCCGAGGACCGCGCGGCTGAGATCCGGGAGTGCATCGGCTGCAACCTATGCGTCTCCGGCGACTACACGGTGGCGCCGATCCGCTGCACTCAGAACCCCTCCATGGGTGAGGAGTGGCGGCGAGGCTGGCATCCGGAGCGGTACCGCCTGCTGGCAGAACCCGAACGGGTGCTGGTGGTAGGGGCGGGCCCGGCGGGGCTGGAGGCAGCCGTGGCAGCAGGCAAGCGCGGCGGCGAGGTGGTGGTGATCGAGGCGCGGCGGGAGATCGGCGGGCGGGTGGCGCGGGAGGCCCGCCTGCCCGGCCTGGCGGCGTGGCGGCGGGTGCTCGACTACCGGCAGGACCAGATCGGCCGACTGCCGAATGTGCAGGTGTACCCGCAGAGCGCCATGACCGCCGACGAGATCCTGGAGCACGAGTTCGGGCATATCGCAGTGGCGACGGGGTCGACATGGAGACGCGACGGCGTCGGCTACCACCACCCAATGCCCTTGGACATCGACCCCTCCGCAGACGTGCTCACCCCCGACGACCTCATGGACGGGTCCCGCCCCGGCGGCCGGCGCGTCGTGCTGTTCGACGACGACCACTACTACCTGGGCGGGGTGCTGGCCGAGTTGCTGGCCGCCGAGGGATACCGGGTCACGCTGCTCACGCCCGCCTCCGACGTGTCGGAGTGGACCAACAACACGCTCGAGCAGCACCGTATCGCCGCCCGGCTGCTGGGGATGGGAGTGGAGATCGTCACCCACCAGTCGGTGGAGCGCATCGGAGCCGGGGGCGTGGTCACCGCCTGCCGCTTCACCGGGCGGACGGCGGAGCGAGAGGCAGACGCGGTCGTGCTGGTCACCTGTCGGTCGCCCAACGAACAACCGGCACTGGACCTGCTGGAGCGATGCGGGCAGATGGGTGGCCCCACCCCCGAAGTGAGGGCGATCGGCGACGCCTACGCGCCGGGGACGATCGCGGCGGCGGTGTGGGACGGGCGACGCTTCGCCGAGGAACTGGAAGGCCCCGACCCGGGGGCGCCGTTCCGCCGCAACGTGCCGGCGCTGGAGTTGGACCCGTGGGCCTGAGGCCGGCGCCCGCCGCGGCCGCTTTCGCCGCCGGGTGCCGAGCCGCCGGGACTGCTAGCCCGCCAGGAGTTCCACTACCGACACAATCAGTTCGCCGGCTTCCTCGACGTCGGCGTCGTCCACATCGAGGTGGGTAACCAGGCGGATGGTCCACGGGCCTTCGTCGAGACACCACACACCGGCCGCAGCGAGATGCCGCACCATGTCGGCGGCGGTCGTCCCCGACTCCCGGGTGTCGGCATAGACCATGTTGGTCTGCACCTTCTCCAGGTCGACCCGCAGCCCCGGCACCCGGGCCAGCCGTTCGCCCAGACGGCGCGCCCGGCGATGGTCCTCGGCCATGCGCCCGATGTTGTGCTCCAGTGCGTACAGCCCGGCGGCGGCGAGGATGCCGGCCTGGCGCATGCCGCCCCCCAGCAGCTTGCGGGCCCGGATGAGCCGCGGGAGCAGCTCGGCGTTGCAGACCACCAGCGACCCCACCGGCGCTCCCAGGCCCTTGGAGAGACACACGCTGACGGTGTCGCAGGGGGCGGCAATGTCCGCCAGCGACACCCCGCCGGCCACATGGGCGTTCCAGATACGGGCGCCGTCGAGATGCAGCAGCAGGCCGTTGCGGTCGCAGAACTCACGCACCGCCCGGACCCCCTCCCGGGGGTAGACCAGGCCGCCGCAGTGGTTGTGGGTGTCCTCCAGGGCCACCAGGCGGGTGGGCGCCCAGTGGGGGTCGGCATCGGTGTGCACGTGCTCCTGCATGGCCTCCGGGTCGAGGGTCCCGTCGGGCGAGTCGAAGCAGCGCAACTGCAGGCCGCTGAGCACCGCAGCGCCGCCCTGCTCGTAGTAGATGATGTGGGCGTGGGCGTGCAGGAAGAGCTCGTCGCCCCTCCGGGTCAGGGCGTGCAGAGCCGCCTGGTTGGCCTGGGTGCCGCTGGGGAAGAAGAGCGCCGCCGGCTTGCCGAAGAGCTCCGCGGTGCGCTCCTGGAGCCGGATGACGGTAGGGTCGTCGCCCAGCACGTCGTCTCCCACCTCGGCGGTGAACATGGCTTCGCGCATGCCGGCGCTGGGCCGGGTGACGGTGTCGCTGCGCAGGTCGATCGGCGGGCGTGGCATTCCTGTCACCTCTCCTAACGGCGCGTCCCGGACGGGCCGGGCCCCTCGCGGGGAAGGTAGCAGCCGGGCCCTCCGGCCCCGCCACCCGATCGGGCCTAGTCACCCGGCCGGCCCGATCGTGCCCGCCGCTCGATCCCCACGAACTGTGGTGGCACGGCCCTCGAGTTCGCCGCCGGAAGCCCAGCGGTAGCTCACGCTCGCTCCTTCCATTCGCTCCGGCCCCATGGCACCGGTCGTCACTCGTTGACCAGCACCACCCGGTAGCGGGCCTCGTTCTGCCTGACCCGGAGCATGGCTTCGTTCACCTGCGACATGGGCATGAGCTCGACCTGTGGGGTGATCCCGCGCTCTTGGGCGAAGGCCAGCATCTCCCGCATGTCGGCCCGGCTCCCCAGGAACGAGCCGGTGATCGACAACTGGTGCACCACGAAATCCACCATCGGGCCGGAGACGCGGTCTCCGAAGAGAGGGATGTCGAGGGGGGCAAAGGCCGGCAGCACCAGCCGCCCATCCTTGTTGAGGACCATCACCAGGTCCGCCCAATCATTCCCCGCCGGGGCCGTGCAAACGAGCACGTCGAAGCCGAACTCGTGGTCTTCCATAGCCGCCCGGTCGGTGGTGCGTAGGAAGTGGTCGGCGCCAAAGGCCCGCGCCTCTTCCTCTTTGGCCGGCGAAGAGGACAACGCGGTCACCTCACAACCCAGAGCCTTGGCGAACTGCAGCGCCAGGTGGCCCAGGCCCCCGATGCCCACCACCCCCACCCGGCTTCCCGGCGCGCTGTACTTGCGCAGCGGCGGGTACACGGCGATGCCGGCGCACATGATCACCGCGGCCGCCTCCGCCGGCATGTCCGCGGGCAGGGGGTAGGCGAACCCGTCGTCCACCACCACCGAAGACGAGAAGCCCCCGTACGGCGTCCAGGTGCCGCAGTCGGCGATCTGCAGGCAAAGGTGCTCCTTACCGGCGCGGCACCACTCGCACCGACCGCAGCAGCGGCCTTGCCAGCCTATCCCGACCCGGTCACCCAGCTGCAGCCCGGTGACGGCCGCACCCGTCTCCACGACCCGGCCGACGATCTCGTGGCCGGGCACGATGGGGAACACGAACACGCCGTAGTCGCCATCCACTGCGTGGATGTCGGTGTGGCACACGCCGCAATGGGTGACGTCGACCCGGACCTGGTGCTCTCGCAGTTCGGGCGCTTCGTAGCTGAAGGGCTCCAGGAGTTGCCCGGCCGACAGAGCGGCGTACCCCTGAACGGTGGATGGCGACATGCCGGAACCTCCCCCGGTTTGCTTCCCCGGGGCCGAGTGTAAGGCGGTCGGACACCGCCCGGCGGCCGCCGGCGCTCACATGATCTTGTACTTGGGCCCGCCCCCGCCTTCAGGGACCCGCCACTGGATGACCTGGTGCGGGCATTTGTGCCGGCAGGTCTGGCAGTGGACGCAGTTGGAGGGGTTGAGCACGAGTTCGCCATCCTCGAAGCGGTAGACGTCGGCGGGGCAGAAGTACTCGCAGGGGTGTACCCCGTAGTCGCGCAGGCAGGCGGCGCACCCGTCGGGGTCGGCGATGGCGATGTGCGACGGCTCTTCTTCGCGGTGGATGGTCCCGCTGAGGGCCACGTCGCTGAGCCGGTCGTAGCCGCCGCGGTAGTCCCGCTCGAGCAGCACCCGCTTGGTGCCCAGGTAGTCGGGCTCCGTCTTGATCCTGCCGGGGACGAAGCGCTGCACCAGCGACAGGGGCGCCCCCAGGTACACGGTGCGCCCCTTGGTGAACATCTGCCGGTAGTTCCTGCCCCGCTTCAGGTCGGCGATGACGGGCCCGGCCTCCAGCAGTTCCCCGTACCGCTTGAGCGCCCCGGCGCTGAAGTCGTCCTGCTCGATGGCTTCGGCCACGGCTTGCCCCGCCAGCATCCCCGAGCGCATGGCGTTGTGCCAGCCCTTGAGCTTGCGCACGTCGGTGAACCCGGCGGCATCGCCCACGACGAGGGCGCCGCCCGTGTAGGGCTGTGGCAGGGCGAAGTAGCCGCCCTCCGGCAGAGTCTTGGCACCGTAGGCGATGACCTCGCCGCCTTCGAGCATCTTGGCGACGTAGGGGTGCGACTTGAAGACTTGCAGCTCCTGCTGCGGGCTGAGGTCGGCGTACTTCCAGTCGAGGGCCAGCACCAGCGCCACCGCCACCGTGCTCTTGTCGAGGCTGTAGAGGGTGCCGCCGCCGAACACGTCGGGGAGGGGGAAGCCGAAGGTGTGCACCACGTGGTTGGGGCCGAAGGCGTTGTCCGCCGGGAGCTTCAGCACTTCTTTGACGCCCAGCGACTGGATCTGGTGGATGCGCCCGCGGTCCAGGCCCATTTTCTGCACCACGTCTTCAGCCAACTGCCCCAGGGAGCCCTCGGCGAAGATGGTCACCTTGGCCTCGATGGCCTCCCCGGGCACGAAGTTCACCTGCGGGTGCCCCTCACGGTCCCGGCCCTTGTCGCCCAGCCGCACCCCGCGGACCCCGGATTCCCCGTACAGCACCTCGACGGCGGCGAAGCCCGTGTAGACCCGCACCCCCAGGGACTCGGCCTCGGTCACCAGCCAGCGGACCATTTCGGCGCCCGACAGCGCCAGGTCGCCCCGGTGCCGCAGGTACGGCGGGACGATCCATGCAGGCAGCTTGATCGCCCGGGACTTGGTCAGGAAGAGGGTGTCGTCGATCTGGACCTCGCTGCCGAGGGCCTTGGTGACGAAGGGGTCCTTGCGCTCCTTCCAGTCGGGGATCAGCTCGGTCAGCGCCTCGGGCTCGAACACCAGCCCCGACAGGATGTGCTGGCCGGCCTTCTCCGCCTTGTCGATTACGGCGACGCGCTCGGGCCGCCCTTTGGCGTTGAGGAGTTGCTGCAGCTTGATGGCGGCCGACAGGCCCGCCGGGCCGCCGCCCACGATCAGGACGTCCACCTTGTTGATACCGGTCATCGCTGCACCGCCCCGGCCTTGAGAGCTTCGGTCAGTTGTGGGATGGTCTCCTCCAGGCTCGCCACCACTCCTAAGTCGGCGACGTTGAAGATGGGCGCTTTGGCGTCCTTGTTGATGGCCACGATGATGTCGGAGCTCTGCATGCCGGTGAGGTGCTGCACCGCCCCCGACACGCCGACGGCCACGTACACGCGGGGCTTCACCGTCTGGCCGGTCTGACCCACCTGGTGCCCGCGGTCGATCATGCCGCGCTCCACCGCCGCCCGCGAGGCCCCCACCATGCTCTCCACCCCCAAGAAGTTGCCCAGTTCGGTGGCGAGGGGGCGGATGTAGGCGTCGTAGTTCTCCTTGGTGCGCAGCCCGGCACCGCCGGTGACGATCACCCCGGCGTCGGACAGCTCGGCGGTGGCCTGCACCGGTTCGAAGCTCACCAGGCTCACCCCGACGCGCTCGGCCGCCAGCTGTGGGGTGTACTCGATGATCTCGCCCTGCCGGGAATCGTCTCGCGGCAGCGCCTTCAACACCCCCGGGCGGGCCGTGGACATCTGGATGTCGGCGTTCTGGGTGATGATCGAGGCCATGATGTTGCCGCCCAGCGCCGGGCGGGTCTGGCGCAGGATCCCGGTGTACTCCTTGCCGGCGCGCTTCAGGTCGATCAGGTCCAGGGCGGTGCAGTCGGCGGTGAGGCCGGAATTCGTCCGGTAGGCGACGCGCGGGGCCAGTTCCCGCCCCAGCGGGGTAGCGGCGAACAGCACGATCTGCGGCCGGTACCGGCCGATGAGGTCGCCGATCGTCTCGGTGTAGGGCAGGGGGGAGAAGTGGCCCAGCAGGTCGTGCTCCGCCAGGTAGACCTTGTCGGCGCCGTAGGCGATGAGCTCCCGAGCCAGGGCGTCGACCCCGGAGCCGAGCAGCACGGCGGCCACCTGCTCGTTGAGGCTCCGCGCCAGGGCGGCGGCCCGGCCGAGCAGTTCGAAGGCGGCGGGGTGCAGGCCGCTTTCGTCAGCTTCGGCGTACACCCAGACCTCTCCGTGGAACGTGGGGGTCCGGTCTTGCGGCAGCCGGTACTGCTCCCCCACCTCTTCCGCGGCCCCCTGGGAGGAGAGCTTGGCGTCGTAGATCTCTCGGATCTTCACCGCCAGCCGGCCCATGTCGGTGACGTACTCGCAGTTCTTGGTGCTGACGTCCTTGGGCGAGAAGATCCGGTTCACCGTGGTACGGGAGCCGGTGAGCCCGATCCGCCCCGGGTCGGCTTCCACGTCGGCAGCGCTCCAGTTGACGATCTCCTGGTCGAACGCCCACACCGTGCGGTGGAAGGAGGCAAAGGGCGGTTCGGTCCAGTTGGTCACGGTGATCAAGGCCGGGTAGCTGGTCGGCGACACGACCTCTTTGCCGACGCGGGTGATCCGGGCCACCTGCAGCGCCCCGTCGGCGAAACGGAAGGAGGTGGCGTAGGCGATGTGGGGGATGCCGAGCTCCTCGGCCACCTGCGGCGGCACCTGGGCGGTGTCGCCGTCCACCGACTGCATGCCGGTGATGATCAGGTAGTCCCGGTCGCCACCAAAGATCTCCTTCTCGATCTTGCGGATCGACTGGCTCAGCGGGTAGGCGGTGGCCGGAGTGTCGGCGCCGCCCAGTTTGCGGTCGGTGAGGAGGACGGCCCGGTCGGCGCAGATCGAAAGGGCGTAGCGGAGCACCTCGGTAGCGAAGGGCGGGCCCATGGTGAGGACCACCACTTGGCCGTCGTGCTCGCGGCGCAGGGCGGCGGTGAAGGCCAGCGCCTGGCGGTCGAGTTCGTTACAGACGGTGTCGAGCATGCCCCGGCGCAGGGTGCCCTTCTCCCAGTCCCAAGCGTCGGGCGGGATGTTGCGGATGTCGGGTACCTGCTTGATCAGCACGATGTAGTTCATGCCCGTCCTTCGCTCATGTCAGAGGAAGCCGCAGCCTGGCCCTCTCAGGCTCATCCTCTTGCCGAGTTGGGGTCCACCTCATGCTACGCCCACCGCTGGGGCACCAAGAGGCCGGGGCCGCACCCGTCAGGCCGGGCCGGGCCCCGCCTCCTCTGAGGCTTCGCTGCGGGCTGCCGGCCCGACTTCGCCGGATTCGGTCACCTCGGCCACCGCCGCCGCCCACCGAGCCGGGTCGATCAGGCCCTCGACCCGGGCGACGGCGTACTGCAGCCGTCGGGTGCAGTCGACCCTCCAGTTGCTCTTGGTGAGAAAGTCGTCGTGGTCGGCGATCATGTCGTATCCGGTGAGGTCGCGGCAGTCGAGCGACCCGAACTCGTCGAGGAAGTCCTTCATCAAGCGCTGGGTGAGCCGCCGCGCCACCCGCTTCGCCGTGGCGTGGTCTTCGATACGGGTGCCGGTGAGCCGGCCGACGGCGAGCGCCGCTCCGGTGATCGCCCCGCAGGTGCCGCCCCAGTAGGCCACCCCGCCGTTGAGGGCCATGGCCATGGAGGAGTCCTCCGGGTCGGGCAGGCCGTAGTGCTCCTGGAGCGCGATAAAGGTCGACTCGGCGCAGCCGTGAATCGTGTCGGGAGTGTCGAAGATCTCCCGGACCCGTTCCAGAGGGGAGGTGTCGCCCATGGTCATCATCACCTGCTGTTCGGCGGTCGCTGCAGCCCCCGAACCTGATGCTACGGCGATCGGGATCGGTCTCGGTCTCCGCCGGTTGCCGTTCCCGGGCCTGACGGCAGCGCCGAGCACCGGCCGTGTCGGTCGCGCCTCGCGTCCTCGCCTCCGAGGCTCAGGGACCGGAGGCATCAGCGGCCGCGCCCGTCACCGCAGCCCGCCCTCCTAAGGAGTGAGCACCGACTCAGCCTGAGCCCAAGTCTCCACCTCAGCAGGCACCGGCAGAGTCTCTCCGGAAAGGCCGAGTCGAGCCAGCACGTCGGCCGTAGGCACCTTAGCCCGGGAGCGGTCCTGCACCACTCCCTTGGTCACCACGAGGGCGACGGACTTGCCGCCGCGCCGGAACTCGGTACTCATGAAGGCCCAGGTGTCATCCCAACCCAGGATCCGGGTGTGCAGTTCGCAGGTCCGACCCAGCCGCCACGGACGGCGGAACCGCACCGAAGCCACCGCCATGGGCAGGACCCATCTCTCCTGTCGCGCCACGCGGGCAAGGCCGCTCCGGATGAAGAAGTGGAGCCGACCCAGATCCGACAGGGTCAGGTAGCGCCCGCCGTTGACATGCCCCCACACATCGAGGTCATGGGGCCAAGCCCGCATCCGGATGATTGAAGTGCCCCCCGCCCCCAGCGGTGGGCGGCGGCGTGTCCCCAGCCATACCCGCACCAATCGCAGCCACAGGTTCATGAACCCCCCTCCCACAGAGTCGTCTCACCTCATCTCAACCCTGCCGAGTCGCCAAGAGGCGTTCGACCCACGCATTGACACCCGGGATGACATCGTGCCCCAGGCCCCCGAGAGGGAGTCGCGGACGGCCGCGGCCTAGGCCGACCCGGAACAAGCCGTCAGGCGGTCTGCCCGGCCACCGGGTCGACCAATAGGCCGGAGGGCCGGTGCGCGGTGCCCGTCAGCCTCCACCCCACATGCGGCGGAAGGCGTCGCCCATGTCGAAGAAGAAATCCTTGACCTGGGCCACTTTGCCCCATCTGCCGGTGATGATCGTGACGCCGCTGTCGCGGACCTCGTACCCCTCACGGTTGACCACCCGACGCGTCCAGTGCACCGCCAGCACGTTGGTGCCGACGAGGTCGAAGAGGTTGCGCGCGCAAACGTCCTGCACCTCGAAAGCGATGGTGGGGAACTGCTCCAGAAACTGCCGGAACCAGGCCTCGACCGCGGCCTTGCCCTGATACGTGCCCGACTGGGCGAGATCCCCCGGGTAGATGAACACCCCGTCCTCCCGCCAGTTCGACATGAATCTCGCCAAGTCGTGGCGGTTCAGCGCCTCGAAGGCGGCCGCAGCTTTCTTCTTGGCGATCAGCGCACCGATCACGGCATCCTCCCTTCGTCAGACCATCAGTCGGTGGCTACTGCGGGCATGGCAGCCCCAAGCGCCTGCATGCCCGTGCCGCCCGCCCGGCATGTGGTCACGGCGTTCCGGCCAAGGTTGCCCAATCGATCCCATCGACCTGCATCAGGTCGGTGGTGACGTAGTCGGCCAGGCCGCTGTCGCGGATCACGGCCATCACATCCTCGGGCTTCTCCGCTTCCCAGAGGCAGAACACGTAGTCGCCCCTTCCATAGGCGTAGGGGTTCCAGGTGGTGATGGCTTTCGCCGGAGTCTGGCCGGCCGCCATCGCGGCCGCCAAAGCTGGAGCCCCCTTGGCGAAGAACTCCCAACCGGCTGCCGGATCTCCAATGGGTGTGTGCAGTGCGAAGAAGGTCGCCATAGTGCAAGTCCCTCTCATCCAACGCGGCCGACGAGAAGACCAACGGCAACAGCGAAATGCATGAGGTGAGCAGGCCGCTGCCTCATGCCGAGCCCCCTTTCCCGAGCCAGGTACGGCGGCCACTCTGCCCCTACCCGGGGGCCTCCTGCTCGACTTGAACTACGGCGAAGCATACTCCTGGGTCCCGGGCCATGATGCGCCGGCGCGGCAGCGCTGGCCATGGCTGCGGGACCCACCCCAGCAGGGTAAGGTCGGGCCAGCAGGCGGGCGGGCAGCGGAGATCCCAGCCAGCCCGGCCATTCCACGTCGTGTCGGCGGCCCGACGGGCGGCGGACCGGGCCCGAGCCGAAAGCGGTGTCGAGCCTCCCGCCGCCCGGCGCTGCACTCCAGGGCCCGGGCCGAGATGTCGGCGAGCCAGGCTCCGGGCGCGGCTGGCGACGCCCAGCGAGTGGGGCCCGGCTCCTGAGGATCTCTCCCGGTACCTCTGCCACCGTCTTGCCGAGAGCCGCGCGGGCCCCGACATCGAGGTGGATCCCATCCACTGCACTGGAACGAACCACAAGCCCGAGGCCCGTCGGCCGGGGCGGCGTCGCCGGCAGCCGATCGGGAAGCGGTTGTGGCCTCGGCGGGGTAGCGCGATGATGAGTGGTCACGAGGCGTGAGTCGCTGCGGCCGGCGACGTCCTGCGAGGGCGCGGCCGGGGCTGCAGTTTTCATCCAGGGGGTGATGCCGATGATGCCGCCGACGCGTGTTCTGCCGGGGCAGCACGCCGGACCTCTCCGCAGGATGCTGTGCGTCGCCGCGTTGGTCGTGGCCTCGTCGGCCGCCGCGGCCGGCGAGCCCGCGACGGCAGCGGCGGTGCCCCCTGCTGCCACGCCCGTAGTGGCGGGCGGCGGCCGGCAGGACGGGCCCATTGTCCCGGGCGAGGGTTGCAGCACCGTGTACGCCACCGACGGCCGGCAGATGCTGGGGGGCAACAACGAGGACTCCCTGGAGCCGCTGGCCAAGGTTTGGTTCGTCCCCGCCGGACCGGGAACCTACGGCCTGGTCCTCTTCGGCTACAGCGACTACCGGGCTCAGGGAGGCATGAACGACCAGGGGCTCTTCTTCGACCTGCTGACCGTGCCCAGCGAGCTCCCCATCCCCACCGAGGGCAAGCAGCTGTGGCCCGGCACCAACTACCTGATCTACGACGCCATGGCCCAGTGCGCCACGGTGGCCTGCGTCGTCGATCTGGTCGAGAGGTACTACGACGCCGACACCTGGTCCATGCAGGCGTTCTTCGGCGACGCCACCGGGGAGTCGGCGATCATCGAACCGCAGACGATCCTCCGCCAGACCGGCGGCTACCAGGTGGCCACCAACTTCTACCAATCGACCATCCCGCCGTCGCAGGACCCGGCCAGCGCCTGCCCCCGCTACGAGACCGCCGCCGAAATGCTGGAAGGGGCCCCGGCCCTGTCGGTGGAGTACCTGCGCGATGTGATGGCGGCCATACACCAGGACGGACCGCGGGCCCGAACCGTCTATGCGAACGTCTACGACCTGGCGAACCGGGTGGTCTACCTCTACTACTTCTCCGACTTCGAGCACGTGGCCGTCATCGACCTGCAGGAGGAGTTGGCCAAAGGCGCCCACGCCTACGACCTGCCCGCCCTCTTTCCCCCCAACCCGGCGGCGCTGGAGTTCTTCGCGACGGACCTGGAGGGCTATGAGAGCCT
>JAFGCH010000031.1 GCA_016932695.1 Acidimicrobiia bacterium | reverse complement strand
GAGAGCCCGGCGGACCACCCCCTGCACATCGAGGTCGCTGCGGCCGGGCCGGTAGCCCCCGTAGGCCGCCGACCCGAACAGATAGACGCCTAGCAGATCGGGCCCCAGCAGTTCCTGCAGCCTGCCGGTCGGGTCGCCGAGATACGCTTTCTCGGTCGCCGGCAGCTCCCCCCAGGTCACCGCCGGGCCCGCGGGCGGATGCGGAACTCGCGCGGGTTGCGCCAGCCGACGACCAGTGCCACCGCCGCCCCGGCAATGGCGGCCAGCTCCAGCCAGTCACCGGCCATGGCGTACAGAGTGCGGCGGCTCTCCTGCACCCGGACCACGCCGTACAGCACTTCGGCGGTGAACAAGCCCGACTTGGCGGAGGAGAGCGTGCCGTCGGCATACGCAAAGGTGGAGTGCCCGGTGACCGCAGCGTGGATGACGTCGACGCCGAGGGCGGCGGCATTCAGCCGCACCATCTCTATCAGCTGGTCCGAGGCGGGGCCGCGCCCGAAGGAGCCCTCGTTGGTCGCTACCACCAGCAGCTGGGCGCCCGCCCGCACCTCGCCGCGGGCGTAGCGCGGGAAGGCACCCTCGAAAGAGATCACCGAGCCGAGTCGGAAGGAGGCGTCGCCCACCGCCATGGGGAACACCACCGGCCCCTCCCCGCGACGCAGGTCGCGGGGGACCTGGTCGAGCTGGGGGATGAAGCGGAGCAGGTTGCGCAACGGCACGAACTCCCCGAAGGGGACCGGGTGCCGCTTGAGGTACTCCCCCACCACGGAACCATTGGGGGCGAACACGATGTTGAAGTTCTCCCATTCCGTGGGTCCGGCGGAGCGGCTGCCGCCCGCCATCAGATAGGCCCCCAGGCGCACCGCCTCGCCTGCCATCTGGGCGGCGACCTCGGGGTTGAAGGTGGGGTTCACCGACCCGCCGAAGGAGTCCTCGGGCCAGACGACCAGGTCCACGCTCCCCGGCGTAATGGTCCGGGTGAGGCCTAGGTGGGAGTCGTAGATCAGCTGCTTCTCGTTGGCGCAGTGCTCCCGCGGGCAGGGGGAGTTGCCCTGGACCACGGCCACCCGCACTGCCTGCCCTCCCGCCTCCGGGGAGAGCACCAGGCCGAGGGCAGACAGGATCAAGATGACGGCCACCATGCCCTCGAGGGGGCGGCGGTCGGGTTCCTCCTCGGCGAGCAACACCAGCGAGGCGGCGAAGCCGATCACCAGCACCCCCCAGCCGGTAGGCCCGATCCACTGCGCCGCTCCCCGCGCTCCGGGGATGGTGCCTATGGGGAAGCCCGCCGCCCCCCAGGGGAAGCCGCCCAAAGGAAAGCGCGATCGGGCGAACTCGAACAGGGCCCATCCCCCGACGGCCACCGCCCACCAGAGGAAGGGGGACCACAGGCGCACGGCGTACATCAGCAGGGCATAGCCGAGGGTGAAGACGGCCAGCGTTCCCACCAGCGGGAACCAGGCCACGGCACCCAGGGTGTAGATCCACCAAAGCATGCCGCCGAAGAAGGCCGCCCCGTAGATCAGCCCCACCCAGACCGCCTCGCGGCGGGAGGTCATCCGGCGCAGCGCCCAGAGCAGGGGCACCGGGGCGATGAAGATGACCGGGCCCGCGTTCACCGGGGGGAAGGCGAGCCACATGAGGGCGGCCGAGATGAGAGCGGCGGCGGCCAACTGCATCCCGGGGGAGGCTAGTGCCGGCACCCGGCAAGAAGCCGAGGGCGGGGGCGTGCTCTGGGCGCGCCGCCGCCTGGCGCCGCGGTCCGGGCGCCGGCCGGCCACCGCCCTACAGTGCCCTCGATGCACGACCTCGATGTCGCCCTCCAAGCCGCCCGGGCCGGGGCGGCGGTAGTGCGCTCCTATTTCGGGCGGTCCCTAGAGACCGAGTTCAAAGGGAGCGTGGACCCGGTGACCGCCGCCGACCGGGAGGCCGAGGCGGCCGTGCTGGAAGTCATCCGGCACCACCGTCCCGGGGACGCCGTGCTCAGCGAGGAAGCCGGCGCCGGAGGCGGCGACGCCAAGACCCGCCTCTGGGTGGTGGACCCTCTGGACGGCACGGTCAACTTCATCCACGGGCTGCCCCAGTGCGCGGTGGCGGTGGCCCTCCAGGACGAGTCGGGGCCCCGGGCCGCGGTCATCGTGGACGTCCTGCGTGGTGAGGAGTTCAGCGCCACCCGCGGCAACGGGGCACAACACGACGGCCGTCCCATCGCCGTCTCCCCCCAGAAGGAACTCCGGCGCAGCCTGCTCTCCACCGGCTTCCCCTACGACCGCCACCTCCATCCCCGCCGCTACACCGACCTCGTCGCCGCCGCCCTGCAGGTTGCCCAGGGGGTCCGCCGCTCCGGCTCGGCCTGCCTGGATCTCGCCTGGGTGGCCTGCGGCCGCTACGAGGCGCACTGGGAGTTCAATTTGCAGCCGTGGGATGTGGCCGCCGGCATCCTGCTGGTCACCGAAGCCGGGGGGCGGGTCAGCGACTCCGCCGGAGGGCCGGCCCACCACACCGACCTGGTGGCCAGCAACGGCCACATCCACGAAGCACTGCTGGCCGTGCTGGCGGCGCACCGGCCGCCACCCGAGCCGCACCCGGGGCCCGGCCCATGAGCCCTTTCCTCCTCACCGCCGCCGCCGTGCGCGACGCCGCCGCCGTGCGCGGCAATGCCCTGCTCATCCAGGACGGCAGGATTGCCGCGATCGGAGAGGCCGCCCGCCTGCGACGCCCCGGCCTGCCGGAGCGGCAGGTCGCCGGGGTCGTCGTGCCCGGCTTGCGAGATGCCCATCTCCACCCCGTCGGGCATGCCGCTGCTCTCCATCGCGTCTCCCTGGCGGGAGCGACATCACTTCGGGAGGTGGCGGAAGCCGTTTCCGACGCGGCGGCGGCTCAGCCCCCGGGCACGGCGGTGCTGGCCCTGCGCCTCGACGACGAAGCCCTGGCCGAAGGGCGCCTGCCCGACCGCCACCTCCTCGACCGGGCGGCCCCCAACCGCCCGGTGCTTCTGGTGCGCCACTGCGGCCACATCGCAGTGGCCAGCACCGCCGCCCTCGAAGCAGCCGGCTTCGGCCCCGACACCCCCGACCCGCCAGGCGGCACCATCGACCGCGATGCGGCCGGCCGCCCCACCGGCGTCCTCCGCGAGACCGCCGTGGCACCGGTTGCCTCCGCCTTGCAGCGCTATCTCCCCGCGCTCTCCCCGGCCGACATAGCACAGGCAGTAGGAGCCCTGGCGGGCGTCGGCCTCACCGGCCTGGGAGCCATCGTCTCGATCGACCAGGGGCTGTGGGGCGGCCGCGGCTCCGAATTGGACCTGGTGCTGGAGGCGGCAGCCGACCTGCCGCTTCCTCTGAAGGTGCTGGTCATCGCCGACACTCCGGCGGAGCTGCAGGCCGCCGCCCGACGCCTCGAAGCGGCAGGGCCCCGAGTCTCCTTCCTGGGGCTCAAGGCGTTCGCCGACGGCAGCCTGGGAGGCCATACCGCGGCACTCCGCCGTCCCTACGCCGACCGGCCCGGCCACCACGGCACCCTGCGCCTCGACCCCGCCTGGGCGCGAGGGATGGTGCGCGCTGCCGCCGACCTGGGAGGACGGGCGGCCATCCACGCCATCGGCGACGCCGCCCTCAGCCGGGTCCTGGATGTCTTCGAGGAAGCCATCGCCGGCGGCGTCGACCCGCGGGAACTCCGCGTGGAGCATGCCTCGATCGCTCCCCCAGAAGAGGTGAGCCGCCTAGCCGGCCTGGGAGTCATTGCCTGCATCCAGCCGGCCTTCCTGCCCTCCGACTCCCCCTGGCTGGCGGCCCGCCTGGGCCCGGACCGCCTGCCGCTGACCTACAACTTCCGCACCCTGGCCGATGCCGGCGTGCTGCTGGCCGGCGGCTCGGACTGCCCGGTCGAGCCCCCGCACCCGCTGTGGGGGATGGCCTGGGGGCGCGACCGCGCCGGCTTCCTGCCTCAGGAGGCCCTCACCGGCGAGGCCGCCCTCTCCCTGTTCACCACCGGGGCCGCCGCGGCGATAGGGGACTCCGCCGACCTCACTGCCGGCGCCCCGGCCACCCTCACCGTCCTGGCCGAAGATCCCGTGGAGGCCACACCCGCTCTGCTGCGGCAGATGGGGGTCGTGACCACGTTCGTGAACGGGCAAGAGGTGCTGCCCCCGCCGGGGATCGCGGCGTGGAAGGACTAGCCGGAGCCGTCAGCAGCCGTCCGGGGCGGACCCGCCGACTCCCGCCCAGCAACCGGGGCAGTAGTAGGCATCGTCATGCTGCACCCCGATGCGCTCGACCCCCCGGCCGCAGCAGACGCAGCGACAGGCGAGGAAGGCCTCGGCCGCTTCCAGGTACGGGCCGTCACCGCCGAGCAGTTCGGCCACCAACACCACCCCGGGGCGCGACGGCGGGTTCACTCCGCCTCCCCGGCGCGCCGCGGCGACCGGCGGAAAGGGGCCATGACCCACATACCTGGCGGCTCGCCTCCTCACAGGGATCGGCCGGCTCACCGGGCCGGCGCGGCCCGCCACCATAGTCCAACGGGGGACGAGCCTGGTGTGGCATGCTGGCCGCGTACGCCACGAGGAGGTACCTGTGAGTCCGGCAGGTTTCGGGGCCATCGGCGCCGCCGGCCCCATCTTCTTCTTCTGCGCCTGGATCGTGATGATGTTCGCCGGGGTGCTCCACGACGAAGTCGGCATCACCCCCTTCGGCTACGTGGACGCCATGAAGGTGACCATCGCCCTCTGGTTGGCGGTGGCTCCCCTGGTGGGGACGGCGGCGTCGGCGCGCAAAGAGAAGAAGAAGTAGCACTGCCTCTCCCGGCTCCGCCGGAGGCGGCGAGCGGTGAGGGCGAACAGCGCCCAGAACTCCGCCGCGGCTCTGCCCTCACCCCAACCCTCTCCCGCCCGAAACGGGCGGGAGAGGGAGTGACCCGCTCCCTCTCCCGCCCCGTCCCTAGTCGACGATCCGACCCTCCATGCCCCCGGCCACCACGACCACCTGGCCGGTTACATGGCCCGAGATCACGTCGCTGGCCAGCGCCACCACGTGGGGGGCGACGTCCTCGGGCCGGGCGATCTTCTTGAGAGCCATCGTGGCGGTGACCCGGGCGATCTTGGCTTCGTCCAGGCCCTTAGGACCGATCATCGGGGTGAGGGTCCAGCCGGGGGCTACCGCGTTGACCCGCACCCCGAGACGCCCCGCCTCGTTCTTCAGGCTCAGTAGCAGGCCGCTCAGGATGGCTCCCTTAGCCGCGGCGTAATCGGCGTGCCCCGCCTCACCGAACAGCCCGGCAGTCGACCCGACCAGCACCAGCGACCCGGCCCGCGTCGTGGCCGCGTGCCGCAAGAAGGCCCGGGCGGTGAGGAAGGTGACCCGGAGATTGGCCGCCAGGGTCTCCTCCCAGCGCTCCAGGGGCATCTCCCACACCGGCACGTCGGCCGTCGGCCAGATACCGGCGGCGGCCACACAGACATCGAGCCGCCCCAGCGCGGCCACCGTCTCCGCTACCAGGCGGTCGGCCTCCTCCTCCCGCCGCAGGTCGGCGCGGAGCGGTACCCCGCCCAGCCCCGCGGCCAGGTCTTCGGCAGCGCGACGGGAAGTGTGATAGTGCACCGCCACCCGGCACCCCTCGGCGGCCAGAGCGCGGCAGATGACCGAGCCGATGCCGCCCGCCCCGCCCGTGACCAGAGCCCCGAAACCCGCCAGGCCGGTGTCCACAGCCCGAGTCTACGGGCCGGTCCAGGGCCGGCGCCGGGAGACTCCCGCTAGAGTTGTTGCAAACCATTCGCAAAAGGAGGGCCGTGCACATCCCCGACGGCTTCATCAACATTCCCACCTCCGCCGGGTTCGGGGTGGCGGCGGCAGGTGGAATCTGGTACTCGATCAGGCAAAGCGCCCGCCTCCTCGACGACCGCCGGGTACCTCTGGCCGGCCTGGTGGCCGCCTTCGTGTTCGCCGCCCAGATGGTCAACTTCCCGGTGGCCGCCGGGACCAGCGGGCACCTGATCGGCGGGGTGCTGGCCGCGGTCCTGGTGGGGCCCTGGCTGGGGGCGCTGGTCCTGACCATCGTCCTGGTGGTGCAGGGAGTCTTCTTCGCCGACGGCGGACTGAGCGCCCTCGGACTCAACGTGTTCAACATGGCCATAGTCGGAGCACTGGGCGGGTATCTCACCTACCGGGGCCTGGTCGCCCTGCTGCCCAAGACCCGTACGGCCACTGTGGCCGCGGCGGGAGTGGCCGCCGGCATCTCGGTGCTGCTGGCGGCCCTGGCCTTCGTCCTGGAGTACGCCATCGGCGGTGAGGGCGGCGCCGCTCTGGGCACCGTCGCCGCCGCTATGGGTGGGGTCCACGCCCTCATCGGCATCGGCGAAGGACTGATCACCGCCCTCGTGGTGGGCGCCGTAATGAGCGCGCGGCCCGACCTGGTGGCCGCGGCTCCCAAGGTGGAGGTGCCGGCCCATGGATAAGCGCCTGCTGTGGTTCCTGGGGATCGGCCTGGTGGTCGCCCTGCTCGTTGCCGGCATCCTCAGCGGCTTCGCCTCCGGCGAGCCCGACGGCCTGGAGCGAGTCTCCATCGACGAGGGATTCGATGAGACGGCGGAGGACCACCCCCTGGCCGACTCGCCCCTGGCCGACTACGCCGTCGAGGGAGTCGACGACGACCGGCTGAGCACCGGCCTGGCCGGGATCATCGGGGTCGCCATCACCCTGGCGGTCTCGGCGGCGCTGTTCTACGGCATCCGCCTGTACGGTAAGGCTCGTCGCGGCAAGGAACCTGCCTGAACGAGAGCCACCTCCATGCCCTGTACCGCCACACCGAGGGGCTGCTGCACCGCGTCCGTCCCGAGGTGAAACTGGCGGCCACCGTGGCGTTCGTGCTGGCGGTGGTGGCTACCCCGCGTGAGGCCTTCTGGGCCTTTGGGGTCCATGCCGCCGTGGTCGTGGGCGCCGCCGCCGCCGGGCGCCTTCCTCCCGGGTTCCTGCTGCGCCGCCTGCTCATCGAGATACCGTTCCTGCTCTTCGCCGTGTTCCTCCCCTTCCTGGGGAGCGGGGAACGGATCGAGGTGCTGGGGATGTCTCTGTCGCGCCAGGGCCTGTGGGCGGCGTGGAACATCGTGGCCAAAGCCACTCTGGGAGCCGCCGCTTCGGTGATCCTGGCCGCCACCACCCGGGTCCCGGACCTGCTGAAGGCCTTCGCCCGGCTGCACTTCCCCCGGGTGCTGACGGCGATGATGGGCTTCATGGTCCGCTACTTGGACGTGGTGATCGGGGAACTGGGCCGCATGCGCACCGCCCTGCGCTCCCGCGCCTACCGCCCGCGCTGGATCGGGGAGGCCCGGGCACTGGCGGCCGTCGCCGGCACCCTGTTCGTGCGGTCCTACGAGCGGGGGGAACGCGTCTACCTGGCCATGCAGGCCCGCGGCTATCGCGGGGTCATGCCGGAGCTCGAAGCGGCCGCGGCCCCAACCCGCCAGTGGGCCGGGGCGGGTGCGGTGGTCGCCCTGGCCGCCACGGTCGCCTCTCTCGGCTGGATGCTGCGATGAGTGTCCCCACCATTGCCGTGCGGGGAGTGTCTTTCGCCTATCCCGACGGGCGCCGGGCCCTCGACGGCGTCGACTTGCACATCCACCCGGGAGAACGAGTGGCCCTGCTGGGGCCCAACGGCGCCGGCAAAACCACCCTCGTACTCCACCTCAACGGCATCCTCACCCCCCAACGCGGCACCGTTGAGGTCGCCGGCATCCCGGTGGTGCGGGAGCATTTCGTAGAGGTGCGCCGCCGGGTGGGGATCGTGTTCCAGGACCCCGACGACCAGGTCTTCATGCCCACGGTGCGCGAGGACGTGGCCTTCGGCCCGGCCAACCTGGGCCTGCGGGGTGCCGAACTGGAGGCGCGCGTCGAAGCCGCGCTGACGGCAGTGGGCATGCAGGAGCGGCGCGACCGGGCTCCCCACCATCTCTCCTTCGGGGAACGCCGGCTGGTGTCCATCGCCACCGTGCTCGCCATGGAGCCGGAGATCCTGGTTCTCGACGAGCCCTCGGCCAACCTCGACCCGGCGGGCCGGCGCGAGCTGGCCGAGGTGCTGCGCCGCCTGGGCCTCACCATGCTCATGGTCACCCACGACCTGCCCTACGCCCTGCAGCTGTGCGATCGGGCGGTCATCATGGGGGCCGGCCGGATCGCCGCCGACGGTCCCATCGAGCGAATAATGGCCGACCGCAGCCTGATGGCGGCCCACCGTCTCGAACTGCCTCTGGGGTTCGACCTCGACCTGGTGCTTCGGCTGAGGCGGGAGGCCGGCGGAAACACGGCCTAACGGGCCGGCAGAGCCCTCCCGGGGCCGAGCCCGTCGTACACTCGTCACAATCATCTACGGAGGAACCCGTGTCCTACAGCCCACCACCGCCGCCTCCCCCCGCACCCGCCACCGGCTCCTGGTGGCGTACCCCGACCGCCCTTTTCCTCATCGGGATCCTGATCGCTGCCGCCATCGCCGTCCCCATCGTGTTCCTGGTGCTGGGCGGAGACGATGAGCCCAGCGCCGGCTCGACCTCCACCACGGCCGGGACCTCCACCACGGCCGGGACCTCCACCACGGCCGGGACCTCCACCACCGCAGGCACGTCGACGACGTCCAGCACGACCAGCTCTACGACCTCGAGCACGACCACGTCGTCCACCACCTCGACATCCACCACTTCCACGACGACGACCACCACCACGGCGCCCGCCGGGGAGCTCGACACCGGCTTGCCGGCGAACTACGAGGAGTTCACCCTGACCAGCGGGTTCCTTCCCGACCCCTGGGAGAGCCCGGCACAGTCGGGCGGACCCGTGGACGGGTCCTACCTGGGCAGCGGCTGCACCGGGTGGGCCAGCAGCGCCCCCGACTTCCAACTCGACTACACCGCGGCGGCTTCGTCGCTGCGCTTCTACTTCATCGCCGACACTGCCGGTGACGACACCACCCTGATCATCAACGACCCTCTGGGGAACTGGGTGTGCAACGATGACTCGTACAGCACGCCGAACCCCACGGTCGACTTCACCGGCACGGCACCGGACGGCATCTACGACATCTGGATCGGCTCCTACTCCGAAGGCAGCTTCGTCAACGGCGTCCTCTACATCACCGAACTCGACGCCAACCATCCGTAGAACGGCGACGAAGCCG
>JAFGCH010000148.1 GCA_016932695.1 Acidimicrobiia bacterium | reverse complement strand
GCCACCACGGCGATCTTCCCCCTGGCGGGCCTCGCCGAACTCCTCGTCTGCGGCCCGGCCTGAGCGTCCCGCGGCACCCGAGCGCGCACGGCAACACGGGGCCGGGCTCGCCATCGGGGTCCGAGCCCGAGTTGCGGGCCCCTGGAGGAACGGGAGCCCGAAGGCCGACACCGGCCCGCCGGAGGGAAACGCCCCGAATTCGCCCTCCGGTCACGCTGGGATCACCTGGGGCGGCCAGCATCCCGATCGGCTTGAGCCCAGCGACGTGTCGCCCTCACTGATCCGCAGCTACCCGGCAAGCCCGGAAGTGGTGCTGGAGGCCGCCCTCGAAGCGGCCACCCGGCGCGACGTCGGCGTGTCGATGGTCGACCAGCGCCTCCGCTACCTCTACCTCTCGCCCGGGGTCGCCCTGTCGATCACCGACAACGCCCTGGGCGGCACGGCGGTACACGCCTCGTGGCGAGGATCCCGTGCCTGGGGTGCCGGCAAGATCTGCCGCCGACTCCTGTCGGACTTGGAGCAGATCCTGGCCGGGCGCATCCGACCCCACAGGGGCTTCTGAGGCGCGTCTCGAAGGCGGGCGGCTTCGACGTTCGCCGCCGGGCCCTGGGCCTCAAGATTCACCCCCCGCTCACCACGGAAGCGGCGGCCATCGTCGTCGCGCTCTCCAGGACGTCGGGCCCTCAGGTCGGCCCGGCGATCGCAGCCCTCACCCCTCTTCGGGTGCAGCGCCCGCGGCGGCGGCCGTGGCCTTCCGGGCCAACTGGGCCAGCTGGACTGCCATGGCGGCGCAGATACCGAAGATGCCCACGCCGAGGAGCCAGCGCACCAGGGTTCCCCAGCTGAAGTCGTAGGCCGAGAAGTCGAAGGGGAACACCTGCCACAACCTGATGGTGGAGATCAGCGAGATCACCAGCAGCCCGAGCTCGGCGAGGCTCTTGAAGCCCGGACGGTCGTAGAAGAGGTAGACCGCGTTGGCCGCTATCGAGGCGCCGAGCGAAGCATTGATGAAGGGGAGGACCCGGCTGAGATCCGCGGTGAGCCAGGAGAACCATCCCCAATCGAGGACGTTGTTGACGATGACCAGCAACGCGATGTTGATGGCGAGGGCCACGGCGTAGCCGAGCCGCCGGGCGACACCGCTGGGGGTGGTCGCTCCCTTCTGTTGGATCACAGTCCCTCCTTCGGGTGGTTCGGCCGGCCGCCGGCATTGTGCCATCCGGGCCGGGTTGGCCGCGCTGCGGCCCAGCGCCCCCGTCAATCCTCGGCGAAACGCCCGAGCACGCCGAGCCTCCGCTCGATTTCCCTCGCCAGCTTCGCGGTGACGTCGGCGGGGAACCCGATGGCGGCGATGTCGAGGAGGCTCTCCGTTACGCGGGCGATGATCCGCTCCAGGCGCCGGCGCAGCACGGCGCCCGGGATGCCGAACCGCTCGGCGAAGGCCAGGAGGAACCGGCCCTGGAGGTTGTCGTCGCGCCCATCGATGCGCAGCGCGAGGTGCTGGTCAACCGGGTAGGGCAGGGTGGAGACGACGTCGTACACCGTCGAGGGCGCCACGACCCGGGCATCGGGCCGCCACTGCAGGGAGAAGTTCTTGGCGTGGAGGTCGCCGTTGCCGATCGCCCACGCAAAGCCGACCTGGCAGAGGAGATCGAGGACGGCCGCCTGCGGGGAGGAGGCAAGCTCGACCAGCCGGCCGGAGATGTCGTTGATGCCGACCCGGTACTTGTCCGCCGGCCACTTCCCCAGGAACTGGCAGGCGTCCTCCTGGGCGACCCGTACCACCGTACCCCCGCTGAGGGTGCGGTCGAAGCGCTCCACCAGGAGGCCCGACTGCCCGTTGCGGTCCTGGATGACCGCGAACCGCGGTACTCGGAAGCCGCACCGTTGCGCCAGCGACAAGAAGAAGGCCTCGCTCTCGACGATCCGCGGGTAGGCGGGGGTGTTCAGCTTCAGGATCGACGGAGTCGCCCGGCGCCGCAGGGGAAACGACACCACCGCGTCGGAGAGCTTCTCCTGCAGCCCGGGGATGGCCCGGTCCAGGTGGGAGCCGCGGGGGTCGATCGAGCGGGCGAACAGTTCCCGGAACGAGACCGCCGCCGGGTCGGTGAGATTCGGGACGCCGCCCGCCGGGCTCGGGGGTTCCCCGGCAGGCACCACGATCACATCGCCCACGGCGTCGCCGGCCACCGCCAGCAGGAGCGACAACTCGTCGTCGGCGGAGGTCTTGACGGCGGCGATTACCGCCTGCAGCCGCACCCCTTCCGGCAGTAGCCCGGCGAAGAAAGCCGGCACCGCCCCGGAGCGGGTCACGAAGGGTTCCGGGCGCACCGGGAGCGTAGAAGCCACCGCCGGCCCGCCCCCGCCCAGGTACTCGGCGGAGTAGGTGAAGGCCGTGCCGCCGTCGCCGAGCCGGGTCAGGGTCCCGGCGAGGGCGTGCCCCTTGTAGACGTCGGCGGCTTCGATGTGCTTGAGGTCGGCCGGAGCGATGGTCATGACTCCCGATACCTCGGCCTCACCGTGATCTCCAGCCCCACCGCCGCTGCAATCCGTCGCAGGGTGCCGATGGCGATGCCGCCATCGTCGGCTTCGGCCCGGACCACCGTGTCGCGGCTGATGTCACACAGGGCGGCGACCTCGGCCTGGGTGAGCCCCAGTAGCTTGCGTCGTTCCCTGAAGGCCGATCCTGGCGAAGCCCCGATGCCGGAGATATCCGTCATGGCATCAACCATACCCCATTCGAAGGATCGTGACAAGGTGTAATGGCGGAAATATCTGTCAAGAGCATTAGGCCGAGACGGCAATCGGTATGCAATCGCCGACTTGACGGCAATATCCGACATAGACTGGATCCTAGGACTGCCCGCAGACTCCTGTGGCCGCGCAAGGCCCGCCGGGAAGAGCAGCCCAGCCCCAGCTGCCCAGTTGCCTTACTCTGCATTGCAGAGTACTCTGCGCCATGCGAACGCGACACGGGCGGATGACCATGGTGACACAGTTCCCCAACCTCGGGGCCCTCGAGAGACAGGCCTTCCGAAAGTTCTACGAAGACGGCCTGGTCGACCTCGTCCTGGGCCTCATGATGATCGGCGTGGCCCTGGCCGCCATCGTTCAGGACCGGCTGCAGAGTGAGTTGGCAAGCCTGGCCGTCATGTTCGTCGTGGCCCTCGTCCTGGTCGGCGGGTTCATGGTGGTGCGGGTTCGGCTGCTGCGGTCCCGCTTGGGCGCCTTCCGGCCCGGGCCCGCCCGCCGCCGCCGCATCACGGTCACCCGGCGGGTCTTGCTGCTTTCGGCCATCGCCGGAGTGGCGGCCTTCGCCGTCGCCGGGGTCGCCGGCGCCCAAGGGCTGACGCCGGGAGCAGTGGAGGTGTGGCTGCCGCTGGTGTGGTTCCTCAACGCCACCGTGGTTTGCGGCGCGGCGGCGTACCTGCTCGACGTGCCGCGCTTCTACCTCTACGGCATCCTCTTCGGACTGGTGGGGCCGCTCCTGATCTGGCCCGACGTGCTGTGGGACTTTCGCCTGCCCCCCGCGCTCGCCTTCGCCATCCCGGCGGCGCCCATCCTGGCCATCGGCACGTGGAAGCTGGCGCACTTCCTGAAGGCCTACCCGGTTCTCCCCCGCGATGCGGAGGCCCCCCTTGGCGACTGACGGCGGCTTCGACGCCGGGCCGGCCGGCATCGACCGGCTGATCCACGAACCGGCTCGGCTGGCCATCATGGCCAACCTGTTCGTGGTCGAAAGCGCCAACGCCACCTGCCTGCTGCAGCAGACCGGGCTCACCTGGGGCAACCTCGGCTCCCACCTCGCCAAGCTCGAAGAAGCCGGCTACCTGCACATCACCAAGGGATACAGGGGCAAGCACCCCCAGACCACCATCGCTCTCACCCCCCGGGGACGGGCCGCGCTGATCGACTACCGCAAGAGGCTGCTCGCCACCCTCGAACCCCTCGCCGAGTAGCCGCCCACCGAGCGGCCGGGGCCGCCGGCTCAGCCCCCCGGGCAGGCCGTTCCGACGAGGTACTGGTCCACCACCGCGCCGCCCACGGCATGGAAGGCGAAGGTCATCCCGGTGTTGCAGGCGTCGACCACCAGCGACCCGTGGGTGTCGTTGTAGCGGGCGACGCTGCCCGCCACCGGGGTATCGAAGGCGCGGATGTCGGCGCCTCCGAGCCCGGAGACGATGTAGAGGAGCGGGATGCCGTCGCCGTCGCCGTCGCGCAGGATGCGCTCGTACTGGTGGGTGTGTCCCGAGAGCACGGCGTCCGCCCCCCAGGCGTCGTAGGGCCACTGCATCCACTGCGAGGAGCCATCACCGCCCGAGGAGTAGGGCGGGAAGTGCAGCACCACGATCTGCCACGGCGCCGTGGAGGCGGCCAGGCCCGCCTCCAGCCACGGGCGTTGCACCGTCGTCTGGGTGTAGGCGTCGAGCACGAAGAAGTGCACCGGGCCCCACACGAAGTCGTAGTAGCGCTCGGTTCCCGAGGTGGAATGGAAGCCTTCGCCGGGCAGGGTGAAGAAGTCGTAGTAGGCCGCCACCCCGCCTGGAGTTCCCCCGGTTTCCCGGACGGGTCGGGTTTGCTGATCATGCCACCTTCTGGAGTGGCTTGTGGGTGGCTTCGTACTGGATGG
>JAFGCH010000147.1 GCA_016932695.1 Acidimicrobiia bacterium | reverse complement strand
GTCCTGGCGGTCCACCTCGCCGCCGGAGTGGGGGAGGCACCGGTGGTGGCCTTCGACGAGATCGACGCCGGGATCGGCGGCGCGACTGCGCTCGCCATGGGCGAGAAGCTGGCCGCCCTGGCGCGGGGCCGCCAGGTCCTGGTGGTCACCCATCTGCCCCAGGTGGCCGCCTTCGCCGACACCCATCTGGTGGTCGATCGGGAAGGCAGCCGGGCCCAAGTGCGGCGGGTGGAGGCGGAGGACCGGCTGGCGGAGCTGGCCCGCATGCTCGGGGGGCTGCCGCAGAGTGAGCGCGGCCGGGGGCATGCCGCCGAGCTCTTGGCTGCCGCCACGGCGCGGCGGGCCGGCGCAGGCGGGTAGGCCGCCCGGACGACGGCCGGTGGTACGATGCCCCAGCCGATCGCGGGTTACACGAGTGTGACTAAATACGTGTTCGTCACCGGTGGCGTGACTTCGAGCCTCGGCAAGGGCATCACTGCCGCGTCGCTGGGGCGGCTGCTGCGGGCCCGGGGCTTGCGGGTCGTCAACCAGAAGATCGACCCCTATATCAACGTCGACCCGGGGACCATGAACCCCTTCCAGCACGGCGAGGTGTTCGTCACCGACGACGGCGGGGAAACTGATCTTGATCTCGGCCACTACGAGCGATTCACCGGCATCAACCTCCGGCGGGACTCCAACGTCACCACCGGTTCGGTGTACCTGGCGGTAATCCAGAAGGAGCGCCGCGGCGACTTCCTGGGGGACACCGTACAGGTCATTCCACACATCACCAACGAGATCAAGAGCCGCATCCGCCGCCTGGGGGAACGCACCGAGGCAGATGTGGTAATCACCGAGCTCGGGGGCACGGTGGGCGATATCGAGATCCTTCCTTTCCTCGAGGCGGTCCGGCAGTTCCGCAACGACGTGGGCTCGGGCAATTCGGCCTCCATCCACGTGACACTGGCCCCCTATATCGCCCCCAGCGAGGAGATGAAGACCAAGCCCACGCAGCACAGCGTGGCCGAACTGCGCAGCCGCGGCATCGTCCCCGACGCCATAGTGGTGCGCAGCGACCGACCGATCCCCGAGGCCGCCCGCCGCAAGATCAGCCTTTTCTGCGACGTGCCCCTCGAGGCGGTGATCAACGCCGCGGACGCCCCCGACATCTACGCGGTGCCGCTCACCCTGCACGAGGGCGGGCTGGACGCGGTGGTCTGCCGCCGCCTCGACCTGCACCCGGACCCACCGGACCTGGGGGTCTGGCGGGCGATGGTCAACCGCCTGGCGGCGGCCACGGAGCCGGTCACCATCGGCCTCGTGGGCAAGTACGTCGATCTGCCGGACGCCTACCTCTCGGTGGTCGAAAGCCTGCGCCACGGGGCCCTGGCCTGCGACGTTCTCCTCGACCTGCGTTGGATCCCCAGCGACGACGTCGACGGCCTCCTCGCCGCTTCCTACCTCGAAAGGGTCGACGGCATCGTGGTGCCCGGCGGCTTCGGGGTGCGGGGCATCGAGGGCAAAATCGCCGCGGTGCGCCACGCCCGGGAGAACGGCATTCCTTTCCTGGGGCTGTGCCTCGGCCTGCAGTGCGCCGTCATCGAGTTCGCCCGCCACCGCCTGGGGCTTGGCGACGCCCACAGTTCCGAGTTCGACCCCACCACCCCGCATGCGGTCATCGACCTTCTCGAAGCACAACAGGCCGTGGAGGACATGGGCGGCACCATGCGCCTGGGGCTGTACGCCGCCCGCCTGGCCGAGGGTTCACTGGCCCGCCGGCTCTACGGCGAGGAGCTCATCTACGAACGGCACCGTCACCGGTACGAGGTGAACAACCGCTACCGTGCCGACCTGGAGGGGGCCGGGTTGCGCCTCTCCGGAGTCTCGCCCGACGGCCGGCTGGTGGAGATCATCGAACTGCCGGGCCATCCCTACTTCATCGCCTCGCAGTTCCACCCCGAGTTCAAGTCGCGCCCAGATGCCCCGCATCCCATGTTCGCCGGCCTGATGCGCGCCGCACGGGACTACCGCCGCCGCCGGACGGCCGAGCACCGGGAATCGCCCCGAGTCGCCGAACGAGGCTGACCTGTTGTGGCCGTGCCCGAGTTCCCGCTGTTGGGGAAGCGCTTCGTGGCTCGGGGGGCCTTCATCACCCTCGAGCGCTGCTATCACCTGGGCGACGGCACCGGCTGGACGGCCCGCGACATCGTGCGCCACCCCGGCTCGGTAGCCGTCATCCCCTGGGACGGCGCCCGCGTGCACCTGATGCAGCAGTACCGGGCCGCCACGGGCGGCTCGCTGTTGGAGATACCGGCGGGCAAGCGCGACGTGCCCGGGGAAGATCCGGCCGAGACGGCGCGCCGGGAGTGCGTCGAGGAGGTCGGCCTGCGCCCCGGCCGGGTGACCCTGCTCCATGAGGCCTATACGTCGCCGGGCTTCAGCGACGAGCTCACCCTGGTATACCTGGCCGAGCAACTCGAGGCGGTGGGAGCCGCCCCCCAGGGCATCGAAGAAGAGGCCGCGGCCGTCGTCTCCCTAACTTGCGAGGAGGCGCTGGCCGCCCTGGATGCCGGTGCCCTGCGCGACGCCAAGACCATCCTCGGCATCTACGCGCTGGCGCGACACCTCGGCCGGTGACTCTCGAAGACCGCGTCGCTGAGTATCTGGCCGCCCTGCGGGCGGAACGGGGGCTCGCGGCAGCCACCGTCACGGCCTACGGCCGGGACCTGCGCCGGTACGCCGCTCACCTCGCAGGGGCAGAGCCCGACCCGGACGCGGTGGCCGGCTTCGTGGCCGCCCTCTATCGCCGGGGCCTGGCCCCGGCTTCGATCGCCCGTCACGTGGCCGCGGTGCGCGGCTTTCACCGCTTCCTGACGGCCGAAGGGCTGGCTGCTTCCGACCCCACCGTGCTGGTGGACAGCCCGCGGCGGCCGACCGCCCTCCCTAAGGCACTGACCGTGGAAGAGGTGTTCCGCCTGCTGGAGGTGCCCGACCCGGCCACCCCGGAAGGCCGTCGCGACCGGGCCCTGCTGGAGTTCTTGTATGCGACCGGGGCACGCGTCGCCGAGGCGGCGGCCCTGGACCAGTTGGACCTCGACCTCTCCGAGGCCACCGCCCGGCTGACAGGCAAGGGTGACAAGCAGCGAGTCGTCCCGGTGGGCGGCGCCGCCTGCCGGGCGCTGGCGGCTTACCTGCCCGATCGGCTGGCCCGGCGCCGGCCCGGCCGCGACTCGGGGGCGGTGTTCCTGAACCGCCGCGGGGGCCGCCTGACCCGGCAGGGGATCTGGGGCATCGTCCGTCGCCAGGCGGCGCGGGCCGGCCTCGACCCCGACGCGGTATCGCCCCACGTCCTGCGGCACTCGGCGGCAACCCACATGGTGGAGGGTGGAGCCGACCTGAGAACCGTACAGGAACTCCTTGGGCACGCTAGCATCAGCACTACACAGGTCTACACCCGAGTATCGCCGCGGCATCTCCTCGAGGTGTACGCCGTTTCCCACCCCCGGAGCACTTGAGCCCCATGACTACCGCCACCTATCCCGACGCCGAACGACTCCTCCTCGAGGCGCGCGCTCGCCTGGTAGAGCGCCTGGCGCAGCTGGGTGCCGAGGAGACGGGCGAGCTGCGTGCCGACGTCGAGTTCGGCGACGGCTTCGCCGATGCTGCCGCCGCCACCGCGGAGCGCACGGAGGTGCTCGGACTGGTCGACTCGCTCAAGAAGAACCTCGATTCGGTAGACGTCGCCCTGCGGCGGCTCGGCGAAGGGCAGTACGGCATCTGCCTGGCCTGTGGGCGCGAGATCGGCGCCGACCGCCTGGCCATCCGCCCGGAGTCGGTGTACTGCGTGGAGTGCAAGTCGAAGTCGGGGTGATGCCCCGGTGAGCAGGCGGCATTCCCGCCGGGAGTCGGGGACCCCATGATCTCGGACAACCGCCTCCTCGACGTCGTCTTGTTCCTGGCCATCCTCCTCCCCAGCGTGGTGCTCCACGAGGTGGCCCACGGCTGGGTGGCGGAGCGGTTGGGAGACCCCACAGCGCGCCATGCCGGGCGCATCACCCTTAACCCCCTCCGCCACCTGGATCCCTTCGGGTCGCTCGTGTTCCCCGCTGTACTCGCCGTGGCCGGGCAGAGCGTCTGGGGCTGGGCCCGGCCGGTGCCGGTAGAGCCGGCTCACTTTCGCCGCCCCAACGAGGGGATGGCGCTAGTCGCCCTCGCTGGGCCGGCGACGAACCTCCTCCTGGCTCTGGTAGTGGGACGCCTCAGCCCTCTGATCGACTTGCGGGCGGCCGGGGGCACGGCGGCGCTGGGAACGGGGGTCTACTGGGAAGGGCTGGACGTGGGGATCCGCACCGGGGCCCTGTGGGGGCGAGTCCTCTTCGCCGTCGTCCTGGTGAACTGCGCCCTCGCCGTCTTCAACATGCTGCCGATCCCGCCCTTGGACGGAAGCCGGTTGCTTCCTCTCGTCCTCCCCGCGGGAGCCCGGAAGGCCTTCCACAAGCTAGCCCCCTACGGATTCCTGGTCCTGTTCCTGCTGATCGTTGCCCTGCCCGGGTCGCTGGCTTTCGTCGGTACCGCGGTCGGCTGGCTTCTGCGGGTGGTGATATGACCTCGGCGCTCCCTCACCTGGTGCGGCGGTTCTTCGGTGTGCTGCGGGCGGCCCCACTGGGCCCCGCGGATCAGACAGAGGCGGCGGTCCTGCTGCGCGAGGCCGAAAGCGGCCTCTTTTGGGGACAGCCGCGGGCCGACCAGCGGCACGGGCTCGAATGCGCCCGGGCAGTGCTCGCGGCCTGCCCGGGGCGGCGCGACCTGGCCCGGGCCGCCCTGCTGCACGACGTGGGCAAGCGCCATGCCGGCCTCGGCCCCGTGGGACGGGCCCTGGCCACCACTCTGGGGTTCCTGCACCTCCCCGCCCCGGGTCGGGCGGCCGCCTACCTGGCCCACACTTCATCCGGTGCCGCCGACCTCGCGGCCGCCGGAGCCGAGCCTCTGGTGGTCGCCTATGCCCGGCACCACCACACCGGGAGACCCGGCAGCATCACCCCGGAGGACTGGGCCGCCCTGTGCCGCGCCGATCACGCCTGAAAGGCCCTGTGCGCCGCACTCCGGGCAATACCATGTCCCCTGCGCCATGAGCTACCAGGTGACCACCCCAGTCTTTGAAGGCCCCCTAGACCTACTGCTGCGCCTGATCACCGAGCGGCAGCTGGAGATCACCGAACTCAGCCTGGTGGGGCTGGTGGATGAGTACCTGGCCCACCTGGCGCGGATACGAACCCTCGACCTCGAGGTCACCTCCGAGTTCCTGCTGATCGCCGCCACCCTCATCCAGATGAAGGCGCGTCGCCTGCTGCCCGGCGCCGCGCCGGTAGATCCCGACGAAGAGCTGGCGCTCGCCGAGGAGCGGGATCGTCTGCTGAGCCGCCTCCTGGCCTGCCTGACGTTCAAGGACGTCGCCGCGGTGCTCGCTCATCGCATGGAGGCCACCGCCCGACTCGTGGGCCGCTACGCGGGGCTCGACCCGGAGGTGACGCCGCCACCCCCGGCGGTACGGCTGCCCTGGGGTCCCTCCGGCTTGGCGCAGTTGGCCGCCCGCCTGCTGGCCCGGCCCCGGGAGCCGGACCTGGACCACCTCGACCTCGACCTGCCCTCCGTGGCGGCGGCGATCGAAGCCGTGCGCGACCGCGTCGCCGCCGAGATACAGACCGACTTCGAGCGCCTCACCGGGGCGCTGCATCGCCCGGTCGAGGTCGTCGCCTACTTCCTGGCGGTGCTGGAACTGGTGCGCTGGGGCCTGATCGAAGCCACCCAGGAGCACCCGGGCACGCCGATCGTCCTGCGCCATCGCCGTGACGCCGCGCTGGGCCTGGTGAGCGAATGGCAGAGGTGAGCGCTCTGCTCCCGGCGCTGGAGGCGATCCTCTTCGTCGCCGAGGAACCGGTACCGGTGGTTGAGATGGCCGAGGTCCTCGAGGTGCCCGTCGCCGCGGCCGCCGAGGCGCTTACCGCCCTGGCCGAGCGCCTGGCAGGGGGCGACTCGGGGCTGGTGCTGCGGGAAGTGGGAGGCGGATGGCGCCTCTATACCCGGCCGGATCTCCACCCCTACCTCGAGAGGTTCGCCGCCGGGGCCACTGCGGCCCGGCTCAGCCGGGCGGCGCTCGAGACCCTGGCGGTGGTGGCCTACCGGCAGCCGGTGTCCCGGGCACAGGTTTCCGAGATCCGCGGGGTGGACTCCGATCACGCCTTGCACACCCTTGAGCGCCGCGGGCTCATCGATGTCGTGGGTCGCGCCCCGGGGCCCGGAGCCGCAGCGCTCTACGCCACCACCGACCTGTTCCTCGAGAAGCTGGGCCTGCGCTCGCGCGACGAGCTGCCCCCACTTGCCGACCATGTCCCCCCGGCGGGGGTGGTGGCCCGGCTGGAGGAGCCTTTTCGCCCGGAGGAGCCATCGAGCGACTCCAGCGGCTGATCGCCCATTCGGGCCTGACCTCGCGCCGCGGGGCCGAGGAGATGATCCGCGCCGGCCGGGTCACCGTGGATGGGGAGCCGGCTCATCTCGGGCAGAAGATCGACCCGCTCGCGGCTCGCGTTCAGGTCGATGGGATCCCCCTACCCCTGCAGCCCGACCTGGTGTACTACCTGGTGTACAAGCCGGCCGGAGTGGTGAGCACCGCCTCCGACCCGCAAGGTCGCCCCACCGTGGTCGGCCTGGTGCCGAGCGGCACCCGGGTGTACCCGGTGGGCCGCCTCGATGCCGATACCGAGGGCCTGATCATCCTCACCAACGACGGTGAACTGGCCGCGCGGGTGACCCACCCGCGCCATCAGGTATCCAAGACTTACCTGGCGCGCGTCGCCGGCTCTCCGGGGCGCAAGGCACTGCGCGCCCTCAGCGCGGGGGTGGAGTTGGAGGACGGCCCCGCCCGCGCCCTGGCGGCCCATCTCGTGGGCCAGCAGGGCGGGCGGGCCCTGGTGGAGGTGGTGATGGGGGAGGGGCGCAAGCGCGAAGTGCGGCGCCTGCTCGCCGCCGTCGGCCATCCGGTGGAAGCCCTGGTACGCACCGCCATCGGGCCGGTGCGCGACCCGAAGCTAAGGCCCGGGACCTGGCGGCATCTCACCATAGAAGAGGTCCGATCGCTGTACATGGGATGATGCTCCGGTGAGAGCGTTTCGCCTACCACCCGGTCCGTGCCGCGCCGCCCCCCACATCCCCGGCGACAAGTCCCTCTCGCATCGGGCGTTGCTGCTGGCGGCCATGGCGGCCGGCACCAGCCGGGTGGCCAACCTCGGGCCGGGGCAGGACGTCGCCGCCACCGCCGAAGCGTTGGGCTACCTGGGGGTGGAAGTGGCCCGCGGCGAGGTCCGCTCCCGAGGCATCGACGCCTGGACGGCCCCGCCGGGGCCCCTCGACGCGGGCAATTCGGCGACCACCATGCGGCTCCTGGCGGGGGCGCTCTGCGGGCGTGCGTTCACCAGCACCGTGGTGGGGGACGGCTCCCTGATGGGCCGGCCTATGGACCGGCTGGCCGGCCCCCTCGAGGCCCTCGGGGCGCGCATCGAACTGGGCCCGGGAGGACGGCCGCCGTTGACGATGCGGCCCGCCTCGCTGCACGGCGCCGCCGTCGCCGTGACCGAGGCCTCGGCCCAGGTGCGCAGCGCGGTGGCCTTCGCCGGCCTCCAGGCGGAAGGCGCCACCACGATCACCTCCCCCGCGGGGTTTCGCGATCACACCGAGCGCTGGCTGGAAGCGATGGGCCTCGGGCGCCGGCTGGGTCCCTCGTCCTTCGAGCTCCTTCCCGGGCCGGTGCCCCCGGCGCACTATGAGTTGCCGGCGGATCTCTCCTCGGCCGCCGGGCTCCTGGCCGCGGCCGCTCTGCGGCCTGGGTCCGAGATGACCGTGCGCGACGTGACCCTCAACCCCGGGCGTACCGGCTTCCTCGACATCCTGGAGGCGATGGGGGCTCGGGTGACTCGGGCGGCTACCAGACTCCTCCACGGCGACCCGGTCGGCGACGTCGTGGTGTCCGGGGCCGACCTGCGCGGGATCCGTATCCAGGGCCTGCTTGCGGCGCGGGCCATCGACGAGCTGCCCCTGGTCGGGATCCTGGCCGCGGCCGCGGAGGGCGAGACGGTGGTAGCCGGAGCGGCCGAGCTGCGAGTCAAGGAGACGGATCGAGCCACGGCCACCGTCCGGCTGATCCGAGCGCTGGGCGGCGACGCCGAAGAGCGCCCCGACGGCTTCGTGGTGCAGGGAACCGGCGGTCTCGCCGGAGGAAGTGTCGACGCCGGCGGCGACCACCGCATCGCCATCGCCGCGGCGGTGGCGGCGGTGGTGGCGCCCGAGGTCTTGGTGGAGGGGTTCGAGGCGGTGGCGGTGTCATGGCCGGGCTTCGGCGAGGCATTGGAGGCGCTGTGGTCGTGACCGTCGACGGCCCCGCGGGAGTGGGCAAGAGCACTGTGGCCCGGGCGCTGGCCGCCGCCCTGGGCATCCCCTATCTGGACACAGGCGCCTTCTATCGCGCCCTGACACTGGCGGTCCAGCGCGCCGGCGCAGACTCCACCGACGGTGAGGCGGTTTTGCAGGTCGCCCGAGCCTCCCGGCTCGACTACGCCGGCGGGGCCATGCTCCTCGACGGCGAGGTGGTGACCGACGCCGTGCGCGCCGCGGAGGTGGGCGCCTTGGTGAGCGTGGTGTCGGCTTTCCCCGAGGTGCGGCGGGTGGTGGTGCAGCAGCAGCGCGATTGGGTGAGCCGCCACGGCGGCCGGGCCGTGGTCGAAGGCCGCGACATCGGCACGGTGGTGTTTCCTGAGGCACCGGTGAAGGTGTACCTCATCGCCGATGCAGCCGAGCGGGCGCGGCGGCGAGCCGGGGATGCCGAGGCCGCCGGGCTGAAGGTGGCGGACATCGAGCACCAGCTGCGGGCCCGGGACCACCTCGATTCGACACGAGAAGCCTCCCCATTGCGGCCGGCGGAAGACGCCGTGGTGATCGATACCACCGCCCTGCCTGTGGAGCAGGTGGTGGCCCTCATCCTCGGGCTGGTGGCCGAAGCCACCGACTGAGCGCCCGGCCGGCCCCGTCTCAGCCGGTCGGGAGCACCTCGAGGGCCCGGGCTGCGCTCCAGGAGCGGTCGTCCTCGATGAGCCCCGCCCGGCCGGGCCGGCGAGCCCCGTAGCCCCCTTCCACCGCTGCCTGCAGGGCCAGCAGCAGGGCGCGTAGCTGCGGCGGCGGGGGGAAGTACTCCTCCTCGGTGGTGACCTGCACCACCTGGACCCCGCGCCGTGGGGCCAGAGCGGCGACCACGGCCCGCACCGCGCCGTCGGGAGCCGAAGCCCCCGCAGTCACCCCGACGACGCCCGCCCCGGCGAGCCAGGCCCGATCGATGGACTCGGGCCCTTCTACGCGGTGAGCCGGAGCCCCGGCCGCCCGCGCCACCCGGACCAGCGCCCGGGTATTGGACGAGTTGGCGCTGCCGACCACCAGGACGAGGTCGGCCCGTTGCGCCAGGGCTTCCACCGCCGCCTGCCGGTTGGTCGTGGCGTAGCACAGGTCGCTGCGGCGGGCGGTCCACAGGTCGGGGAACTGTGCCCGGGCCTCGGCGAGGACGCCCTCCCACTCGTGGTGCCCCAGGGTGGTCTGGGCCAGGAGGGCCACCGGCGCCCCGGCGGAAGAAGGCAGGGACGCCAAGCCTGCCTCGGGATCGATCAGGGTCACCGCGTCGGGAGCCTCGGCGATGGTGCCCACCGCCTCATCGTGCCCCTCGTGGCCGACGTAGAGGATCCGGTAACCGGCCCCGGCCAGCCGCCGTACCTCGTGGTGGACCTTGGTCACCAGCGGGCAGACCGCGTCCACCACAACGGCCCCCCGGGAGCTTGCCGCCCCGGCCACTTCGGGTGCGGACCCATGGGCGGAGAGCATCAGGGGAGCGCCGGGCGGCACGGCCGCTAGATCGTCCACAAACACCACGCCGGCGGCCTCGAAGGCGGCGACCACGGCGGAGTTGTGCACGATCTGGTGGTAACAGTAGATCGGAGCGGGAAACACCCGGGTCATCCATGTCAGGGCCTTGATGGCCATCTCGACGCCGGCGCAGAACCCCCGCGGCTCGGCCAGCAGCACCTGCTCCACCATGCCCGCCATGCTAGGGAGGGGGTCTCGCCAACCGGGGCCCTATCCTGGGGTCGTGCCCTGCTTCGTTGCGTTCTACACCGCCGCCCGGAGTCACCGGTGAGCCGTCTTCCCGTGGTCGCGGTGGTGGGGCGCCCCAACGTGGGCAAGTCCACTCTGGTCAACCGCATCCTGCGACGCCGGGCGGCGGTGGTCGAGGAGAAGCCCGGCGTCACCCGCGACCGCAAGGAATTCATCGCCGAGTGGGCCGGACGGCACTTCATCCTGGTGGATACCGGAGGGTGGGCGGTCAAAGGCGACGACCTGGTGGCCGGCATCCGCGCCCAGGCGGAGGCGGCCCTCGGAGGCGCGGATGTCGTGGTCTTCGTAGCCGACGCTACTACCGCCTACACCGACGACGACCTGGCGGTGGCCCGCCTCGCACAGGGCTCGGGAGTGCCGGTGGTGCTGGCCGCCAACAAGGCGGACGGTCCGGGGGTCGACCTCGACGTGGGGCACCTGTGGAGCCTCGGCCTGGGCGAGCCGTACCCGATCAGCGCCCTGCACGGCCGCGGCACAGGCGATCTGCTCGATGCCGTGGTAGCCCGCCTCCCGGAGAGTGAGGCTCCCCTCGCCGACGACCACCTTCCCACTCTGGCGATCCTCGGCCGGCCCAACGTCGGCAAATCCACCTTGCTGAACCGGCTCCTCGGGGAGGAGCGCGTTCTGGTCTCCCCGGAGCCCGGCACCACGCGCGACCCCATTGATGCCGTCGTCGAACTCGACGGCGAGCCTTTTCGCGTCTGGGACACGGCCGGCATCCGACGCGCCAGCCGGGTCGATGAAGCCACCGAGTTCTACTCGGTGCAGCGGGCCCGAGAGGCCCTGGCCGCTGCCGATGTGGCCTTGCTGGTGGCCGACGCCACCCAGGGGATCACCCACCAAGAGCAGCGCCTGGCGGAGGAGATAGCCACCGCCGGTGCCGGCCTGATCATCCTGCTCAACAAGTGGGACGCCGCCGATCCCGAGGACAAGGAGAACACCGAGGACGGCACGGGGGATCGCCTGGGGTTCGTGTCCTGGGCTCCCGTGTTGAGGGTCTCGGCGCGCACCGGCGCCCGGCTGCACCGCTTGTCGGCGGCGGTGCGGGCCGTCCTCGAAGCGCGCCGGTTCCGCGTGCCCACGCCGCAGTTGAACCGCCATGTGCGGGACTGGCAGGAGGCCCACCCCGCCCCGACCCGCCGGGGGCGGCGCGCCCGCATCATGTACGCCGTCCAAGCGGGCGTGAATCCCCCGACGGTGGTCCTGTTCGTGCGCGGCGGCGACCTCGCTCCCGACTACCTCCGCTTCCTCGAGGGCCGCCTGCGCGCCGAATACGACTTCGTGGGCACGCCGCTACGCCTGGTCGCCCGCAGCGGAAGGGGAGCGGAGGACTCGCGCCGGCAGTAGGGCATGTGCCGCCCCGGGCATTACACTGCCCGCGTCCCGGGCTGTGGCGCAGCTTGGTTAGCGCGCTTGACTGGGGGTCAAGAGGTCGCCGGTTCGAATCCGGCCAGCCCGACCCGGCACTTTACCGGGCGTCCTCCCTCGACGGCCGGTGCCGCCGAGGGGGTCCCGGCCGGCCAGGAAGGCCATTCACCATGAGTGAGCAGAAGATCGAGTTCACCCGGAACTACCACGACCACAGCACTAGCGAAGGCTTCCAGTTCGAGTTCGTCTGCGACCGTTGCGGCACCGGCTACCGCACCCCCTTTGACGACTACGCCGCCGCCCGGGTCGCCGGCGGGCTCCAGACGGCCTCCAGCCTTCTGGGAGGCCTGTTCGGGCGAGCCGCCGAGGTCGGCGAACAGGTGCGCTCCGCAGCCTGGGAGAAGGCGCACGACAAGGCGTTCCGTGAGGCGGCGGCGGCCCTCAAGCCCGACTTCCGCCAGTGCCCCCGCTGCTCGGCGTGGGTATGCCGCCGCCAGTGCTGGAACGACGGCAAGGGCCTCTGCAAGGACTGTGCCCCGGACCTCGGGGTAGAGATGGCCGCCGCCCAATCCTCGCGCACGGTGGAGGAGATCTGGGCGCACTCCCGGGTCGCCGAGGATGACCGCGCCATGCTCACCGAGGAGTCGTGGCGCGAGGGGGCCAGCGCCTCCTGCCCACAGTGTGAGGCCCCGCTCCCGGCCAAAACCAAGTTCTGCCCCGAGTGCGGCGCTCGCATCGCCCCGGCGGCCAAATGCTCCAATTGCGGAGCCAAGCTGGAGGCCGGGGCCAAGTTCTGCGGGGAGTGCGGCACCAAGGCCTGACCCCGTCCGCGACCTCCGCCCGCCGGCGCCCCCGCATCCCCGCTCCCCGCGCCAGAATGCGCCCGACCACACGCGAGGAGACACCATGACGGCGTACGGGGTGCTGGGAGCCGGGAGGCAGGGCACGGCAGCGGCATACGACCTGGCGGTCCACGGCGGGGCCACCCGGGTGCTCCTGGGCGACCGCGCCGCAGAGGTCGCGGGCGCCGCCGCGGCTCGCCTCAACCACCTCCTGGAACGGGAGGCCGTAGAGCCGGTGGAGGTGGACGCCGCCGACCGGGGGGCCCTGGGCCGCTTCCTCGAGCCGCTCGATGCCTTCGTGTGCGCCGTCCCCTACGCCCTGCTGCTTCCCATCACGCGAGCCGCCATCGCCGCCGGCACCGGGATGGTGGACATGGGCGGGCATACCGACACCGTGCTCGCTCAACTCGCAATGCACCCCGAAGCCCGCCAGGCGGGAGTGGCGGTGGTGCCCGACTGCGGCATGGGGCCCGGCATGAACAACACCCTCGGCCTCTACGCCATGGAGCTGCTGCGCTCCCGAGGGTTCACCCCGCGCCGGGTGCACCTGCTCGACGGCGGGCTCCCGCAGGATCGTTCCGCCCCCTGGGGCTACCGCCTGTGCTTCAACCTCGAGGGCCTCACCAACGAGTACGACGGACGGGCCATCGTGCTGCGCGGCGGCCGCCTGACCCACCTCGACACCCTCACCGAGGTCGAAGAGGTCCGCTTCGAGGAGCTGGGCGTCCTCGAGGCCTTCGTCACCTCCGGTGGGACTTCCACCGTGCCCTACGGCCTCGAGGACGTGCTCGACACCTACGACAACAAGACGCTGCGCTATCCGGGCCACCTGGCAGCTTTCAAGGCCTTCAAGGACCTGGGGCTATTCGGGCGCGACGCCGTGCCGGTGGGAGGGATCGCGGTGACCCCGCGGGACTTCTATCACGCTCTGTTGGGGCCGATCATCGAGACCTCCGGCCTGGAGGATGTCTGCGTGCTGCGCGCTCGCGCCGAGGGAGAGGACGGGACGCATCAGGCGGCGGTAGTGGTGGACATGGTCGACCGCCACGATCCGGCCACCGGATTCGCCGCCATGGAGCGCCTCACCGGCTGGCATGCGGCCATCATGGCCGCGCTGATCGCCGCCGGCCACGTCCCCGCCGGAGTGCACTCCCTGGAAAAGGCGGTGCCTGCTTCCCGCTTCATGGAGGAGGCCCGGCGGCGCGGCTTCACTTGGACCGAGCGCTGGGAGGAGGGCTAGTCGTCCTGCCGCTCACCCGATCGATCGGGTGTTACCGCCTGCGGGTTCAATCCAGGTACTTGTCCAGACCCAGGTGCTCGTGCAGCTGCCGGAACTCACCGGCGTCCAGGCGCCGGCTGAGCTCAAGGTAGCGGCGGCCTTCAAACGGGAGAGCGTACCTTTCGAGGCCCGGCTCAGTGCAAGTTTGGCACGACGGGTAGCGTCCAACCTTCCGCCGGAAACGGCGCGCCGCCGGCGAGGCGAGCAGTCTCTCGAGGGGCTGCTCGAGTACGTTGCCGAGGGGCATCTCGAGCAGGGGGCAAGGGTACAAGTCGCCCGTGCTGCGGATGAACGCATAGTTGAACCCGGCGGTGCACACCTTGTTCATCTGCCCCGTGCGGAAGTACTCCTCGAGTTCCCGCGCGTAGTAGGACCAGCGGAAAGTCGGCCCCCCGTAGAAGTCACGCAGGGCGTCGATGTCCTCCGGGGTGAACGCCAGATCGGCCTCCAGGTCGAGATTCCCGTACCGAGCCGGAGTGACGATGAACGGCGAGATGATGGTGAACATCCCGTGGTCGGCCGCGTAGGCGGCCACTGCGTGCACTTGGCCGACGTTGTAGTGATGCACCGTCATCTTCAGGCCGAGGACCATGCCGGGGTGACGCTCGCGCAGGGCGCAGAGGCCCTCGATAGTCGTGTGGAGACGGTCCCAGCCCCCCGGGTAGCCGCGAATGCGATTGTGGATCTCGCCGATGCCATCCATCGCACAAGCGAAAACCAGCCCGACCCCGGCATCTTCCAGCGGCCCTGCCACCCCGCCGATCGTTCGCAGCACGCGCTTGGTGAGGAACCCGTTGGTGGTGATGGCGATCGAATGCAGGCGCTCCAGCCCCGACCGTGCCGGGTTAGCGGCCCCGAGCAGCAGGTCGTCGAGGTCGTCTCTCAGGAACGGCTCCCCGCCGGTCACGTCGAGCTCCCGCAAGTCCGCGGCGGCGGGGGAGCGGAGCATCGATAGCCATTGATCCACACTCAGCTCGCGGAGCGTGTGCGGGGTCTTCCAGATGTTGCACATCACGCAGTGAGCGACGCAGCGGCGCGTCACCTCCAGGCTCAAAGCCTGCAATCCGGAGGTGGCCCCGGTCACCCTCAGGCGGCGGAAATGCCGAGCGCGTCCTGCCAGGGCGCGCTGCAGTCGCGGAAGGTCGAACTCCGTCGGGGCCACCTGGACAGGGTAGTTCATCGGCGGGTCCGCTCCGACGAGGTGCCCAAGGCGGCGGCTACCCTCATGCATTGTGCGGCTCACAGTGGCCATGCTCGCCGACTCCGCCCAGGTGGCGGCCGGGCGGCTCTACGTCCTGGGCGGGGCTTTCGACGGCATCAACGCCGCCGCCTTCCCGGCCGCGGTGCGCCAGATCATGGTGGTGCTGGTAGCCGAAGTCGGGCCATCCGACCGCAATCGAGACCTGGCGCTCTCCATCCGGCTCCTCGACGAGGACGGCACCCCGCTGGAAGTCGAGTCGCGAGCCACGCTGCGGGTGGGCGCCCCGCCGACCTTGCCGGCGGGAGCCTCCAGCCTGGTGCCGCTGGTGGTCCCCTTCTTCGGGGTGCGCTTTGCCCAGCCCGGCGGCTACGTGTTCATCGTGGAGCACGAGGAAGAGGAGCTGGGTCGTATCGCCTTCCGGGTGAGGCAGGCGCCGTGAGCCGGCGTGTCCTCACCATCCCCAATCTGGTGTCGGCCCTGCGCCTGGCCCTGGTGCCGCTCTTCCTATGGCTGCTGTTCGGGGCGGACCAACCCCTGGCTGCCGGGCTCCTATTGGGCGGCATCGGCGGCACCGACTGGGTGGATGGATACCTGGCCCGGCGCCTGAATCAAGTGTCCGAACTGGGGAAGATGCTCGACCCGATCGCCGACCGCCTCGCCATCACCGCGGCGGTCATCGGCGGGTGGGTGGCCGGCGTGCTGCCCTGGCCGGTAGCCCTGGCGCTCGTAGTCCGGGAGTCGGTCATTGCCGTGGGCGCGGTGATCGCGGCCTGGCGCTGGAAGGTTCGCCTCGAGGTCCGCTACCTCGGCAAGGTGGCCACCTTCTCTCTCTACTCGGCCATCGGCTCCTTCTACGTCTACGCCGGCTTCGACCACCCCTTCTTCATCTGGTGGGCCTGGGCGGTGGTGGTGCCCGGTCTGATCCTCTACTACGCCGTGGGGGTGCAGTACTTCGTCGACGCCGTGGCGGCGCGCCGGCGGGCGGCCTCGGTATCCTCCCCCTGACGCCGATCAGGAGGAGCGGGTTGGACATCCCCGAGGACCGCCGCTACACCGACCAACACGAGTGGGCTCTCCTTGAAGCATCGGGAGTACGCCTCGGCATCACGGACTACGCCCAGGAGGCCCTGGGAGAGGTGGTCTTCGTCCGCCTCCCCGAGGTGGGCCGCCGGGTCGCCGCCGGCGATACCATCGCCGACATCGACTCCACCAAGTCGGTGGCCGAGGTCTATGCCCCCATGGACGGCATCGTGGACGCGATCAACGAGGCGCTGCCCGCCAACACCCAGTGGGTCAACGACGACCCCTACGGCAAGGGATGGTTCGCGCTCATTGCCCCCGACGATCCCGGGGCCATCGAGAACCTGCTCGACGCCGCCGCCTACCGGGCCCTCACCGGACAGTAGAGACCACCCGCTGCCCGGCCCGCCCGACGCGGGCGGCTCTCGACCTTCTCTCGAGGGTTCGAGGCCTCGTGGGCTACCATGACGGCGATGACCCCGCGGCGCGACCCCAGCCAGGATGACCCGTTGCCGATACCGGAAGGGGAGGCAGACGCCACCCTGACCTACGACCCGGTCGACGAAGCGCGCCGCATCCGGGCACGCGAGGCGGCTGCCGGCATCCCCGGGCTCGAGGGTTTCGCCCTGGTGGCTACCGATGGCCCGCTGCGCGGGGCCCACTGGCACTTGGGGCAGGGAAGCCACGAGGCAGGGCGCAACACGGCGGCCGCCCTCTTCCTCGACGACATCACGGTCTCCCGCCACCACGCCGCCTTCCACGTGCGCCAAGGTCGGCTGCTGGTGGAGGACCTGGGTTCAACCAACGGCACCTACGTCAACGGCAAGCGCATCGAGGAGGCTCCCCTGAGCCCCGGTGACGAGGTCATCATCGGCCGCTTTCACCTCGTCGTGGCGCGCGGGGCATGAGCGAACGCCGGGCCCTTTCCATCGGCGAGGTGATCGAACTCCTCCACGAGGAGTTCCCCGACATCACCATCTCCAAGTTGCGCTTCCTGGAATCTCAGAGCCTCATCCGCCCGGCGCGCAGTTCGGCGGGGTACCGCCAGTTCCGCGCCCCCGACGTCGAGCGAGTTCGCTACATCCTCCGCCAGCAGCGAGATCACTTCCTACCGCTGAAGGTGATCAAGGCCAAGCTGGCCGCGTGGGAGCGGGGCGAGGAGCCAACGGTGTCGCCGGCCGCCGGCCCCCTCCCCGAGGCCTACTTTGCCGGGGGCAAGGCCCGCATGACTGCCGACGACTTGGCCCGGGCCGCCGGAGTGCCGCTGGAGCTGGTGCATCGCCTCGTGGAACACGGGGTGCTCGATCGCCGGCGTGGGGCCGACGACGAGCCCACCTTCGGGGAGGACGACGCTGCAGTAGCCCGCGCCGCCCAGCGCCTCGTCTCTCGCGGCCTGGAGCCGCGCCATGTCAAGTCGCTGTGCCTGGCCTCGCATCGCGAGGTCGACCTCCTCTCGCAGCTCACCGGTCCCCTCCTGCGACACCGCACCCCCGCCGGCCGCCGCCAGGCCGCGGAGGTGCTCGCCGACTGCGCCCAGGCGGCGCGCGACTTGCAGGATGCCGTCGTTCGCTCCCGGCTGCGGGAACTGCTGGGGGCCTGACCGTTGCCCGCCCTGGCCGCTCTGCTGCTTGCGTTGGGGCTCCCCCTGGCCTCCCTGAACCCGCTGGGAGCCGACTTGCCCCCGCTGCCCATAGCCGCGTTCCCGGCACACGAACCCCCGATCCTCTCCGCCAGGTCCTGGGCGCTGTACTCGGTCGACGAAGCCGCCCTGGTCTGGGCTGCCGATGCCGATGAGGTCCGGGCCCCCGCCTCGGTGACCAAGGTGATGACGGCGCTGGTCGTGATCGAGCAGGGGATCGAGCCCGACCAGGAGGTGACCATCAGCGCCCGGGCGGCGAGCACCCCAATCGGCTACACGGGCCAGCAGAAGGTCTACCAGGGGGAAGTGTGGACGGTCGAGGCCCTCATGGCCGACATGCTGGTGTATTCGGACAACTGTGCCGCCGCCGCGCTCGCCGAGCACACCGCTGGGTCGTTGGAGTCCTTCGTCGCTCTGATGAACCAGAAGGCGGCGGACCTGGGCATGACGAACACGCACTTCGAGAACCCCCACGGCCTCGACGCCAGCGGCCACGTGTCGTCGGCCCGCGACCTCATCCGCCTGGCCACCGCCGCCATCCAGGAGCCGCGCCTCACCCGCCTCACTCGCCTCAAGTTCATCACCTTCACCCCGGGGGGCCGGGTCATGGAAGTGCGCAACACCAACCGGCTGCTGGGGACCTTCCCCGGGGTGCTGGGGCTGAAGACGGGCGACACGGCGAACGCCGGCGAGGTGCTCCTCTCATACGCGGCTCTGGCCCACGACGAGTTCGTCGGGGTGGTGATGGGATCACCCGACCACATGGCGGAGACCGCCGACCTCATGGCCTACGCGGGGCGTATCCTCGGCCCCCAGGACCACTTCTACGCCTTCGGCACCCACCTGGACGAACTGGCGGAGTGGCCGGCCTGGAGGCGAGCACGGCTGCAAGCGGCGGGCCCGCTCGACGACGGCCGGCGACCCGACACCACGGCGCCGCTGAGCCCGGCGGAGAGCGCCCTGGCCACCGCACTGCGCGATCTGCTGCCGGCCCTGCTGGGAGGCGAGCGCTAGTGGGCCGCGGCACGCCCTCACCCGCCGTGCTCACCCAGGTGGTCTCACCGGCAGCGATCGCCCGGCGGCTCACCGACCTGGCCGCCGCCATTCGCGAGGACTATGCCGGCAAGAACCCGGTCCTCCTCGGCGTGCTGAAGGGGGCGGTGCCCTTCCTCGCGGACCTCGGGAGGCAGCTGCCCCCCCGCATCGACATCGACTTTCTCAGCCTCACCCGCTTCGGGTCGGAAGGCCGGGTGGGCATCGCGGTGGACAGCGCTACTTCCATCTCCGGGCGCCATGTGCTCCTGGTGGAGGACATCGTGGACACCGGGCTCACCCTCTCCTACCTCCTGGGTCTCCTCGAAACCCGACAGCCCGCCTCCCTGGCCACCGTCACCCTGCTCGACAAGCGCACCCGGCGGATCGTGGACGTCCCCCTCCGCTACCGGGGATTCGAGGTAGGCGACGAGTTCCTGCTCGGCTACGGGCTCGACTGGGAGGGCCGCTACCGCAACCTGCCCGGGCTCTGGGCCGTGCTCGACCTGGCCGCCTTCCGCCTCGACCCAGAGCAGGCCACCCGTGCCGCTTTCGGTGAACCCGGTGATAAGGTGATCGCATGAGCGACCACGTCCCGGTGGAACTGGTCGGAGTGCGCATCGAGCTGCCCAGCAACCAGCCGATTGTGCTCCTCAAGGAGGTGGCCGGTACACGCTACCTGCCCATCTGGATCGGGGCGGGGGAGGCGACCGCCATCGCCTTCGCTCTCGAGGGGGTGCGGCCGCAGCGGCCGCTGACCCATGACCTGCTTCGGCTTTCCCTCGAGGCGCTCGATGCCACGGTGCAGCGGGTAGTGGTGACCGAGATGCGCGACGGCATCTACTACGCCGACCTGGTGCTCAGCCGCGACGGTGAGGAGATCGTGGTCTCGTCCCGGCCTTCGGACGCCATCGCCCTGGCGGCCCGCACCGGGTCGCCGATCTTTGTTGCCCCGCAAGTGCTCGAGGAATCCGGGGTCGAGATTCGCGACGAGGAGGAAGAGGAAGACGAGGTGGCCCGCTTTCGCAACTTCCTCGACACGGTCACCCCAGAGGATTTCGATTCCGGCTGAGCCTCCGCTCGCCCCCCAGCCGTGACTCGGCCCTCGATCGACATCTTCCGCGCGACCGAGTTTTCCACAGGGGTTGTTGACAACCTGGGGGGCAAACCTCTAGTTTCACAGCGGTAGTTCCAGGGATCGGAATTGCGCTGGTGTAAGCTCGCGGGGAGGTGAGCCACGCCGTGAGGGACGACACGGGCTATCGAGCCCCACAGGTCTGCAAGATCGTCGGTATCACGTATCGACAGCTCGATTACTGGGCCCGTACCGGCCTGCTGACCCCCAGCATCAGGGCCGCCGCCGGCTCGGGTTCACAGCGCCTGTACGCCTTCCAGGACATCGTCCAGCTGCGCGTCGTCAAGCGGCTGCTCGATGCCGGGATGAGCCTCAAGCGGATCCGCCAGGCCATGCGCATCCTGTCCGAGCAGATGCACAGCGAGCGCCCCCTGGCCGATGTCACCCTGCTCTCCGACGGCTCCACCATCTACGCCGCCCACAGCGCCGACGAGGTCGTGGACGTCTTCCGGCGCGGCCAGGGCGTCTTCGGCATCGCGGTAGGGCCCGTGCAGGAAGAGCTCGAGGGGGAGCTGCGGCGCATGTTTCCCGAGCCCCGCCTCCTCGAAGCAACCGTCCCCATCGAAGCGTGACCGAGCCTTCCGCCGTCGACGATTTCGCCTCCCCGGCCCAGGCCGTCGAGTTCGCCCACCAGAGCGAGGAGCAGTTCGCCCGGCTCCTCGACTTCTACGGCATCGACTGGGAGTACGAGCCCCGCTCGTTCCCCATCGAGTTCGACGCCGCGGGCACCCCCGTCGGCTACTTCACCCCCGACTTCTACCTTCCCGACGAGGACCTGTTCATCGAGATCACCACGATGAACCAGAAGCTGGTGACCAAGAAGAACCGCAAGGTGCGGCGCCTACGGGCCCTCTACCCGGAGATTCGCTGCAAGGTCTTCTACCAGCGCGACTACCTCCACCTGCTGGTGAAGTACGGCCTTGCCGGCCCCGAGGCCGACGGTGAGATCTCTCTGCCCACCCGCCTCCCCGGGCCGCCGCAGGTGGTCAGCCTGGGCGGCGCCCAGACCGGCTGAGCCCCGGGGCGGTGGGGGAGCAGCGGACGCCCGCCGCTAGTCTTGCGCCCGTGATCTGCGGTCTGCCCCCCGGCCCTTCCGCCACGGTCGCGTCTCCGTTCCCCGTCGTCGCTCTGAGGCCGTAGTGGACTTCACCCCGCACACCGCGGCCGACGTCGAGCGCATGCTCGGAACCCTGGGCCTGGCAGACATCGGCGACCTGTTTGCCCACCTCCCTGCCGATGTGCGGCTCGACCGGGAGCTGAGTCTGCCCCCGCCCATGGCCGAAGCGGAGGTGATGGGTCACCTCAGGAGCCTCGCCGAACGCAACGCTTCCCACCTCGTCTGCTTCGCCGGGGGCGGCATCTACGACCACTTCCTTCCCCCGGTAGTACGAGCACTGACGCTGCGACCGGAGTTCGTCACCTCCTACACGCCCTATCAGAGCGAGGTATCACAGGGAGTGCTCCAGGCCCTGTACGAGTACCAGTCGATGGTCGCCGCCGTAACCGGACTGCCCGTCGCCAATGCTTCGCTCTACGACGGCGCCACCGCGGCGCTGGAAGCGGTGAACCTGGCGGTCGGGGCCACCGGCAGGCAAGCCGTCTGGATCTCTCGGGGCCTCTCCCCCCGAGCCCGCGAGGTAGTGGCGACCTTCGCCCGGGCGCGGGGACTCACCATCGTGGAGCATCCCCTGGCCGGGGGCCGCACCGCCTGGCAGGAGGACGCCGGGCCCGACCCCGCCGTGGTGCTCTTCTCCCAGCCCAACTACCTGGGGGTAGTGGAGGAATACGGCCCGGCCGTCTCCCTGGCGCATGGCAGAGGGGCCCTGGCCGCCGCCTCGGTCGACCCCATGCTGCTGGGGATCCTCGCCTCACCGGGCGCGGCGGGATGCGACCTCGCCCTGGGAGAGGGCCAGCCCCTGGGCGCCCCACTCTCGTTCGGCGGGCCCGGCCTGGGCCTTTTCGCCACCAGCGAAGCCCTGATGCGCCGCATCCCAGGGCGTCTGGTGGGCCGGACGGTGGACGAGGATGGTCGCCTCGCCTACACCCTCACCCTGCGCACCCGCGAGCAGGACATCCGTCGCGAAAAGGCCTCGTCCAACATCTGCACCAACCAGGGGCTCAATGCCCTGGGGGCCGCGGTGCATCTCGCCTGGCTGGGACCGAAAGGCCTGGCCGAGGTAGGCCGCCAGAGCATCCAGAAGGCCCACTACCTGGCCACCCGCCTCGCCGAGATCCCCGGGGTGAGCCTCCCGCTGGCGGCCCCCTTCGCTCGTGAGTTCGCCCTCTCGCTGCCGCAGGAGCCCGAAGCGGTCGTGGCGGCCATGGCCGGCCGCGGCTACCTGGCGGGCATCCCCCTCTCGGGGGACTACCCGGAGCTGGGGTCGGCGCTGCTGGTGGCCGTCACCGAGAGGCGGACCCGCGCCGAACTCGACGGGTATGCCGCCGCCCTCCAGGAGGTCTTGGCCGATGCCTGAGCCCGGCGGCCGCGCCGCCTCCTCACCTCTCGTCGGCGGGGCCGCCGAGCCCACGCTGGCCGAGCTGTCGGCGCCGGGGCGGCGGGCCTGGTCCTTGCCCGCCCTGGACGTCCCCGAAGCGGCCCTCGATCTGCCCGAGGCCGCCGCCCCGCCTCCCCTCCCCGAAGTCGCCGAGCGCGACCTGGTGGCCCACTTCACCCGCCTGGCGCACCGCAGCTTCGGCGTGGACCTCGGGGCCTACCCGCTCGGGTCGTGCACCATGAAGTACAACCCCAAGGTCTGCGACTGGGCGGCGGACCTGGCGGGCTTTCGGCAGCTGCACCCGGCCACCCCACCGCTTCTCGCCCAGGGGGCCCTGGAAGTGCTGCGGGAAGCGGAGGAGATCCTTTGTGAGATCACCGGCATGGCCCGGGCTACGTTCCAGCCGCCGGCCGGCGCCGCCGGTGAGCTGACCGGCCTGCTCATCATGCGGGGCTACCACCAGGCCCGGGGCAACCCGCGCTCCAAGGTCATCATCCCCGACTCGGCCCACGGCACCAACCCCGCCTCGGTCAGCCTCGCCGGCTACCGCGCCGTGCCGGTGCCCAGCAACTCCCGGGGCATGGTCGACCTCGACGCCCTGCGCGGCCTGGTGGACGAAGAGGTGGCCGGCCTCATGCTGACCAACCCCAATACGCTGGGCCTCTTCGAGGAGCAGATCACCGCCATCGCCGGCGCGGTGCACGATGCCGGCGGCCTCGTCTACTACGACGGGGCCAACCTCAACGCCATCCTCGGCGTCGCCCGTCCCGGCGACATGGGTTTCGACATCGTCCACTCCAACCTCCACAAGACCTTCGCCACCCCGCACGGGGGAGGAGGCCCCGGCGCCGGCCCGGTGGCGGTGGTGAGCCACCTCGCCCCCTATCTGCCCGGGCCGCTCCCGACCCGGCAACCCGACGGCACCCTGGCCTGGGAGATGCCCGCGGCCTCGATCGGCCGGGTACACGGCGGCCACGGCAACTTCCTGGTGGTGGTGCGCGCCCTGGCCTACATGCGCGCCCTGGGCGGCGCCGGGCTGCGCCGCGTGGCGGAGCGCTCCGTGCTCAACGCCCGCTACCTCGAGAGACTGGTCGCCGCGGAGTACGACCTCCCCTACGCCGAGCCCTGCATGCACGAGTTTGTCGCTTCGGCGGCGCGCCTGAAGCGTGAGACCGGGGTGCGCGCGGCCGACGTCGCCAAGGCCCTCTTGGACCTCGGGTTCCACGCCCCGACCATGTACTTCCCCCTCATCGTCGAGGAAGCATTGATGGTGGAACCCACCGAGACTGAATCCCCCGAGACGGTCGAGGCCTTGGCCGCCTCCTTGCTGGCAATCGCCCATCTGGCTCGCGAGGATCCGGCAGGGGCCCATGAGCATCCCCGAGCCACCCCGGTGCGGCGGCCCGACGACGCCCGCGCCGCCCGCCGACCCGTCCTCACCTGGTTCATGGAGGACCCGTGACCGAGGCTATGGGCATCGACGTCGGGGGGTCGGGCATCAAGGGTGCGGTGGTCGACACAGCTTCGGGCGAACTGCTGACGGAGCGCTTCCGGGTAGCCACTCCCTCCCCGTCTACTCCCAGGGCCGTTGCCAAGGCGGCGGCGCGGCTAGTGGCCAGGGCGCACTGGGAGGGCCCTCTCGGCTGCACCGTCCCCAGCGTGGTCCACCGGGGCGTGGTGCACACCGCCGCCAACATCGCCCCCTCCTGGATCGGCATCGACGCCGCCGCCCTGCTGCACCAGGCGACCGGCCTGCCCACGGTGGTGGTGAACGATGCCGACGCCGCCGGAGTCGCCGAAATGCGGGCGGGAGCCGGACGCGGTCGGGGCGGAGTGGTTCTGTTGCTCACCTTCGGCACCGGCATCGGCAGTGCCCTGTTCGTGGACGGGCACCTGGTCCCCAACACGGAGCTGGGCCACCTGCAGATGTGGGGCGGCAGCGCCGAGGTCAAGGCGGCCGCGCAGGCTAAGACCCGCGAAAGCCTGAGCTGGGCCAAGTGGGCCCGGCGGGTGGACAAGTACCTCGCCTATGTAGAACGGCTGTTCTCCCCGGATCTACTCATCGTGGGCGGCGGGGTGAGCCGGGACTATCACCGGTGGGTGCCGCTACTACGCTCTCGCGCCGAGATCGTCCCCGCCCGGTTCCGCAACAACGCCGGCATCGTCGGGGCCGCCCTGCTGGCCGCCGGGGGAGACCCCGCCGGTCCGGCAAGCGGGAATGGCGATCAGGCCGCCGGATAGCCGGCCAGGACCCGCTCCCGCACCTCGTCTCGGGTGGCGGCCTCGCAGAAGGCCGCCTCGACGGCTCGCAGCGTGACCGCCCGCAGGTCGCCGATGTCGAACCCGTGATGCTCGACTACCAGGGCGAACTCGTCGGTCATCGAGGTGCCGCTCATCAGGCGGTTGTCCGGGCTGAGGGTCACGGCGAACCCCGCCCGGTGGAGAAGGCCTACCGGATGCTGCTCGACGGTCGGGTACATGCCGGTGTGCAGGTTCGAGGAGGGGCACACCTCCAGAGCGATGCCGCGAGCGTGCACCTGAGCCGCCACCGGCCCGAAGCCCACCACCCGGCCATCGCGTACGGTGAGATCCTCCACCAAGCGGACTCCGTGGCCGAGGCGCTCGGCGCCGCACCCGAGGGCATCGGCAATGCTCTCCACCCCGGCGCCTTCCCCGCTGTGCAGGGTGAGGTGCAGCCCACCGGCAACGGCAGCGCGGCAAGCCGCCCGATGCCGGGAGGCGGGGAAGCCTGCCTCCGGACCTGCCAGGTCGAAGCCCACCACTCCCCGTCCCGCATAGGCGGCGGCCAACTCGGCCACCTCCGAAGCGTCGTCGTTCTGCCGCATGGCACAGACGATGACCTTGGCGGGGATCCCGGCGAGGCGGCCGCCCTCGGCGCACCCTGCCAGCACTGCGCCCAGTACCTCCTCGGGCGCCAGGCCCCGGCGGAGGTGTAGAAGGGGGGCGAAGCGCAACTCGGCGTAGACCGCCCCATCGGCTGCCAGATCGAGCACCGCTTCCCGCGCCACCCGCGCCAGCGCGTCGGCCGTCTGCATCACCGCCAGGGTCTGCTCGAAGGCCTGCAGATACCGCACCAGAGTGGCCGAGTCGCCCTGGAAGAACCAGCGGCTCAAGCCCTCCACGTCGGCGGCCGGGAGCCCGGTGTAGCCCTGCTCCCGGGCCAGTTCGAGGACGGTGGCGGGGCGCAACCCGCCGTCCAGGTGGTCGTGCAACACCACCTTGGGAAGCCGCTGCAGGATCGCCCGTTCCACGGGGCGCAGGCTAGCCGGGCGCGCTCAGGCGGGCGCCAACCACCAGCGCCGCTCCACGGTGAGTTCCCCGAAGAGGTCCGACTCGATCACCTCTCCCGGCACGAACCCCTGGGCCTCCAGATACCCCTCGACGGGATGGCAGCCGAGGAGCACGTCGGCGCTCACCGGCAAGTCGGCAGCGAGCCCTCGCACCGATTCGAGGAGGTGGGCCGCCACGCGAGCACGCCGGCGTTCGGGGTCGGTAGCCAGGGCATTCAAACGGATGTGGTCCGCCTCGACCGAGGCATCGGCGAACCCCACCAAGCGGCCCTCGTCCAGCGCCACCAGCAAACCGCCCGACAGCAGCCGGCGGCGCACCGCAGCTGGGGAATAGTCGCGCCGCAGCAGTGCCGAGATCACCCGCGGCCCCAAGAGGGCCGAGTAAGCCTCCCAATGCGCCGCGTCTGCGACGCGCCCGATACCGATGAGATCGTCTCTTCCGGCCGCGCGCACCTCCACCTTTCCCAACCTACACCCCCGCGTTGATGACGGTCGGCTGCGCGCTCCGGGTGGCCGTCCCCTACACTGTGAGAAGCAGGAGGAGGAGGGGCGGTGCAGCAGCGTGAGCACGCTTCTGCCCCCACAGGCAGCGGCGGCGCGGTCCCCACGGACGCGGAGAGGCTGGCAGCGGCCCTCGAAGCCCTTGCGGCCCGGGATCAGGTCCTCGCCGACCGCAGCCGACGCCTCGCTGCTCTGCAGGACACCGCCGATCGCCTCGCCGCCGTCTCCGCCCGGCTCCAGGCCGCTGAAGAGGAACTGGCGGCCTTGCGCCGGGCGCACCGGGCCGAGATCGCCCAGAGAGAAGAGCGGCTGGCCGAGCTCGAGAGCCTCCGTGCCTCTCTTCCCGCTCGCGACGGGCTCTCCGTTCCCGACGCCGCCCCGCAGCCCGACCTCGCCTCCGGCGCCGAGGCCATCGTTCTGGCTCGTCTCCGCCGTGACCTTGAGATCGAGCGCCGACGCAACTTTCGCCTGGGGGAGAGGCACTCCGCCCCGGCGGCCGAGACGGCTCGGCTCCAGGAGGCCCTCGACGCGGAGCGCCGCAGATCGGCCGAGCTACAGCAGCGGCTCCCCGCGGCGGCCGCCCCGGAAGAGGGCTACGCCCCCGCCGAGGAGCGCTTCCGCCGGCGCCTGGAGGCCCGTGGCTCCGGCGAACTGGCACGCGCCGAGGAGACCATTCGCTCCCAGCGCCGGGTCCTCGAGGAGAAAGAGCGCCTCATCTCCCTGCTCCTCGACCGATGCCGGGCCGCCGGCCGACTCCGCGAGGGGCCGGACGACCTGAAGGAGGTAAGCGGCATCGGCCCGGTCATCGAGGACCTGCTCCACGGCCTGGGGATCACCACCTTCGGGCAGCTGGCGGCGCTCACCGATGAGGAGCTCGACCGCATCGGCGACCGCCTCGGCGCCTTTCATGAACGGGTCCATCGCGATCGATGGAGGGAGCAGGCGGCCGAACTGGAGCGGCAGCGGGTGCGCCTCGGTCCGGGCCTGACCCTGCGCTGAGTCGGCCAGAGCACAGTCGCGGAGCGCGATGCGCTGCATAGCATCAGTTTGTGCAGTATTACGCAAGCAGACTATGATGCATAACGATGCACAAGATGCACAGCGCTCCTCAGTTCTCTGCACGAGTGACTCTGCTCACCACTCAAGACGTCCAACGTCTCATCAAGGTGGATCGCTCCACCATCTATCGCATGGCCGAAGACGGCCGGCTCCCAGCGATCAAGGTGGGCAGGCAATGGCGCTTCCCCGAGGACGGCTTGCAGGACTTCCTGCGCGGCGGGCGGGCGGTTGTGCCGGTCCCCAACAGAATCATCGGCAGCGCAGTCGAACCCGAGACACTGGCGGCCCTAGCCGACTTCCTCGGCGAGGCCTTCGGGGCGATGGTGGTGCTCACCGACATCCAGGGCCGTCCCCTGACGACGCCCGCCAACCCCTGCGGGCTCTTCGAGGCGGTGCACCGTCATCCCGGTGTACTGGAACGCTGCATCGTGGGCTGGCAGACCCTGGCCGCGGAAGTCGATCTTGACCCGCAATGGCGGGCCACTCCTCTCGGCTTCCTGTGCGCCCGGAGCCTGATCCGCGAGGACGACCGCCTCGTCGGCATGGTGCTGGTGGGGGGCGTCGCTCCGGCCGCCTGGCCACCCGAACCCGAACAGATCGCCCACCTCGCGGCGGATCTAGGCGTGCCGACCGCCGTCGTCCAGGAGCACTGCACCGAAGTCCACTACCTGGAGGCGCGAGAGATGGCACGAGCGCTGGAGCTATTGCCTCGCGCCGCCGCCCTACTGACTCGCCTGCAAGCGATGGCCGCCCCCGCGGCCGAGCCCTCTCAAAGGAGTGACACGTGAAGCGACTACTGGTCCTCGGCGCCGGCACTGCCGGCACCGTTGTGGTGAACAAACTCCGACCGCGTCTCGACCCGGCCGAGTGGCACATCACCGTCGTGGACCAGGACGCCTGTCACCACTATCAGGCGGGCTACCTCTTCATCCCCTTCGGCATCTACCGCCGCCGCGACGTGGAGCGGCCGCGCCGGGACTTCATCCCCGCCGGGGTGGAGATGATCCTGGGGCAGATCGAGGAGATCGACCCCGAGCGCCAGCGAGTGGCCCTGGCCGGCGGCCGCCACCTCGACTACGACTACCTCGTCATCGCCACCGGCACCCGTCCCGTTCCCGCGCAGACGCCGGGCTACGACGGGGATGCGGTGGGCGACAGCATCCACCAGTTCTACACCGCGGACGGCGCCGTCGCCCTGTACGAACGGCTCAAGTCCTGGGAGGGGGGCCGCATGGTGGTCAACATCATGGAGTTCCCCTTCAAGTGCCCGGTGGCCCCGCTGGAGTTCACCTTCCTGGCCGACTGGTGGTTCCGGGAGCACGGCCGCCGCGACAAGGTGGAGCTGGTCTTCGCTACCCCTATGAGCGAGGTGTTCACCAAGCCGGTAGCCGCCAGCCACCTAACCGGGGTGCTCGAAGCCAAGGAGATACGGGTCGAGACCGACTTGTACGTGGAACGCATCGACGCCGACGCCGGGGCGCTGGTGGCCTACGACGGCCGGGAGCTGCCTTACGACCTGCTGGTCACCGTCCCGGTGAACATGGGCGCCGAAGTGGTGGCCCGGGCCGGCCTAGGCGACGAACTCAACCACGTGCCGGTCGACAAGGGCACGTTCCTCTCCACCCGCTACCCCAACATCTTCGCTCTCGGCGACGCCGCCGCGCTGCCCACCTCAAAGGCGGGCTCGGTGGCGCACTTCTCGGTAGAGGTCTTCGCCGACAACTTCCCCCGCTACGTCGAGGGTCTGGAAATGCTGGAACGCTTCGATGGTCACGCTAACTGCTTCATCGAGTCGGGGTTCGGTAAGGGCCTGTTGATCGACTTCAACTACGACACCGAGCCCCTCCCGGGCAAGTACCCCCTGCCCGGGATCGGCCCCTTCTCCCTCTTGCAGGAAACGGTGACCAACCACTGGGGGAAGATGATGTTCCGCTGGGTGTACTGGAATCTCCTCCTCCGCGGCCGTGAGATCCCCCTGCCCGCCGAGATGAGCATGTACGGGAAGGAGCGCTGACCGCCATGGCAACCGCCGTCGCCGAAGATCGCCTGGCGGCCCTCGAGGCCAAGCTGGACGCGGTCTCTGCGCAGGTCGATTTCGTAGCCGCCGCCCTGCGCGAACAGGAGACTCGCCGCGGCATGTGGGACGAGTTGCGCCACGACCTCGCCCCGGTCACCGCCGAGGCAATGCAACTGGTCTCACGGGAACTCGACGAGGTCCGCGGCTTCATCGAGCCCGCAGACCTGCTGCGGGCGGCCAAGCGCCTGTTGCGCGACCTGCCCTACCTCGAAGCCCTGCTCGACCAGGTGGAGAGCCTCTCCGCCTTGGGCGCCGACCTGGCTCCCTTGAGTCGCGACATGCTTGCCGCCGCCATGGTCCGCCTCGACGACCTGGAGCAGCGCGGCTACTTCGCCTTCTTGGGAGCGATGAAGGAGCTGGCCGACCGGGTGGTCGCCTCGCTCACCCCCGACGACCTCCGGGCCATGGGGGAGAGCGTGGCGCCGGCCGTCCACGCCCTCAAGGACTTGGCCCATCCCGACGTGATGCGCCTGGTGGCGGCAGCTGCGGTGAGCCTGCGCCGGGCGCCGGCGGGCGACAAGGGCTTGCTGCGCCTCCTGTGGCAGTTGCGCCGCCCTGCGGCCCGCCGCGGCCTGGCCCGGGCCGTCGGGCTGCTCGAAGCCCTGGGGGTTCCCGATTCTCCCCCGCCGTCCGTTCCCCAGACAACATAGGAGAGCACAGCCCATGCCCATTGCCACCATCGCCGGCCGTGAGGTATCCCTCAACGACGAGGGCTTCATGACCGACCCCGCCCAGTGGACCGAGGAGATCGCCACCTTCCTCGCCGGCCAGATCGGCATCGATCCCCTCACCGACGAGCACTGGAAGGTGATCCGGTTCCTCCGGAGCGACTACACCGAACAGGGAGAGACGGCCACGCTGCGGCGGGTCTCCACTCTGGCCGGCGTCGACACGAAGGCGCTCTACACCCTGTTCCCCGGCAAGCCCGCCCGCAAGATGGCCTACGTGGCGGGACTGCCCAAGCCCAAGGGTTGCGTGTAGCCGACCCCCGCACCGAGGAGACCCCGCATGACCATTAGTGAGGGCTTCATCGCCCCCCGCTTCGATGACGACGCCGGCCGCAAGCTGGCCATCATCTGCTCCAAAGGGACCCTGGACATGGCCTACCCCGGCCTCATCATGGGGAACGGAGCGGTGCAGGAGGGCATCGAACTGCACCTCTTCTACACCTTCTGGGGCCTCGACATCATCCGCAAGAAGACCGTGGACAAGCTCAGCCTCACCCCGGTGGGGAACACCGCCATGCGCATCGGCAGCACCTCGCTGGCGATGCCCCAAACCCTGGGAGCGCTGCCGGGAATGAGCAGCCTGGCCTCGTGGATGATGCGGGGCAAGATCAAGGGCCTGGGCGTACCGCCGGTCAGGGAGTTCCTAACTCAGATCCACGACGCCGGCGGCCACTTGTGGGCCTGCAGGATGTCGGTCGACATGATGAAGCTCACCAAGGATGATTTCGTCGACGAGGTCGAGGACATTATCAACGTCTCCGAGTTCCTGGACCTCAGCCGCGACGCCCAGATCATCTTCGTCTAGCCCGCTCCCAGCCCGCCGTGCCGCCGTCAAACGGCGGCACGGTCGCGTCAGCACGGCCCCAAGAGGCGTTGGTGCCCGCAGGGGACCTCGGCGGCGTGCCGCAGCAGTTCCCGCGCCAGTTCAATGGGCTCGGCCCCCTCGGGCAGGCGGTAGGCCTCGGGCCGTTCGACCCACCCCGCCACCCGCGCCCCCTCCACCCGGTCGTGCTCGACCAGGAGAGCGGCGAGAGCGTCGGTCCAGAGCCAGTCCATGGGAGGCTTCCACAGGGGTAGGGGACAGCCTCAAGGTACCGGGCGCGTCAAGCCCTTCCGACCTGGGAAAACACGCCGGTGTAGGTCGATGCCCTCGCTCCGGTCAGGCGGAATCAGGCCGTCTCCGGAGCTTCGGCAGCATCCCCGGCCTGGCGGCGCGCCTCCCGCTGCCAGAGCAGGTAGCAGACCACGCCGAGCAGCACCTGGAGCAGGTAGGTGAGGGCCCGGAACAGAAGAACGGCAGCCATGATGGGCGCCTCTACATCGGCCCCCTCGCCGGCGGCCAGGCTCAGCGCCGCGGTCATCCCCACCTCCACCAGGCCCAGGCCCCCCGGGGTGATGGGCACCGCGGTAGCCAGGCGCACCACGGCGAAGGCCCCCAGCGCCTTCGGCCAGGAGATCACCTCCGGCCCCACCCCCAGATCGCGCAGGCAGGCCAGCAGCACCCAGAAGATCGACAGGTGGCTGACCAGGGTGGCCAGGGTGAGCAGATGCCAGCGCCGCCGGATCAGGACGGCGCTGTTGCGCTGAAAGCGGGCGAATCCCTCATCCCACCCAGAAACCTCCCCCTTGCGCACCAGGCGCCGCAGGAACGACACCACCCGCTGCCCGCCCCGGCCCACCGCCCGAGCGACGCGCTCCCGGGTGCAGACCAGGAAGAGGACCACGATCGCCCCGGCGAGCAGGGCCAGCCCGATGGCGGCCGCCGAGAGCAGGAGGCGGTTGGTGCCGCCCTCCAAGGCGAGCAGGAGGGCGGCCACCGAGGGGAGGCCGAAGATCACCAGCGTGTTCCACCATCCCGAGAGCACCGCCGCCATGGCGATGGGAGCCGCCCCGTGCCCGAAGGAGGAGAGAACGGCGTACGTCACCCCGATGCCCACCACGCTCCCCGCCGGCACGGTATTGGTGACCGCGGCGGCGATTTGCCCGGTCAGAAAGGCGTGATGGAGGCGCAGCCCCGGCAGCGAGGCCATCATGACGAACTGGTACCCGAAGAGGTTCCAGACCGCGAGACCGATGAGTACCAGGGTGCTCAGCAGCGTCAGGCTGCGGACCGTCTCCCACACCTGGCCGAGGTCGGCCAGGCGGGGCAGCACTCCGACCAGCAGCGCCCAGCCGATGGCCAGTGAGGTGACCGCCTGGAGGATGCGTCGGGCCCGCCGGGGGCGGGACGCCGGGCCTGCCGGGTCCTGCATGATCGCGACCCTACCCGGCCGGCAGGGGCCCATGACGCTCGCCTAGGGTGCCATCATGGGGCCATGGGCACCTCCCTGGGCGGCAAGCTGCTGGTAGCGGGCCCGCGATTGGTGGATCCCAACTTCGTCCGCACCGTGGTGTTCATCTGCCGCCATGACGAGGACGGCGCCCTGGGCCTGGTGCTGAATCGCCCCACCGGCATCCCCGTAACCGACGCCCTCCCCGACTGGGTGGAAGCGCTGGCTCCGCCGAACGTGGTCTTCCTGGGAGGCCCGGTCCAGCCGGAGATGGCGGTGGGGCTGGCGGCGCTCGCCCCCGAGCGCACCGGAAGGCCCGAATCCGAGGCCTGGACGCCCGTCGACGATCGTCTGGGCCTGCTGAACCTCAGCGCCTCCCCGGCAGAGGAACTGGGAGCCCTGGAGCGCCTGCGGGTCTTCGCCGGATATGCCGGCTGGGCGGCGGGGCAACTGGACTTCGAGGTCTCCTCGAGCGACTGGTGGGTGCTGCCCGCTGCCGCCGAGGATCCCTTCACCGCGGCCCCCGGCGGGCTGTGGCGGCGGGTGCTGCGGCGCCAGCGCGGGCCCGTGGCCCTTTTCGCCGACTTCCCGGAGGACCCATCCCTCAACTGAGCACAGCGCCGGACGAGCCCCTCAGTCCAGGCAGAACTCGTTGCCTTCGGGGTCCTGCATCACCACCCAGTAGACGCCCATCTCCTCCTTGGGGCCCACCACCGTGGCCCCCAGCCCCTCCAGGCGGGCGACTCCCCGGGCGACGTTCTGCCGGCGTTCCTCGTCCGAAGCACCCCGGCCGCCTCCCACACTGAGGTCCAGGTGCACCCGGTTCTTCACCACCTTGTCCTCCGGCACTCTCTCGAAGAAGACCCGGGGCCCCGTCCCCTCGGGATCCACTACCGCGGAGTACTTATCCGAATCGGCCTGGGAAACCCCGATGGAGCGCAGGAAGGCGGGCCAGTCGTCGAACCCCGGCGGGGGAGCCTCCTCCTCGTAGCCGAGGGCCTCGGCCCAGAAGCGGCCGAGGCCGGCGGGATCGTGACAGTCGACGACGACTTGGATGCGGACGGCCATGCGCAATGCCTCCTCGGGGAGGAACCACCGTATCGCAGCCGCTTCGCCCGTGGGGAAGGCGGCCGATAGCATCGGGCCCGTGCCCGACGCCCTGTTTCACCGTGAAGGCGACCTCTTCGTGCCCACCGAGGCGGCCCGGAGCCCGTGGACGGAGCAGGCCCTGCACGCCGGCCCGCCCGGGGCCCTGATCGCCCGGGCGCTGGAGGCCCTGGAGGGGGACCGCTGGTGGGTGGTACGGCTGACCATCGACATCATGGGGGAGATCCCCGTGGTACCGCTGCGGGTCGAGACCGCGATGGAGCGCTCCGGCCGGCGGGTGCAACTGGTGGAGGCCAAAGTGATCGGACCCGGGGGAGACGCCCTGATGCGGGCCTTCGCCTGGCGGGTGCGGCGCACCGGCCCGCTTCCGCTGCCTCCGCCGGTGGACACCCCGCCGCCGATGCCACCCCTGCCCGACACCCTGCCGCCGTACGACATCTCGTTCCGGCACTACGAGGACTTCTTCGGCTCCGGGGTGGAAAAGCGCCTGGTGGCGGGCAGCGTGGAGCGGCCCGGGAGAGCCACCTTGTGGTTCCGGCTGCGAGTGCCCGTCGTGCCCGGGGAGGTGCCGACGCCGTTCCAGACGCTGATGGCGGTGGTGGACTCGGCCAACGGCATCTCGTGGGCCCTGCCCTTCGAGGAATGGCTGTTCCCCAACACCGACCTGGGGGTGTACCTCGCCCGGGAGCCGGAAGGGGAGTGGATCGCGCTCGACGCCGTCACCTACCTGGACCCCCTCGGCCGCGGCATCTCCGATACCGCCCTGTTCGACACCAAGGGCTTCGTCGGCCGGGCCAACCAGGCCCTGTTCCTTGACCAGCGCTAGCGGTCGGGCCATGGGGGAGTAGGGGTTCGGGTCGGGTCTCCGACACTGTAGAAACTAGAGCCTCCGGTGAGTCCCACTTCCCGGAGGCTTACGTTCATCCGGGGCGCTCCCGAGACCTTGACTTCCAGGTGGTCGGGGTAGAAGCGGATCTCGTCGAGCAGATCGGAGGCGATGATCCAGCGCTGCTTCTCGTCGGCTTCCTCCCAGATCTCCTCGATGTCGAGATCGGCGAGATGGCGGGCGACGTCCTCGAACGCCTGGGCGATCTCGTTCCGCTCCTGCAAGCGTCGAGAGGTTTCGGCCAGCTCGGCTTCGAGTGAGCGGAGCTGCATGGTGAGATCCGACTCCTGCTCGGCGAAGAGCTCGGCGCTGATCCTCCCGGCGTAGTGCAGGTCGAGGAGCTTCCGGCGTCGTTCCCGGAGCTGGTCGGCGAGAGCGGGGGACCGGGCCGTCCCCCTGCGGGGTCCCGGCCCGGTCGCCCTCCGCAGCTCGCCCCGAATCGCCTCCTGCAACGCCTCGTCGTGCCCCAGGATCCGCAGACCGAGCAGGGCGGCCCGCTCGATCCCGGCAACCGACCGTCGAGGCTGATCGCAGCCCTGGCCCCGATGCACGCATCTGAAGAACCGTTGTCCTCGGCCGTTCCCATCGACGCCGGCCACCCGGCCACACAACCCGCAGCGGACGACACCGGAGAGGGGATGGCGGCTCTGGCGACGTCGGCCTTTGACCCATCCCCGCTGGGCCCGCTCCCACTCTTCCTCGGTGATGAGCGCTTCATGCTGGCCGGGGAACCACTCGCCCCGAAACACGACCTCGCCGAGGTAGATCCGTGACTCGATGATCCCCTTGGCCGTCGAGTACTTCACGCCGGTACGCCGTTCGATCTCACTGAAGGAGCAGCCTTCGGCACGAAGCCGGAAGATCCGCCGTACGGTCTCACTGTCATCATTGGGAATCAGGTCGCCGTTGATGAGGTCGTAGCCGGTCTTCGGGCGGTTGATCCACTTGCCTTCCTGGGCGGCCTTGGCCATCCCCATGACGACGTTCTCGGCGAGCTGCTCCCGGTAGAACTGGGCGAACGATCCCAGGACGTTGTAGAACATCCGGCCCGTCGCCGACGAGAGGTCGAGGCGTTCGGTGAACGAGTGCAGAGCGACCCCAGCCTTGCCGAAGGTGTCGGCGAGCAGGATCAGATCTCCGAGGTTCCGGGAGAGCCGATCCAGCCGCCACACCAACAGGTGCTCGACGTGGCCCTGCTCGATCATGGCGAGCACTTGCTGGAGGCCGGGCCGTTCGAGATCCTTCCCTGAGGCGCCAGGATCCTCGACGAGGGTCACGGGGCCGAGGTCGTGGAGATCGGCGTAGGCCCGCAGCTTGTCGGCCTGGCCCTCGATGGAGTAGCCCTCAGCGGCCTGCTCCTCGGTGGAGACCCGGCAGTACGCCACGGTCAACACGACTCGTCCTCCTCCCCACGGCGCTTCCGGAGAATCCGGAGGCTCACGGTGACGAGCACGGACGCTACCCGCTCGTAGTCCCGGCCGCTCATAGCCCCCACTCCATCCGCCGCCGCTTCTTCTCCACACGGGCGGAGAACGGGATCCCGGTCTCCCGCTCCAATTCACGCAGCATCGGATCGGCGGCCCCGAGCGCTTCGTCGATAGTCCACACCTCACGGAGCGCACCCAGAACCGACAGCCACCCGTTGAGTTGGCGACTGACCAGGCGCTCCGACGCCATCGCCTTCGGCCCCGTCGTTCGCTGCTCCGTGACGGGCCGATCCCGCAGGGAGACGTTCCGGATGGCCTCCCACTCCGGGGCCACCGGCCACCGAGACCGGGTGCCGTCGCCGGTCGGGGTCCGGTAGGACAGCCACTCGGTGCCGTACCCCCACAGACCGGCTCGGTTCTCGAACAGATTCTCCGGGCCGTTGATCTCACACTCCCGGAGCACGGTCCGGCCGAACTCGAGCTCCACCCGGCACACCGGCTCGCCGGGCCGGTACGCCTCGCCCCATGCATCGAAGACCCACTCGGCTCCCGTCTTCCGAGCCTGCCCGGACTTCTCGTACAGCCGAGCCGACAGTCCGCCACCGGAGCGCCGGCCGATCTGGAAGCCGGTGAGCTCGCCCGATTCCTCGAAGGTGTCGAGTGTCTTCGCCCGACACACGAAGCGATGCCGCTCCTCGGCCTTGGGCCACCAGCCTTGAACATCGGCGAACAGGTCGGCACGGGAGACCGACCACTCCACCTCGGCCACCGAGCCCACGATCACCGAGAAGTGATCAACCGTCGCCTCCGGTCCCAGGCCCCACAGCAGCTCGGCCCGGGGCTGCACCCGAACGGGCGGGAGGTGACGGCTCGGTGTGAACCCGATCAGCCCGTACTCGTGAGAGAGGCGGTAGGTGTATCGCCCCCAGCCGTGGGGAGCCAAACCGAACTCACCCCCGCCGAGGGTGAAGCCGACCGGCTCGCCTCCTTCCATCGCCCGCCTCTTCGCTCCTTCGAGGTCCGTCAGGAAGCCCTCTGGCAGGGTCGCTCGGCCGGACAGGTACAGCGAGTCGATCCCGGAAGCGAGCTCCCGTACTGCCGATCCTGGCACTAGCTGTGCCGACAGATCACCGAAGGGGGAGGGGAGAGACATGACGGCCGGTTACTCCTGATCCCGGAGCTTTGGTTCGAGGTACGTCTTCCAGAACGCCTCAGGATCGAGCGTGACGCCGACCATCGAGTACTCGTCCGGATGCTTCTTGAACACCATCCGGAACCGCTTCAGCCGCCGATAGATCGTCCGCTCACTCCACCCGGCCCGCTTCAAGCCCTCGAAGCCGCCGTAGAGGTGCCAAGCCACCCAGAAGCCGACCATCTCCTCAGTCCACCGATACGCCAGATCCCGAACGGCGTCATCGACGAACTTCGGACGAAAGCGATTCACCGCCTCGGCGTAGG
>JAFGCH010000146.1 GCA_016932695.1 Acidimicrobiia bacterium | reverse complement strand
CCTGTCCCTGGAAGACGACCTCATGCGCCGGTTTCAGGGGGAGCGGGTGCAGGGCTTGATGCGCCGGCTGCGGGTCCCCGAGGACGTGCCCATCGAGCACAACCTGGTCACCAAGTCCATCGAGCGAGCCCAGCGGCAGGTCGAGTCGCACAACTTCGAGATCCGCAAGAATGTGCTCAAGTACGACGAAGTCATGAACCGCCAGCGCGAGGTGGTCTATACCTGGCGTAGCGGGGTGCTACGCGGCGACGACCCCGAGCCCTTGCTGCGGGGGTGGATCGACCAGGTGGTGAGTGCCGAAGTCGCGGAATCTGTCAGCGACGAGGTGCCTCGCGACGACTGGGATTGGGAAGGCCTCGAGAAGCGCTTGTCCCAGATCTTCCCCACTCGGCTGGCTCGGGCGGATGCCTTCCCGGCTCGGGTCTCGGCCGACGACGTCTCTTCCCGTCTCTGCGTCGAGGCCCAGGAGGCTTTCGAAGCCCGCCGCGCCGAGATCGGGCCGGAGTTCATGCGGCGCCTGGTGCAGACGGTGGTGCTGGCCCTGGTCGACGCCAAGTGGCGTGAGCACCTGGCCGAGATGGACTACCTGCGCACCGGGATCAGCCTGCGCGCCATGGGACAGCGCGATCCCCTGGTGGAGTACCAGCGCGAGGCCTACGACATGTTCTCCGACATGGTCGATTCCCTGCGGCGCGATGCGGTGCGGACCGTTTTCCACGCCCAGGTGGTGGAGCGGTCGCCCCAGGTGGACCCGGTGGTTCGCCTGCAGGGGACCGGAGGGGCGGCCCTCAAGAGGCAGGCCTCCGCCAAGGACAAGGTGGGGCGCAACGACCCTTGCCCCTGCGGCAGCGGGCTCAAGTACAAGCGCTGCCACGGGGCGGCGACGGCGGCGACCTAGGTTTCCGCCCGGCTCGCTGCTGGGCCCTTCGGGTCTTTCTCCCCTGCTGGTAGCAGCCCTGGTTTGGCAGTCTTCTGGCGTGCCTGAAGAATCCACGGCCTATTCTGAGGGTATACCCGAACTTCCCGACACAACGGAGAGCGAGGAGATGTACCTGATCACGGTGGCGCAGGCCACCGAGGAGGGCGCCTCCGGTCCGGTCCCCATCTCCGCCGTGGCCGCCGCTCTCGGGGTGGCGGTGGTGTCGGCCAACGAGAAGGTACACAAGCTCGCCGGGCGGGGCCTGGTGGAGTACTCGCCCTACAAAGGAGTCGAACTGACCGCTCAGGGTGCCGGGGTGGCGCGGCGGGTGCTGCGCACCCGGCGCCTGTGGGCGACCTTCTTGGCCACTCGCCTCGGCTATACCGCCGCGGAGGCGGACGCCCTCGCCTGCCGCCTGGAGCACGCCACTCCGCCCGATGCCGCCGAGCGCCTCGCCGTCTTCCTCGGGGATCCGCGCACCGGCCCGCAGGGCCGCCTGATCCCCCCTGCCGCCGGCGATATCCCCCCACCTGCTCGAACCCTGGCCGATGTCCCGGTGGGCACCGAGGCCGAAGTGGTCTCCTTCGGCGTGGCCGGCGAGCCCGAGAGGTTCCTGGCGGCACACGCCTTGCGCCCCGGTTGCCGGGTGACCGTGCTGGCGGCCGGTCCTTCGGGGCTCCTGGTGGAGGTAGGGGGACGGAGTGTGCATCTTGCCCGAGCTTTGAGCCGAGCCATCGAGGTGGTGGAAGGAGGCGCCCGTGTGGCGGGGTAGGGAGCGTCGCCGGGGGCGAGGCCGGGGCTTCGGGTACCGGCGCTTCGCCGTGCCGGCTGCGGGTGCCCTCACTCTGGATCGAGTGAGGCGCGGCGGCCGGGTGCGGGTGGTGCGGGTGGGCGGAGGCCACCGTCTGGTGCATCGGCTGGCGGCCCTGGGCGTGGTGCCCGGGGCGGTCGTCACCGTGGCCCGGGCATACGGCCCGGCTGTGCTCGCCCTGAACGGCGCCCGGATCGCGGTAGGCCGGCACGCCGCGCTGCTCATCGAGGTCGAGGAAATCGGGGCATGACCCCGCCTGTGGTCGCCATCGCCGGCTGCCCCAACGCGGGCAAGACGACGCTCTTCAACCATCTCGCCGGCGCCCGGCACACCGTGGGCAACTGGCCGGGGCAGACGGTGGAGCGGCACGAAGGGGTCTTCTCCATCGACGGCGAGGAGTTCCGGGTGGTGGACCTGCCCGGGATCTACGGGCTGGTAGCCGTATCGGCCGAGGAGTCAATCGCCACCGGGTTCCTGGCCGGGGAGCGGCCGGCAGCGGCGATCACCGTGGTTGACGTCACCAAACTGAACACGGGGCTGCACCTGGTGGCCCAGGTCGCCGAGGCGGGGATCCACCAGGTGGTGGCGCTCAACATGTGGGATGTGGCCGACCGGCGTGGCCTCAAGGTGGATCTGCGGGCCCTGGAGGAGGCGCTGGGGGCCGCGGTGGTGCCCACCGTGGCGCGGCGCGGTGAGGGCATGAGAGAACTGCGCGCCGCCGTGGCGGAGGCCGCTCGGGCGGCCGTCCCTCCCGTGCCCCTGGTCATCGACTACGGGCCGGTGGTGGAGCGGCACCTGGGAACGCTGGTGGAGGCGGCGGTGGATTGCCCGGAAGTGCTCCGCCTGGGGCCGCCTCGCTGGAGCATGCTCCAGTTGCTGGCCGGCGACGAGGAGACCCGCCGCCGCGTCGCCGCCATCGCGGGAGGCGAAGCCCTGCTCGACGCGGCCCGGGCGGAGGCGGCCGCCGTCGGTGCCGAGACCGGTACCGCCATCGAGGTGGTGCTCGCCGAGCGTCGTTTCGAGTGGGTGGCGAGGCTGCTCGAGCGGGTTGCCGTTGGAGCCGCCGCCGGAACCAGTTGGTCGGATCGCTTCGACCGGGTGCTGACCCATCGGTGGCTGGGCCTGCCCATCTTCCTGCTGGTCATGTGGGTGGTGCTGCGGGTGACCGCCGATGTGACTGCTCCTTTCCTCGATTGGGTGGACGGCACGATCTCCGGGCCGGTGAGCCGCTGGGCGGCGGCCGGTCTGGCGGCCGTGTCCCTCGAGGGAGGTTGGGTGGAGAGCCTGGTCGTCGACGGCATCCTGGCCGGAGTGGGCGGGGTGCTGGTCTTCATCCCCGTCTTGTTCGGGCTGTACCTGATGCTGGCCCTTCTGGAGGACTCCGGCTACATGGCCCGGACCGCGGTGGTGATGGACCGGGCCATGCGCGCCGTAGGCATCCCCGGCAAGGCCTTCCTTCCCATGATGGTGGGGTTCGGTTGCACCGTGCCGGCCATCTACGCCACTCGCACCCTCGACTCCAAGCGTGACCGCCTTTTGGCGGGGCTGCTGACCCCCTTCATGTCCTGCGGGGCTCGCCTGCCGGTCTACGTGCTGCTCGCCGGGGTGTTCTTCGTCGGCCGGCGCAGCACCGTGGTTCTCGCCATGTACCTGTTGGGCATCGTGGTCGCCGGGCTCATCGGGCTGCTCCTCTCCAAGACGATCCTGCGGGAGAGCGACCCCTCTCCCCTGGTGATCGTGCTGCCCGATTTCCGCCTTCCCGACGCCCGCACGGTGTGGTCCCTGGTGCGCTTGCGCACCTGGGCGTTCATCAAGGGGGCCGGCACGGTGATCTTGGCGGCCAGCGTGGCGGTGTGGCTCCTGCTCGCCATTCCCGTCGGCGGCGGCGGGTTCGCCGACACCGACGTCGAACAGAGCGCCTTCGGCGCGGCGAGCAAGGGCGCGTCGGTGGCCTTGGGGCCGCTGGGCTTTGGGGAATGGGAGCAGGCCGGGGCCTTGCTGTCGGGCTTCGTAGCCAAGGAAGTCGTGGTCAGCACCTTCGCCCAGTTGTACGCCGTCGACGGCGACGAAGGCGAAGAGGAAGAAGAGGCCGGGCAGGGCTTCGTTGCCGATCTGCGAGAGATCGGCTCCGGGTTCGCCGGGGCCGCCTGGGACACGCTGCGGGCCATCCCCGCAGTGGTGGGCCTCAGTTTCGTTGACCTCGAGGACGATGCGTCGAGCCACCTGCAGTCGGCCATCCGGTCCTCTTTCGAAGAGAGCAGTGGGGGGCATGGAGCCCTGGCCGGGTTGGCCTTCATGGTCTTCGTGCTGCTGTACACGCCCTGCATGGCCGCAGTGGCCGCCTTCCGTCATGAGTTCGGGGCTCGCTGGACGTGGGTGAGCGTGATCGGCCAGTTCCTCATCGCCTGGCTGGGAGCCCTCATCACCTTCCAGGGTGGACGCCTGCTGGGGCTGGGATGAGGCTCGCCGCACTGCTACACGAGGTCGAGGGGTCTTCCCGGACGCTCACCGTGGCCGACCTGGCACGGCGTCTGGGGGAGAGCCCCGAGGTGGTGCGCTCCATGCTGGCTGCGTTGCGGGCGGCAGGGCGCCTGGGACCGGTGGGGAGCGCCCGCCCGGGCACCGAGAAGTGCGCCTCGGCCGGGTCGTGCAAGTCTTCCTGCCCGGGGCCGGCGGAGTGCCCTTTTGTGGTGGACCTGGGAGCCGGGCTCGAGATCAGGCGTTCCTGAGGACGCACGCCGCCGGCCGGCGCCTCCACTCCGGTCCGACGGTGAGGACGGTGCTACGGTGCGTCGAGGGGTGAGCGCGATGTCCAAGCTGCCGGCCTGGACGGCTTCCTGGATCGGTACCGGACTGATCCTGGCGCAGATCGTCCTGCTCTTCGTGCTGGGTGCCGGCGGCATCGCCTGGCTGCGCTACGTCGGCTTCGCTCTGTGGACCCTGGCCGCCGTCTTCGGATGGGTGCCCATCCTGCAGTTCAAGAAGAGCGGCGGGGTTGCCCGGGGGGAGAGCTACGTGAAGACCACCCGGTTGGTCGACACTGGGCTGTACGCCATCGTGCGCCATCCCCAGTTCGTGGCCTGGCCGCTGATGGCCGTCGCCGTGGCGCTGATATCCCAGCACCCGGTTGTAGCCGCCGTCGGCGCAGTGGCCTCCGCGGTGTTCTGTCTCGACTTCCCCGAGGTGGATCGAATGGATGCCGCCAAGTTCGGCGGTGAGTACCGGGCCTACATGGAGCGGGTGCCGGGCTGGAACTTCGTCGCCGGTCTGTGGCGGTGGGTACGGCGACGGCGCGGTTGACCCGACGAAGACGGGCGACGGGGTCGGCGCGGTCGGGCCGCCTGGTGGCGGCCGGTTCCCACTAACCTCAACCTCCCATGGATCAGGACCCTCGCGCCGCCATCAAAGCCCTGCGGGCCCGCCTCCACGACGCCCGGAGGTTCCTTTGACGTCGACGCCAAGGCTGCCGGCCTTGAGGCGTTGAGAGCCCGGGCGGCCGCCCCCGATCTGTGGCAGGACCCCAACCGGGCGCGGGAGGTCACGCGCCGCCTGGCCCGCGACGAAGCGATCGTGGCCCGGGTGGAGCGACTGGCCGGGGTGCTGGACGATGCCGCGGTGCTGCTCGACCTGGCCGCCGAGGAGAGCGATTCGCGAGCCGCCGCCGAGGTGGTTGCCGACCTGGGGTCGGTGGAGGCCGATCTCGAGGAGTTGGAGCGGGAGAGCCTCTTCTTCGGGGAGCACGACGATCGAGCGGCCGTTTTCAGCGTGCACGCCGGCGCCGGCGGGGTGGACGCCGCCGACTGGGCCGACATGCTGCTGCGCATGTACCTGCGCTTCCTGGAGCGCCGGGGGTTTGAGGTGGAGGTAGACGAGGTGTTCCCCGCCGAGGAGGCGGGCATTCGTTCGGCCACCCTCACCGTGAGGGGGGAGCACGCCTACGGCGTCTTGGAGGGAGAGCGGGGCGTGCACCGCCTAGTGCGTATCAGTCCCTTCGACTCCAACGCTCGACGCCACACCTCCTTCGCCGGGGTGGATGTGATCCCCGAGGTCGAGATGGCCGAGGTGGAGATCGACCCCGACGATCTGCGCATCGAGACCTTCCGCTCCCAGGGGCACGGGGGTCAGTCGGTGAATACCACCGATTCGGCGGTGCGCATCACCCACCTGCCCACCGGCATCGTGGCCGGCTGCCAGGTGGAGCGATCGCAGATGCAGAATCGGGCCCGGGCCATGGCCCTGCTCGCCTCGCGTCTGGCGGACCGCCTGCGGCAGGAGCACCAGGAGGCTCTCGAGGAGATCCGCGGTGAGCAGGGAGAGGCCGCCTGGGGGCGGCAGATCCGCTCCTACGTGCTGCAGCCCTACCAGATGGTGAAGGACCTGCGCACCGACGTCGAGGTGGGCAACGTGCAGGGCGTGCTCGACGGCGACCTCGACCGCTTCGTCGACGGCTATCTGCATTGGCGTCGGGCTCGCCAGGAGCAGAGCCGCCGGGGGTAGGGCGTCGGTGCTGTGGCTCTCTCAGAGGGGCCGCCCCGGACCCCTCCGATACCTCGTAGAAAACCAGGCCGCCGCTAACCTGGCCGGTGCGTCCGTGGCGGAGTGGGCGGAGCTTCCGCGGGCGCCCACACCGCGAGAGGGTTGGCCCATGATCAGGCTGCAGGACGTCAGCAAGGTGTACGACGGCGGGGTCGTCGCCGCCCAGGGCGTCAACTTGGAGATCGCCAAGGGGGAGTTCGTCTTCCTGGTGGGGCCCTCCGGGTCGGGGAAGTCCACCATCATCCGCCTGCTGCTCCGCGAGGAGTTGCCCACCAGCGGCAACCTGTGGGTGGCGGGCAAGCACGTCAACAAACTGCCGTCGTGGAAGGTGCCCCTGTTGCGTCGTTCGGTGGGCACCGTCTTCCAGGACTTCAAGCTGCTGCAATCCAAGACGGTTTACGAGAACGTGGCCTTCGCTCTGGAGGTCATCGGCCGCCCCCGCCACGTCATTCGCCAGCAGGTGCCCCAGGTGCTGCGCCTGGTGGGCCTGGCGGCCAAGGCCGACCGCCTGCCCCGGCAGCTCTCCGGCGGCGAGCAGCAGCGGGTGTCCATCGCCCGAGCCTTCGTCAACCGGCCGCTGATCCTGTTTGCCGACGAGCCCACCGGGAACCTCGACCCCGGTACCGCGGTGGGGATCATGCGGCTGCTCGACCGCATCAACCGCACCGGGACCACCGTGGTCATGGCCACCCACGACCACGCCATCGTCGACGCCATGCGCCGGCGGGTGGTGGCGCTCGACCGTGGGGCCGTGGTGCGCGACCAGAGCCGCGGTGTCTACGAGAACATCCCCGAGCTGCCCGAGGACCTGGGCGAGGCGGAGCCGGAGTAGACCGTGCGCTTCCAGTACCTGCTCACCCAGACCGTCCAGGGCATCCGCCGCAACCCGCTGGTGGTGGCCAGCGCCATCGTGGCGGTGCTGGTCACCCTGGTGCTGGTCTTCGGCTCCATCGTGGTGCGCTGGTCCATCGACCAGGACATCGGCCGCTGGGACGACAACGTGCGGGTGATCGCCTGGCTCGGAGACGTTTCCCCCGACCAGGTCTACGCCATGCAGGAGGAAATCTCCTCGTGGCCGGAAGTGGAGGAGGTCGTCTACTTCAGCAAGTCGCAAGCGCTCGAGGAGTTCAAGGAGCTGTTCGCCGACCAGCCGGCTCTGATCGAAGTAGTGCAAGAGAATCCCTCGGTCCTCCCCGACTCGCTGCGCATCAAGCCGGCGGAGGCGGGCAGCTACGACGTCATCCAGAACCGGGTGGCGGTGTACCCGGGGGTGCAGCAGGCGACGGCGGCCGGGGAGGAGATCGACGCCCTGGTGGCCCGCTCCAACCGCATGCGCACTTTCGCCGTGGGGGTGTTCGTGGTGCTGGGGGCCGCCGCCCTGGTGCTGATCGCCAACACCATCCGCATGGCGGTCTACGCCCGGCGCGAGGAGATCTCCATCATGCGCCTGGTGGGGGCGGGCAACTGGTTCATCCGCATCCCCTTCCTGCTCGAGGGCCTCTTCGAGGGGGTGGCCGGCGCCGCCCTGGCCGCGTTGATTGTTGGGCTGGGGCACAAGCCCATCGTCCAGATGCTCAGCACGGTGGCCGACCCCGACTCCATCGTGGTCCCCGTCCAGTTCCTGCTGCAGCAGTCGCTGCTGGTGCTGGCCTTCGGCGCCATCACCGGCCTGCTGGGCAGCGCCCTGGGCATGTGGGGCACCCTGCGCGACTGATGCCCCGGCGCGCCGCCCCGGAGGGGGCCGGGGTCAAGGTGATCGCCGTCAACCGGCGGGCCCGTCATGACTACGACCTGCAGGAGTCGTTCGAGGCCGGGTTGGCTCTGGTGGGCTCCGAGGTCAAGAGCCTGCGGGCGGGGCGGGCCGACCTCAAGGACTCCTACGGCATCATCGAGGAGGGGGAGGCCTGGCTGGTGGGGCTGCACATCTCCCCCTACCAGTTCGCCCGCGAGGGAGGCCACGAGCCCGATCGCACCCGGAGACTTCTGCTGCACCGCGGGGAGATAGACCGCATCCGGGGCAAGCTGGAGCAGAAGGGCCTGACCCTCATCCCGACGAGGGTCTACTTCAAGGAGGGCAAGGCCAAAGTCGAGTTGGCTCTGGCCAAGGGGAAGGCGCAGTACGACAAGCGGGAGACGCTGAAGCGCCGCCAGGCCGAGCGCGAGATGCAGCGGGCCATGCGCCACAAGAGCATCGACTGACGGCGTCCCCCCGGTTTGCCGGGAGAGCGCGCTCGCGGAGCAGGCGCGGTGCGGGCGAAAGGCAGGGGGGCTTAGCTGATTGGGACGCGGAATCCCCTCCGACCGGAAGCCGTTGTACAGTGAGTAGTGCGCTTCGCGCCCTTGGGGGTGAACTGGTTTCGACTCTGAGGGTTGAGGCGACGGCAGCGAGCCGAGGTCCCCGGAGTCCTCGTTAAAGAGCCGGGACAACCAATAAGTGCCGAGCCTGAACTCGCACTGGCCGCCTAACTAGTCGGCCCGTCCGCCCGGAGGGTTCCCCCCTCGCCGGTGTCGGGCGTCGCAATGGGGGATGCCCTCGCCGGGGTGCCGTGACCGGCGGGTCAAGCCGACTGCGGCTGGGGTGGCGGGAGACGCGCCGGTAGCGTCCCGCCTCCCGAGAACCTGCTACCGGCTGCGCTCGGAGACGCCGGCGTTGAAACTCAGAGGACCGGGGTTCGACTCCCCGCACCTCCACCAGACGGGCGGCCCCACGGGGCCGCCCGTGTCATGT
>JAFGCH010000145.1 GCA_016932695.1 Acidimicrobiia bacterium | reverse complement strand
TCGGAGTTGGTGGCCGCCGCCCTCGGCGAGCATCTGTTCGAGTGGTTCCTGCGCAACAAGCGGCGCGAGTGGGACCGTTACCAGCGCCACGTCTCCCGCTTCGAACTGCGGGAGTACCTGCCGATCCTGTGATGCTGGTCGCCGTCCACCCCGAGCAGCCCTCCGCCCCACTGGTGGAGGCCCTTCTTTCGGCGGGGGCCCGTCCGGTGCCGGTGGCCGACGCCGCCGCCATCGCCGACCAGGAGCCGGAAGAGGGATGGGCGGCACTGGTGGTGGAGCTGGCCGACGACTCCACGGCGGCGCTGTCGCTGGCCCGCCGGGTCCGGGCCGACGGCGGCGCCCCGGTGCTGCTGGTGGCGACCCGGGCCCAGACGGCAACCCTGCCGATGGAGGCCTGCGACGACTTCCTGCTCTCCCCCATCGACCCGGGGGAGCTGGCCCTGCGCCTCCGGCGCCTGCACGCCCTGGCCGGCGATGAGCCGGCCCAGGACGTCATCCGCTTCAAGGACCTCGAGCTGAACCTGGCCACCTACCAGGCCCGCCTGGGGGGCACCCCCATCGACCTCACCTACATGGAGTACGAACTGCTGCGCTTCTTCGCCTCGCACCCCGCCCGGGCCTGGAGCCGCGAGCAACTGCTCTCCCGGGTGTGGGGCTACGACTACTTCGGCGGGGCTCGTACCGTCGACGTCCACGTGCGGCGCCTGCGGGCCAAGCTGGGCGAGACCCGGGCCTCCTGGATCACCACGGTGCGCTCGGTGGGCTACCGCTTTGGCTGATCCTGCGCTCCCCCCGGTCTCCGTCGTCATGACCGTCCTCAACGGGGCGGCCACCGTGGCCGAGGCCGTCGCCGCCGCCCTCAACCAGGACTACGGCGGGGAGGTGGAAGTAGTCGTCGCCCACGGGCCGTCGCGCGATGGCACCGCCGCGATCCTCGCCCGCCTGGCGACAGACCCGCGGGTACGCCTGGTCCCCAACCCCTCGGGAGGCACCGCCGCCGGCCTGAACGCCGCCATCGCCGCCTCGCGCGGCGAGGTCATCGCCCGCTGCGATGCACAGAGCCGGTTCCCCCACTACTACCTGCGCCGCGCGGTGGAGATCCTGGCCCAGACCGGGGCGGACAACGTGGGCGGCACCCAGGCGGCGGAGGGCGCCGGCTTCCTGCAGAGGGCGGTCGCCATCGCCCAGACCACCTACCTGGGAGTGGGCGACGCCCGGTACCGCACCGGGGGCAAGCCGGGCCCGGTGGACACCGTCTACCTGGGGGTCTTCCGCCGCACCGCCCTGGAACGGGTCGGTGGCTTCGACGAAGGGCAGGTGCGCAACCAGGACTACGAACTGAACTGGCGGCTGCGGCAGTCCGGAGGGACGGTGTACTTCCATCCCGACCTGGCGGTGGCCTACGCCCCGCGCGCCGGATTGCGGCCGCTGTGGCGGCAGTACTGGGAGTACGGCACCTGGAAGCGGGTGATGCTGCGCAAGCACCCGCGTTCCCTGCGCTGGCGGCAACTCGCCGCCCCGGGGCTGGTGGCGGGACTGGTCTGGTCGCCGGCCATGCTGCTCACCCCTTGGCCCTGGGCCGCCGCCCCGGTCCCGGGCGCTTACTTGGCCGCGCTCCTCACCACCGCGGCGTTGGAAGCCGCTCGCCGCCGCGACTCGGCTACGCTGGCCCTTCTCCTCGTGCTGCCCACCATGCACTTCGCCTGGGGCCTGGGCTTCCTGGTGGGAAGGGCACGCCCGCTCAGGGGTGCGCCGGCCTGAGAACCCCCCAGCATCCGAGACGGCCTCCGGGAACGAATACAAGGCGGCAGGTGTTCCATTTAGCGACGAGGCACGAAAGAGCATGACGACCACTCTGACCCGACCCCGTACCGACCCCCTGCCCGACTCGCTGACCCTCTACCTCGAGTCGGTAGGTCAGCACGACCTGCTCACCGCCGCCGATGAGATCGAGCTCGGCCAGCAGATCGAGGAAGGCCGCCACGCCGCCGCCCGGCTGGAGACCGGCAAGGTCCCGGCGGCCGAAGCGGCCGACTTGCGCCGCGCCGTCCGCCGGGGCGAAGAGGCCCGCAATCGCTTCATCTCGGCCAACCTCCGCCTGGTCGTGGCCAACGCCCGCCGCTACGCCGGTGCCGCCGGCCTCGACATGGGCGACTTGGTACAGGAAGGCAACCTGGGCCTGATGCGCGCCGTGGACAAGTTCGAGTGGCGGCGCGGTTTCAAGTTCTCCACCTACGCCACCTGGTGGATCCGCCAGGCCCTGGCCCGGGCCGTGGCCGAGAAGGGGCGCCTGGTGCGCATCCCCGGGCAGTTGCACGACACTCTGGCCACCATCCGCGGGGCCGCGGCCGGCCTCAATGCGCGCCTGGGGCACCCGCCCAGCATCGCCGAGATCGCCGCCGAGACCGGCATCGACTCGGCCGACGTGGAACGTGCCCTGCTGGTGGCCGACGAGGTCTCCATCGACCAGCCGGTCGGCGAAGACGGCGCCCTGCTGGGCGACTTCATCTCCGATGAGGACGCCGAAGATGTAGCCGTCGCCGCCGAGAACGCCGAGATCGCCGCGCTGCTCCGCCAGGCGGTGGCCCGCCTCGATGAGCGGGAGCATCGCATCCTCACCGCCCGCTACGGGTTCCTGGAGGACTCGGTGCCCCGCACCCTCGAGGAGATCGGCAGCGAGTTCGGCCTCACCCCGGAGCGCATCCGCCAGATCGAGAAACGCGCCCTGGCCAAGCTGCGCCACCCCGCCTTCGGCCTGCGCGAAGAGGATTTGGTGAACTGACGCGACAGCGGCGCAGGGTTTCCCCTGCGCCGCCTTCCTGGTTCGGTTCGGTCAGGCCCCCGGAGAGCACTCGCCCCGCCAGAAGGCCCACGAGTCGCACTGCGAGCCGTCGGCGAACTTGCACACCCCGGACTGGCTGCCGTCGGCGGCGGTGATGATCTCCACCGTGCCGCCCTGCTCCTCGCAGTAGACCGCGGCCGGGTTGGGGAGCTGAGCGTTGCCGCCGATCACGGCCTCGCCCATCGCCTGGCCGGGGCCGCACTCGCCCCGGTAGAAGGCCCACTCGTCGCATTCCGTGCCGTCGGCCAGGGTGCAGATGCCCGTGGCGAGGTCCAGCGTGCCGCCCTGCTCCTGGCAGTAGACCGAGGCCGGGTTGGCGATGCCGGTCTCACCGCCGAGGGATTGCCCGGGCGAGCACTCGCCCCGGTAGAAGGCCCACTCTTCGCACTCCGACCCGTCGTCGAAGACGCAGTAGCCCACTTGGCCGCCCGCCTCGTCGCGGATCTCGACCGTGCCGCCCTGCTCCTCGCAGAACGCCGAGGCCGGGTTGGGCAGGCCGCTCTGCTCCTCCTCGTCGTCGTCACCGCAGGCCGTGGCGAGGAGAGCCAGGGCCAGCAGGGCCGCTAGAGCGGCCATGATCTTCTTGCTCAACATCACCGATTCCCCCGATTGCTTGGTTCGGTGCCTTACGCCGCTGAGACGATGCGGCTGCGGCGCGCGGTTTCCGTTCCGGCAAAGCCTTACAAAGATCAACTTCACATAACGCGGGCCGTCTGCAGGTAGAGGCGCCGCACCGCCTCATCCGGCCACACCAAGTTCCCCCGCAGCGCCTCGGCCTGCGCCGCCGCCGTCCGTCGCGCCTCACCTCCGGCCAGCGCCTGCTCCAGGGCGGCGGCCGCCGCTACCGGATCGCCCGGCGGTACCAGGAAGACCGCTTCTCTTCCCGCCACCGCCTGCCGGGTGCCGGGCAGGTCGGCAGCCACCACCGGGAGTCCCATCTGCAAGTACTCGATCACTTTGGTCGGCAGGGAATCCCGGTAGTTGGGCAGGTCGTGCAACAGGGAG
>JAFGCH010000144.1 GCA_016932695.1 Acidimicrobiia bacterium | reverse complement strand
GGGAGCCGGGGGGTAGTTGCCGGCCTGCTCGCCGGTGCCGGCCAGCGTGCTCACCGTTCGGGCGGCCAGGTCGAGCGCCCGCACCGCGTGGTTCCCGGGATCGGCTACGTAGAGGGTGCCGCCGTCGCTCGAGAGCGCCATGCCCTGCGGGGCATCGAACGCCGCCGCGGCGAAGGCCCCATCGCCGAACCCCGGGAGGCCCGAGCCGGCCACATCGAGCACTTCGCCCGTGTCCGGGTCGGCCACGACGATGCGGTGGTGGTTGGTGTCGGCCACAAACATCCGGCCCCGGCCGGGGTCGGCCAGCACCTTCCCGGGGAAGGAGAGCACCGTTTCGGGGAGGCCGGCGGCCTCGGGGGCGAGGTCCAGCGGAGTGCGGTCCAGCAGGCCCCGCCGTTCGAACTCCTGCACCACCCCAGCGACCAGGGGCTGAAAGCGCTCGTAGACCCTCTCCCCGGCGAGGCTGAAGACGATCTTGCCGGCGGGGTCGATCAGCACCACCGTGGGCCAGGCTCGGGCTTCGTAGCGGCGCCAGACGGCGAAGTCGACATCGTTCACCACCGGGTGCTCCAGCCCGTAGCGCACCACGATGCGCCGCAGGTTCGCGGTCTCGCCCTCGTTGTCGAACTTGGCCGAGTGCACCCCGATCACCACCAACTCCTCGGAGAACTCGGCCTCCAGGCGCTTCAGGTCGGGGATGACGTGGATGCAGTTGATGCACCCGTAGGTCCAGAAGTCGAGCAAGACCACCTTGCCGCGCAGGTCGGCCAGGCTCAGCGGCCGGGGGGTGTTGAGCCAGTCGAGGCCGTCGGGGAACTCCGGGGCGGGCGTGGTGCCGGCGAAGGCGCTCTGCTCGGGTGGCGACGAGCCGGGGGAGCAAGCCGTCGCGGCCAGCACCAACACCACAGCCGGGGCCAACCAACGCCAGCGCATGCGGGGTGCAACACTGCGCCGAGGCGCTTGCTTCCCCTAGTCGCGATACATGGCCTCGATCTCGGCGGCGAAGTGGGCCGCCACCGCCTCCCGCTTCACCTTGAGCGTTGCCGTCAGCTCTCCGTCGTCGATCGTCAGCAGGCGGGGCAGGATGGTGAAGCGCTTCACCTGCGCCGCCCGGGCCACGCGAGCGTTCGCCTCCTCGACCGCCCGGGAGACCTCCTCCCGCACCTCGGGCCGGGAGTGCACCGGCCCGACCACTCCCCCGGCGGTGGCGTAGGCCGCCGCGGCATCGGGGTCGAGGGAGATGAGAGCGGTCAGGTAGGGACGGCGGTCCCCGAGCACCATCGCCTCTCCCACCAGGGGGTGCTGCCTGAGGGCCGCCTCCAGCGGGGCGGGAGCCACGTTCTTGCCGCCGGCGGTCACCAACAGTTCCTTCTTCCGGCCGTCGACCGTGAGGAAGCCCTCGGCATCGAGCGACCCCAGGTCCCCGGTGGCGAACCAGCCGTCGCGGAAAGCGGCTGCCGTGCCTTCCGGGTCGCGGTGGTACCGGGCGAACACGTTGCCCCCGTGCACCAGGACCTCCCCGTCGGCGGCGAGACGCACCTCCACCCCCGGGTAGGCCGGTCCCACCGTCCCCAGCCGGGTGCGGCCGGGGCGATTCCAGGTCACCGGCCCGCTGGTCTCCGAGAGGCCGTATACCTCGTACACCGCCAGGTCGAGACCGGCCAGGAACTCCAGCACCTCCGGGTCGGCCGGAGCGGCGCCGCTGGCGGCGAAGTGGCAGCGGTCGAGCCCCAGCGCCGACTTCACCCGGTGATGGAACAGCCGGCGGGCCAGGGAGTACTGCAGTCCCAGCCATGGCCCCGGCGTCTGCCCGGCGTGGCGCCGCAGCATCGCCCGCCGGGCGCATCCCATGGCCCAGTGGGCCAGAGCAGCGCGGGCCCCGTGTGCCTCCGACAAGCGGGCGCGCACCGCGGCGGCCAGCTTGTCCCACACTCGCGGCACCCCGAAGAAGAGAGTGGGCCTGACTTCCTTCAGGTTGTCGCGCACCGCCTCCACCGACTCGGCGAAGGCCACGCTGTAGCCGAAAGCGATCGCCACGTGAACCGCATACATCTGCTCGGCAACGTGGCTCAGGGGCAGGTAGCTGAGCAGCACGTCGTCGGGGCCGATGGGGAAGACCCCCTGCGCCTGGTCCGCGGTCCAGGCCAGGTTGTCGTGGGTGAGGACCACCCCCTTGGGCGTCCCGGTGGTCCCCGAGGTGTAGATCAGGGTGGCGGGATCACCTCCGCTCACCGCCTCACCCCGGGTTGCCAGATCGGCGTCGGCCACCTGGTCGGCGCGGGCGAGGAACTCCTCCCAGGACAGAACCCCCGGGTCGTCGACCGGGGAAGCGCCCCTCATGGTCACGACCCAGCGCAGGCCGGGCAGCGCGTCCCGTTGGGCGAGCACCTTCTCCAGGTTGGCGCCGCCCTCCACTACCACTACCAGCGCTTCGGAGTGGCCCATCACGTAGGCGGCCTCCTCGGCCGGGGAGGTGGTGTAGATGCCGACCGCCGTCCCGCCCGCCGCCATGGCCCCGAGGTAGGTGAGCACCCACTCCGGTCGATTGAAGCCGAGGATGGCGGCCGGGCGGCCCGGGCCGAGGCCGAGCGCCAGCAGGGCACGGCCCACCCGACGCACCTCGCCGGCGTAGTCGGCCCAGGTCACCGCTCGATAGCCGCCGGCCACTTTCTCCAGATAGGCGGGGCGGTCGGACAAAGCCGCGGCATTGCGCCACAGCCGGGCGGGAATGGTGTCGCGGGCCAGGGCGTCCCCCTTCCTCGGGAGTGAGGGCATCGTAGGCCGGGAGGGACGACCCCCGCCGCCCCATCAGCCGGCGGCGGGGTACTCGTCCCAGACGTGGAAGGGCATCCCCACGAAGAGGACACCCTCGAGGGCGTCGGCGTCCCACAGGGTCATCCGAATGCAGCCGTGGGACACGGGGTACTCGGGGACCGGTTCGTAGCCGTGCAGGGCGGCCCACGGGGCGAAGTTCCAGGGGCTGTAGACGCAGTAGTCGCCGCTATAGGGGCGGCACCGCCCCGTGTCCTCCTCGGTCCGCATGACCCAATCCCAGCCCACCACGTGGCGGTAGAGGGTGAAGTCGCCCCGCGGGGTGACCGCCCAGACGTCCATCTCGCGGAAGTCGCTGTAGTAGCGATAGCCGCCTCCGCTGGACACCGGGATGATCTCCACCACCTCCCCGTCCCGGAACACGTAGGCCGCCTGGCGGCCGAGGTCCACCTCCACCCGATCCGGCTCGTCGGGCCGGACGGGAAGCGGGGGCAGGCGGAAGCGTGCCATCAGCAGTGAATCCGTCGCTTCCCAAACCCAGGTCCGCTCCGCCTCCATCACCTTGTGGAAAGCCATCACGGCATGGGAGGTGGCGTCGCTGAAAACCCCGTCGAGCGGCCCCCGGTAGAGATGGCGCCGGGCAAGCTCCTGCTGCAGCACCAGCACGTGAGGCCCCTCTTCGCCCAGGTCCATCGCCGGGAGGCCGGCTCCGTATCGCGGCGGGGAATCGGCCCCGGGCAGGGTGCCGAAGTAGCCGGCGACCGGCGCCATGCCGGCCGCGCCGTAGTCGATGACCGTCGGCTCCCCCCGGCCGGGGGGGCCAAAGAGGCGAAACTGCGCCCGCCACATGTCGTAGCCGCCCAGGGTATCCACCCCGTCTCCGTCCCAGTCACCTGCCACCGGCAGTCCTACCCCCAAGTACTGCCAGGGAACCGGTCCACCCGGAGTCAGCAGAAAGGCCATCCCCTGCCGCACCGCCGCCGCCTCGTCTGCCCCGTCCCCGTCGAAGTCTCCCCCGATCAGGGCCTCGGTGCCTTTGGGCACCGAGAGGGGAAAGGGGTCGAGGGTCAGCGACCCATTCGGTGTCGTCCCCAGTTGGTCGTTCACGAAGAGAAGCCCGCCCTTGGCCACCGACACCGTATCCCGGCCGTCCCCATCGAAGTCGGCCACCACCGGGATGCCGTCGGAGAGGATCGGGTGCACGAACGACACCGGGCTGCGCCCGTTGCGAATGAAGAGCCGACCGGCGGCGGACCGGTAGACCGCAGGGGTATCGATACCGTCGCCATCCCAATCGCCCATGAGGGGCACGACGCCGGCGCCTCCGAACCGGGCTATCCGCGTAGTACGCCCCACGTCGTCCCGGAGGTACCACTCGCCGGTGGCGGGGTCGAACAGGCCGACCGAGTGGACCGCGGCACCCGGCGTCTCGGCACCCCAAGCAAGCGGGCCGGGAGCAAAGCCACCGAGAAAGCCCACCAGCGCCAAGACCGACAGCGCGCCGAAGCACCGCCGGAGCAGAAGAGCACGGCCATGAGCCACTGCAACAGGGTAGCGCGAACCCCCGGCCTGCTCCCCGCCGCTATCAACGGGTGCGCGGGCGATACTCGTCCCAGACGTGGAAAGGCATCCCGATCAAGAGATGGGCCTCCAAGAGGTCCGATTCCCAAATAGGCAGGCGCACGCAGCCATGGGAGGCCGGGTAGGCGGGGACTTCGCCGTAGCCGTGGAGCGCGTACATGGGAGTGAAGTTCCACGGGTTGTAGATGCACCACCCGGTGAGAGAGTCACAACTCCAGCCCCGGGAGTGGCGGGTCAGGGTGAAGTCACCGTGCGGGGTACGAGCCCGTACCCGGCCGCCGGAGCGCACGCTGTAGTACAAGTAGCCCCCGGCGGTGGAGACCGGCACCACCGCCGCCACTTCGTGATCCTCGATGAGGTAAAGCACCTGGCGGCCGACGTCCACCTCCACCCGATCGGGCTCCTCGGGGCGCTCGGGAAGCGGCGGGAGGATGAAAGCGGCCATCCGCCGCGAGTCCTCCTCTTCCCACTCCCAGGTGCGCTCCACGCCGAGCACCTTGTGGAAGGTCAGCACCGCGTAGGCAGCAGCCGGCCCGAACTCGCCGTCGATGGCGCCCCGGTACAGGTGGCGGCGGGACAGTTCCTGCTGGAGGAGGGCCACCTCAGGCCCCACCTCCCCCATCGCCATGGCGGGCAGGCCGGCACGGTGGGGCGGCGGGGTGTCCTTCCCCGGTAGCGCCCCGAAAGCCCCGGCTACCGGCAGCATCCCCAAGGAGCCGTAGGGCACCGCCCTGGGGGCGTCCGTGCCCTCCCGCTCGACGAGGCGGAATGCCGCCCGCCACGGGTCGTACACACCCACGCCGGCGACTCCGTCACCGTTCCAGTCACCGGCCACCGGTAGGGCCGTTCCCACGTAGCCCAGCCCGAATCCGCCGTGGGGAGCAATGACCTCCACCCTCCCCTGGTGAACCGCCGCCACTTCATCCACGCCGTCGCCGTCGAAGTCGCCGCCGACCAGCGCTTCGGTGCCCGGAGGCAGCGGCAACGGCAGCGGGTCGGGACCGGTCGACTCCTCCGGCCCCCTGCCGAGACCGTCGAGGACGTACAAGCGTCCGCCGCGCGCCAGGGACACCGTGTCGCGCCCGTCTCCGTCGGTGTCGGCTACCACCGGGAGGCCGCCACCCGGCATGGGATAGACGAAAGCGATGGGCAGTCCGCTCGCCCGCAGGATCAGGCGCCCCTCTTCGGGGCGGTACACCCCGAGAGTATCGACGCCGTCGCCGTCCCAATCCCCCACCAGCGGCACGTCCCCGGGACGGCCGAACGGCCCCAGCCGGGTGGTGTGCCCCGCCGCATCTCTCAAGTACCAGAGACCGGCGTAGGGATCGAAGAGCCCCAGAGCCTGACCCTCCAGGGCCGGGCTTGCCGCTGCCCCGGGCGCCGCCGGGACCAGCGGTGCCACCAGCAGAGCCAGACTCAGCACGAGCCCGAGCTCGATCGCCCGCAACCTTCGTTCCTCGCTCCCGGTCGGCCTCATGGCTCACCGAGAGTAGCCGCCGCGTCGGTAGTCGAACCCGGCCCCGCCGGCACCACCGGCGCTGCCGACGAGCCCGCCCTGCCATATGCTGCGGTGGTGCAGACGATCTGGGTTCTGGGCGATCAGCTCAACAGATCTACCGGCGCCCTGGCCTCAGCCCGCCCGGGCACGCACCGCGTGCTGCTGGTGGAGAGCGCCGCCAAGCTCGGCGGCCATGCCTGGCATCGGCAGCGAGCCCACCTGGTGCTCTCTGCCATGAGGCGGTTTGCCGCCGAACTCACCCGCGAGGGCTTCCAAGTCGACTATCGGCGGGCCGGGTCCCTCGACGCGGGGTTGAAGGCCCACCGGGCCGACTACGGGCCCGAGCAGGTCGTGGCTGCCGAACCCACTTCCTGGGAAGGCCTCGCCCTGCTCCGCCGCCGGGGAGTGCAACTGGTGCCCACCGATCAGTTCCTCTGCCATCCCGGCAACTTCGCCGCTTGGGCAAACGGCCGCCGACGGCTGCGGATGGACGACTTCTACCGGTGGCAGCGGCGGCGGCTCGGCCTCCTCATGGAAGGGGACGAACCCCAAGGCGGGCGCTGGAGTTTCGACACCGAGAACCGCCGTCCGCCCCCCCGCCACGGCACTCCCTGGCCGGTGCCGAAGTCCTTCTCTCTCGACGACCTCGATCGCGCCGTGCTGGCCGATCTGCCCTCAGGGCTCTGGGGAGAGCCGCCGCAGGGATGGTGGCCGGCTTCCCGATCTCAGGCCCGGGAACGCCTGGCCTCCTTCTGCCGGGACTTCCTGCCCCATTTCGGGCCTCATCAGGATGCCATGCTCCAAGCCGACTGGCACCTGGCCCACTCCTTGCTAAGCCCGGCGCTCAACTTGGGCCTGCTGCGGCCTCAGGAAGTCATCGATGCCGCCCTTGCCGCTCACCGCTTGGGCGGGGTGCCTCTGCCGTCGTTGGAAGGCTTCCTCCGCCAGATCGTCGGCTGGCGCGAATACGTCTGGGGCCTCTACTGGCTGTGGATGCCCGGCTACCGGGACGAGAACGCTCTCGAAGCCCATCTGCCGCTGCCCCCCGCCTTCCGCGGTGCCCCTACGACCATGAACTGCGTAGCGCAGACGATCTCCGGCCTGCGCCGCCGGGCCTACGCCCACCACATCCAGCGCCTCATGGTGCTGGGCAACCTCGCCCTGACTGCCGGGGTGGAGCCGCGGGAGATGGTCCTCTGGATGCGGACCGCCTTCGTGGATGGAGCGGAGTGGGTCATGATCCCGAATGTCATCGGCATGGCTCTCCATGCCGATGGGGGCCGCATGGCCACCAAGCCCTACGCCGCCTCCGGCCGCTACCTGCAACGCATGAGCAACTACTGCACCGGCTGCCGCTTCGACCCCGGCAGCCGCGTCGGCCCCAGCGCCTGCCCCTTCACCACCCTGTACTGGGACTTCCTCGACCGCCATAGGAACCGCTTCTCCACCAACCCCCGCCTAGCCCTGGCGCTGCGCTCCCTCGAGCGCCTCGATGACCTGCCGGAGGTGCGCCGGCGTGCCGAGCAGGTTCGCCGCGATCTCTCCGCCGGCAACCTGTGAGCGCCCGGGTCTTTCGGCCCTATCGGTCGGGACCAACCGGGACCAAGGTTCGCCGTACGGATCGTCGGCCCGTGGAGGGGCCGGACGATGGGCGAGCAAGGGCGGGCGAGCGGAGCGCCGAGTGCGGCCCGGACGTGCCCAGGAACGGCACCAGGCCGCCTACCCGGAAGCTCCCTCCCCGGCGCCGCGGGCGGCAGGCGGCACGCGCTTGAGGAAGCGCCGCGCCGGTCGGCCCGGCCGACGGGGACGCGCTCTCCGCTCCCGGCGCCCACGACTGCGGCTGGGGCCCCGGTCGCCCCGTCCCCCCTCCACGGCCGACTCCTGTTCTCCCCCTCCCGACGGCCCTCAGTTGGGCCTTGAGCCCTGTCCCGCGTTGCCGGGAGAGCCGCGTCGCGCGCCGCCAAGCGGCCGACGCGGTGAGGGCCAAACACAACGGTGGCCCCCGCCCCGGCCCAACTCGCCCCGTCCCCCCTCCACGGGCGGCGTCGCGCCCGACCCCCTACTCCTCGTATCCCGGGTGCCCCACGAAGCTGCCCGTGCCCGCAGGGGCCGCCGCCGGCAAGAACGGCGCGGCCGCAGATAGGTCGACCATGAGTGTGTAGGCCGCCGCCGCCGCGCCCAGCGGGATCTCTCCGTCGCCGGCGCCCGGTCGCACCTCGGCGTTCAGGACCTGCCAGGTGATGGGGTCCAGGCGCAGCGCGACTCGGTCGGTCGTGCACTGAATCGCCTCTCCGGCTTCCACCCGAAGGGTTTCGCCCCCGGCACGAGCCTCGACGACCCCTCGGCCCAGGAACATGAAAGCGTTGTCCGACTCGGCCTCGAAGTCGGCGCGATCGAGGTAGAGGCGGGGCTTGTCGCGATAAGGCTTGCCTGCCGTAGGGCAGAAGGTGGCGCAGTTGCCGCACTCGTTGCAGAAATCGGTGAGTACGGCCACTTGCAGACGCTGTTCCACCCGGAAGGGAGTGGTGCCCGCTGCCACCACCCGGCCTGCCTCCACCCGCAGTGCCGGCAGCTCGACCGCCACCGGGTCGGAGGCGTAGGTGAGGATCGCCAGGTTGGGGCAGACCCCCACACAGATGCTGCAGAAGCGATCACAGTCCAGGCAGCGCGCTGCCTCCGCCCGAGCCTCCTCCTCCGAGTACGTATGAGTCGTCTCCGCGAAGCCCGACCGCAGGCTCAGCGGGGTGTGCCGCACCGGAACTCGCCACTCGCGATGAGCCCGCCGTCGCAACAAGGCGGGCAGGTCCTCAGGCGGACGATGCGGCGCTCGATGCGGACGGTCGCCGGCGATGATTGCCGCCGCGGCGCGCTTGCCGTCACCGGCGGCCCGCACGATGGAAGCCGGCCCGTGGGCCGCAACGTCGCCCGCGGCATACACGCCCGGCAGCGAAGTCTCCATGGTTTCGGGGTCGCAGGCCAGATAGCCGCCCTTGGTCAGTTCGGGCTGTTCGTCGTCGAAGAAACCCAGCGCGGCGTGCTGGCTCACCGCCAGCAACAGAGTGTCGAAGGGGATCTCGTACTCGGATCCCTCGACGGCGGTCGGCACTTTGCGCCCGCCGGCGTCGCGCTCCCCCCGGTACTCCATGCGGGCGCAGACCACGCCGGCGAGGTGCCCGTCTTCGACCTGCAAGCGCACCGGGAGCGCCAACTCCTCCACCGCCACCCCTTCCTCCAGCATGGCCCGGACCTCTTCCCGGTCAGCGGGCATCTGGTCGATGGTGCGGCGGTAGACGATGGTGACCTCGGCCCCCAGGCGCCGGGCGGTGCGAGCGCAGTCCATGGCCGTGTCGCCCGCTCCCACCACCGCCACCCGCTTCCCGATGGGGACCGGGAGGCCTTCGCGCACCGAGCGCAGGAAAGTGATGCCGTCGAGCACCCCCTCCGCCTCCTCGCCGGGGATGCCCAGGCGCTTGGCCACCTGGGCCCCCACCGCCACCAGGATCGGCCCGAAGCCCTGCTCCCGCAGGCTCGACAGGGTGAAGTCGACCCCTGCCTCCTTGCCGTACTCGATGACCACCCCCAGAGCCCCGAGCCCGGCGAGGTCGGCATCAATGCGCTCCTGAGGCAGCCGGTAGGTGGGAATGGCCCCGCCCACCATCCCCCCGGCATAGGGGTGCCGCTCGAAGATGGTGACCCCGAACCCCGCCCGACCGAGCAGTCGGGCGGCTGCAATCCCGGCGGGCCCGGCCCCGATGATCGCCGCCTTGCGGCCACGATCGGGGGCCCGCTCCCCCACCTCCGGGGCCTCCTCGCGGGACATGATGAACCGCTTGATCTCCCGGATGGCGAGCGGCTCGTCGTAGTGCGTGCGGATGCAGGTGTGCTCGCAGAGGTGATCGCAGACGTGGCCCAGGATCGAGGCGAGGGGATTGTCCCGCCGGGTGATCGCCACTGCGTCGGCGTAGCGCCCTTCCCGCACCGCCGCCATGTACTGCGGCACGTCCTGGTCCACCGGGCACTCGTCGGTGCAGGGGGCCTCGATGCAGTCGAAGAGGCCCAGGGGGCGGCTCGTCTTGGACCGGGTGGTTTCGAAGGCGTCCTTGCGATAGCGGCGCTCCCGCCGCACCTCCCCGGCGTAGCGGCCCAAGTTGGCCCGGCGCGCTTCCCCCAAATCGGTCACCCCGGCGACGCGCCGGCCGAAGTCGTCGAGGTCGGCTGCCCCGGCAGCATCCAGCGCCGCCGTGGTCTCCTCCAGGTACTGCAGCAAGCGCAGGTAGCCGCCCGAGCGCAGCAAGTCGCTGCAGACGGTGACCGGGCGCAGCCCGCACGCCAGGAGCTGCGGGCCGTTGAAGCAGTCGGCCCCGCCGGCGAAGGACAGCGGTATCCCGCCGCGGTACTCCTCGGCCAGCCGCAGGGCGAGGTTCACCGTGAGGGCATGGAGCGCCCGCCCCGACAAGTACATCATCGAATCGTCGGGGAACACCGACCGCCGGTTCTCCACCTCGAGGGTGTTGCTGAGCTTGAGGCCGAAGTGCCGGCCCCGCCCCGCCGCGGTCCCCTGCAGACGGCGGAACATGGGTACGGCGTCCTCCCATTTGAGGTCGTGGCCGAAGGCGGCGTCGGGCACTACCACGTCGCCGTAACCCAAATCGCCGTGGAGGATCCCGCGCACCCGCTCCGGCCCCAGCAGCGTGGGGTTGCATTTCACCGCGGTGTGCAGGCCGCGCTCTGCCAGCAGATAGCCGGCGATCTTCTCGATCTCATCCGGGGGGCAGCCGTGCATGGTGGACAGGGTCACGTTGTCGCTGAGCTCGGCCGGGATGCCGATGGCGCGTACCTCGGGAAAGTGGCGGGCCACGATGTCCACGTAGCTGCCCAGATAGGCCGAGGCGTCGCGCATGACATCCAGGTACCACTGCACGTTGGGCTTCTGGATGCCGGCCAGGTCGTAGCCGACGCTCATGTTGAAGACCACCCCCGGGCGGTCCCCGGGGAAGCCCAGGCGGCGGTGCAGAGCGTGGATCAGCACCCAGGCGCGTAGGTACTCGTCGAAGGACTGGTACATGCGCAGCTCCTGGGACCACTCGACGTTGTAGCCCTCGTCCTTCATGTCGATGCAAGGCTTGTTCACGTCGAGGCGGTCGAGCGTCTGCACCGTCTTCAGCTCGATGAAGCGCGCCCCGCACAGCCAGGCCACCACGATGTTCTGCGCCATCTGGGTGTGGGGCCCGGCGGCCGGGCCGAACGGTGTCTCCAGAGGGTGACCGTAGGCCGCGGTGCGGAATCGGTCCCCGGCCCGCGGAGTGAAGAACAGTTCCTGCGGGATCCCAAAGATCGATCCCTTCGCCTTCAGCTCGCCGAACACCCAGGAGGTGAGGTCTTCCATCGAGATGGGGTGGAAGCGATCCGACACCTCAGTCTCCTCTCACAGCCGGGCGTGGAGCCGGGCCGCCTGCTCTCTTGCCTTGGCACGCACTTCGGCAGCATCCACCCGGGTGGGCCGTCCGTCTTCGAAGACGAACTCACCCCCCACTTCCACCCGCAGCGGCCGGATGCCGGGGGTGAAGGCGATGTGCCAGGGGTCCATGGGCTCGTAGGACCAGGTGACCCGGTCGTCCCGAGCCTCGGGGATCAGATCCCAGCCGGTCTCCAGCCAGCGCCAGGCCGTCTCGGGGGTGGCGGTGACGTCGACGGAGCGATGCAGCACGTAGGCCAGGCGGAACTCTTCCAGCATGTTGCCCCCGATGCCGTCGGTGCCCAGGGCTACCGGCTGGCGGAAGCGGCGCGGGTCGGCGTAGCCCACCGCGTTGTTCAGATTCGAGCGGGGGTTGTGCAGGATGGTTCCCCGCAGGCGATGGTCGTCCGGTAGGTGGATCCCGTGGGCCAGCAGCCAGTCGTCCCGGCTGAGCCCGGCAAGCTGATCGGCGGCGGCGGCATCCCCGGGGCCCTCGGCCACGTGGATGTGCACCCCCACCCCAAGGTCGGCGGCCAGGGTGGCGGCGGCCTCCAGGGTCTCCGGGTGGCAGGTGAAGGCGGCATGCACGCCGACCAGGCCCTTCCCCCCGGCTTCGAGGAAGCGGCGGTTCTCCTCGAGCCCCCGCCGCGCCCCGTCACGGCCGTGGCGGTCGGTGATCCCGTAGGCGCACAGCACCCGCACCCCGACTTCGGCGCAGGCGGCGGCGATGGTCTCCAGCGAGCCCTCGATGGCGTGCGGCGACTCGTGGTGGTCCACGATGGCCGTCGTCCCCTGCTCGAGGGCCTCCAGGGCTCCGAGCATCGCCGACCAGCGGATCATCTCCAGGTCGAGGGCGCAGTCGAGGCGCCACCAGACCTGCTCCAGGATCTCCTGGAAGCAAGTTGGCGTCTGGGGCGGGGCGGGCATGCCCCGGGCCAGAGTGGAGTACAGGTGATGGTGGGCGCAGACCAGGCCCGGCGTGGTGGCAGTCACATTGGGCCTCCTCGGAGGTTCAGGCCCCAACCTACCGCAACCCGCCACCGAGTACGGGCCGAAGCACCCCAGAGCACGAAAGTAGCGGGAATCCCTTCTGGTTGTCGACGCGGCGCTAACTAGAGTCCGGAGAGAGACCCATCCCCAGAAAGGTGATGCCGCCATGCCCCACTTGCTTCCCGCCCTGCCCTACGCCACGGATGCCCTGGAGCCGTACATCGATGCCCTCACCATGGAGATCCACCACGGCAAGCACCACCAGGCGTACATCGACAACCTGAACAAAGCCCTCGCCGACGATGCCGCCCTGGAGACCAAGTCCCTCGAGGCTCTCCTCACCGACCTCGGCAGCGTGCCCGAGTCCATCCGCACCGCGGTGCGCAACAACGGCGGTGGCCACTGGAACCACTCCTTCTTCTGGGAGTTGATGGGGCCGAACGCCGGCGGCGCCCCCGACGGAGCCCTGGCTGCTGCCATCAACGAGGCCTTCGGAAGCTTCGACGACTTCAAGGCCAAGCTCGAGGCCGCCGGCCTGACCCGCTTCGGCAGCGGCTGGGCCTGGCTGCTGGTCAACGCCGGCCGTCTGGAGATCGTCTCCACCGCCAACCAGGACAACCCGCTCATGGGCAAGGCCGTCGCCGGCTGCGAGGGCCATCCCATCCTGGGAGTCGACGTCTGGGAGCACGCCTACTACCTGAAGTACCAGAACCGCCGGGGCGACTACCTGAAGGCCTGGTGGAACGTGGTCAACTGGCCGGTCGTGTCGGAACACTTCGCCGCCGCCACCCGCTAGACGAGCCTGCTCACACCCGGCGCCCGCGGCAACTTCGTCGCGGGCGCCGGCGCGCTGGGAAGACACCGGCCGGCTACCGGCTCAGGCCTCCCCAGATTGCGCGACCGGGCAGTCAAGCGGAACCGAGTGCCAGCCTCTGAAGCGCCAGTAAGAAAGCGAACCCTCGACCGGCTGGACCTCGGTCTTGAGCAGGGCACTCCTCACCAGCAGGCGACCCTGCCCGACCCTTTCGACCTCGAAGCCGCCCTGCGCGGCAAACGGCTCCGGGTGGCGCTCGATCGTCTCGACGGCGCAATGCACCCAGTCGGCATCGGCCGGGCCCACTCCATGATCCGGAGGAAAGGACTGCAGCGGCGCCGGCCGGACCAGGAGCACGATCCCGACCACACCCGCTGCCACCAGCAGCAGCGCCGCCGCCGTGGGGCCCGCCCGGGCGACTCCATCAGGATCCTTCGGCACCCGGTTGAGGGTACCGACGTGATCGTGCTCTGCCGGATGCGGTTAGGTCACCCCAGGGTGGGGCGAGGGCACTCGGAGCCCCCGCACCGTCACCTTCGGCGGCGTAGGGTTGTGCCAAGTCAGAAAGCCTCCCCACGACGGAGGGTCAATGGTCACCGGCGGTCTCCCGGTCCGGCTGTTCCCGCACCTGCCTCTTCGCCCGCTTGTGTTCGTCGTGGCACTCACGGCCGCACCGCTCATGGGCTCCTGTGGCTCACGCTGTGACTCCCACGTTGACTACACAATCCCCCCCGTCGCCAACATCCTCGGCGGAGCCACCGCTGTTGTGCGGGCTTATGTGGTCCGCTTCACCAACGTCGCCGCCTACACGGTGGAGGTCGAACTCGATGTCACGGAGCTCCTCCTCCAAGTAGCCGAGACCCCTGCCGGGCTGATCAGTGAGGGTCCCCTTGTCGTCGGCGCCTACGACGACCCCTGCGGACGCCGAACCGGCCTCCGCTTCACAGAGGGCAAGGAGGTCCTTATCGTCCTCAGATGGCTCGGACCTGACAACTCCACTTGGGACACGCCCTTTCAGGCCTTCCCCATACTGGCCGAGGACCCCGATGGGTCGGTCCGATTCCTTGACACGGGGCAGGCGCTCAACGAGCGCATCAACGACATCCTGAACGAGCCGACTCTCGCCGGACTCCTGAGGGCCGTCTGGCCCGGCTCCTATCCGTCGCCCGACCTTTGACACCGGGGGGTGTGTACTTAGCAAGCAGCACCCCAGGGTGGGGTTACCTCACAGCAGCCCCACCGCCCGGTTGAACTCGTCGATGAGCCGGTCAATGGCGGGTACCTGGGCCTGGATGGCCTCCCAATAGGCCGGGTCCCACAGGGCGTTCAGCTCCTCGGTAGTCCGGCCCTGCTGCTCCACCCAGGTGAAGTACTTCAGGTTGTGCAGGCGCTTCCGCTCCCAGTACCCCAGTTCCGCCATGTGATCGGTAGTGGCCCCCAGCAACCAGCGGTGATGTGCCACTGCCGCGTCGGTGGCATCGAAAGGGCCCTCCTGCTCGCGCAGCTCGTGCACCCGGGAGGTGTAGAGGTCCATGGAGTCGGTGAGGACCGTCACCACCACGTCGTTGCTGTCCAGCTCGTACCACCGGGCGAGCTTGACCGCCGAAACCAGGTTGGAGATGCTCGAGATGCCCAACAGAGGCAGATCACGCACCAGCGACTCCGGCACCCCCTCCCCCACCAGGTACTCCGCCCCCGCCGGCTCGTTGAACAGACGCAGCAGGGTCATGGGGGCCGCGTCGTCGATGGCCACCAGCAAGTCGGTGTTGCGGACGTTGTGGATCCAGGGCACGTGCTTGTCGCCGATGCCCTCGATGCGGTGCGCTCCGAAGCCGGTGCGCAGCAGGGTGGGGCACTGCAGGGCCTCGGAAGCCATGATCTTCGAGGTGGGGTGCCGCTGCTTCAGCCAGTCGCCGGCGGCGATGGTGCCCCCCGATCCCGTGGCCGACACGTAGGCGGCGTAGCGGTCGCCGGGGCGCATCGCCCGGGCCAGGACCTCCTCGACGGCGGGACCGGTGACCGTGTAGTGCCACAGGTAGTTCCCGAACTCGTCGAACTGGTTGAAGATCACCACGTCCTCGCCGGAGCGCCGCAGCTCCCAGCACTTGTCGAAGATCTCCTTGACGTTCGACTCCGAACCGGGGGTGGCGATGACCTCGCCGGCCACCTGGCTGAGCCATTCGAAGCGCTCCCGGCTCATCTCCTCGGGGAGGATGGCCACCGACTCGCAGGCCAGGATGTGGGAGTCGTAGGCCCCGCCCCGGCAGTAGTTGCCGGTAGAGGGCCACACCGCCTTCTGGGTGGTGGGGTCGAACTGCCCGGTCACCAGACGCGGCACCAGGCAGCCGAAGGCCGCCCCCACCTTGTGGGCCCCGGTGGGGAACCACTTGCCCACCAGGCCGATGATGCGCGCCTCCACCCCGGTGAGCGCCGGGGGGAATTCGATGTAGTTCACCGGCCCGAAGCCGCCGCCGTGGGGCACCGGTTCGTTGTGCCAGGTGATGCGCCACAGGTTCAGCGGTACTAGGTCCCATAGGCCCACGTCGGCGAGGCGATCGACGATGGCGGCGGGGATGCGGGCCGGATCCACCATCTGGGCGAAGGTGGGGATGCTGATCCCCCGCTCCCGGGCCCGGACGACGGTGCGCTCCAGGACGTCGGGATGGACGGTCAGATCGATCATGTTCATGCCTCCCCGCGGCCGATGCCGTGGTCTGCCAAGGCCCGCTCCAGGGCCTCGCGGTCTGCTGCGATCTCGATGGGGGCGGCCCCCGCCTGCTCGGCGGCGCGCCGCGCCGCGGCCACGTCCTTGAGGCCGCTCCCGGTGCTGATCACCGCCACCCGGTCGTCCGGGCCTACCAGGCCGAAGTCCGCCGCCCGCACCAGGCCGGCCCAGGCGGCCGCCGCGGCAGGCTCGGCGAACACCCCACTCCCCCGGGCCAGCACGGGGATGGCCGCCAGGATCTCCTCGTCGCTCACCGTGACGAAGGCGCCCTCGGTCTCCTCCACGGCGGCGAAGGCCTTCAGACGGTCGCGCGGCAAACCGGCCGAGATGGAATCGGCCACCGTGTGGGCATCGATGGGCGCCTTGGTCAGCGGGTCCTCGCCCCGCTCCCACGCCTCGGCCAGGAAGTTAGAGCCCGCCGCCTGCACCCCGTAGAGGCGCGGCATGTGGTCGATCCAGCCCAGAGCCAGCAAGTCGCGCAGGCCCTTGTGCACCCCGCCGAGGATGCAGCCGTCGCCGACGCTCACGAAGACCGCGTCGAGGGCCTGCCAGCCCAGCTGCTCGCAGACCTCGTAGGCCACCGTCTTCTTGCCCTCGCTCATATAGGGGTTGATGCCGGTGCTGCGGTTGTACCAGCCGTGGGCCGCCGACCCTTCCAGGCACAACTCGAAGGCCTGGTCGTAGTTGCCCTGCACCGCCAGCACCGTGGCCCCGTAGTTGAGCAACTGAGCCACCTTGGCCGGGGGGGCCGAGGCGGGCACGAAGATCAGGCAGGGCCGCCCGGCGGCGGCGCACAGGCCCGAAAGAGCGGCGGCGGCGTTGCCGGTGCTGGCGGTGGTGAGGAGGCCCGCTCCTGCCTCGGCGGCTTTCACCACGGCCAGGGCACTGGGCCGGTCCTTCAGGGAGGCGGTGGGGTTGCGCCCGTCGTCCTTCACCCACACCTGCCGCAGGCCCAGGCTCGCCGCCAAGCGCGGCACCGGGTACATGGGGGTGTCCCCCACCAGCAACGGCGGCACCTCGGAACCCGGCTCGATCGGCAGAAGCGGTCGGAAGCGCCACATGCCCTGCTCGGCGCTCCGCCTCAGGTCTTTCGGGGAGCACGACGCCCCAATGCGTTCGTAGTCGTACAGCACGTCGAGGGTGCCGTCGACCCCGTGGTGGGGGCAGACATATTCCACCTTCCCAGGGGCGTACACCTCACCGCAGACCAGGCAGCGCAGACCGACGACGTGGTCCATCACGGGACGATACGGGTGCCGGTCTCGCCCCTGATGGCGGCCGGCAGGTGCTCCGGGTCGGTGATCAACACTTCGCCGCCTCCCGCTTCCAGGTAGTTGATGCAGGCTTGGATCTTGGGGGCCATGCTGCCGGCGGCGAAGTGGGTCCCTTCGGCCAGGTACTGCTTGGCCTCGGCCAGGGTGAGCCGATCCACCCACCGCTGTTCGGGAGTGCCCCAGCCCAGGGCCACCTTCTCCACTGCCGTGGTGATCACCAGCAGGCCGGCCTCGATGACCGTGGCCAGCATCGCGGAGGCCAGATCCTTGTCGATCACCGCGTCGACCCCCCTCAGGTGCCCGTCCGGTTCGCGCACCACTGGGATGCCGCCCCCGCCCACGGTGATCACGATCACCCCGGCGTCGAGCAGCAGGCTCACCACATCGGCCTCGACGATGCTCAAGGGCTCCGGCGAGGGCACCACCCGGCGCCAGCCGCGCCCGGCGTCCTCCACCACCACCCAGCCGTCTCCGGCCCGGCGCTCGGCGGCCTGCTCGGGGGTCATGAACGAGCCGATCGGCTTGGAGGGGTTCTCCCAGGCGGGGTCGTCGGGGCCGACCTCCACCTGGGTGACCACGGTGGCCACCGCCCTCTCGAGGCCCCGGGCCAGCAGGTGGTTCCGCATGTTCTGCTGCAGGGCGTAGCCGATGGCCCCCTGGCTGTCGGCCCCGCAGGCGTCGAGGGGCACTTCGTGCAGTTCGTGGCGGGACAACTCGGAGCGGCGCAGGATGAAGCCCACCTGCGGGCCGTTGCCGTGGGTGATGGCCATCTCCCAGCCGGCCTCGACCATGTCGGCGATGGACGCGGTGGTCTCCCGCATCGCCTCGTACTGGTCCTGGACCGTCTGGTGGTGCTTGTCCTTGATCAGCGAGTTGCCGCCGATGGCGACCACTGCACGCTTGTCTCGCATACGTACCTCCGGGCGGGTACCCCCGCCTCACATGGTGAGCGCCATTACCGCCTTTTGCGCGTGGAGACGGTTCTCCGCCTCGTCGTACACCACGCTGTGCGGCCCGTCGATGACCGCGTCGGCGACCTCGACGTTGCGGTCGGCCGGCAGGCAGTGCATGTATATGGCGTCTTCCTTGGCCAGGGCCATGCGCCGCTCGTCGCAGATCCAGTCTTGGTATTTGGCCCCGATGCGGGCCGACTCCGCCTTGTCCGAGGTAGTCAGCATCGAACCCCAAGACTTGGGGTAGACGACGTCGGCCCCCTCGAACCCGGCATCGAAGTCGGTGAGGATCTCGAAGGACCCGCGGGAGGCCTTGGCGTTGGCCTCGGCCTGGGCGACGATGTCGGGCATCAAGCGGAACTCCGGCGGGTGCGTCAGGCGCACGTTCATCCCGTAGCGAGTCATCAGCAGGATCAGGCTCTGGGGCACACTCAGCGGCTTCTGGTATGAGGCCGCGTAGGCGTACGACACGTTGATGGTCAGGCCGCGAGGGTCGCCCTTCTTCTCGATGATGGTCAGCAGGTCGGCCAGGATCTGGAAGGGGTGATAGACGTCGCACTGCATGTTCAGCACGGGCACCCGCGAGGCTTCGGCCACCTCACGGATGTAGCCGTTGCCCACCCCCCAGTCGACCTGACGGATGGCGATGCCGTCGTTGTAGCGGCCCAGGATCTCCCCGATCTCCTTGGCAGTGTCGCCGTGGGCGATCTGGGTGGTCTCCGCTTCGATGAACTGGGCGTGCCCGCCCAGCTGGGCCATGCCCGCCTCGAAGGAGGCCCGGGTACGGGTGCTGGAGAAGAAGAACAGCATCGCCAGCACCTTGTCCCGCAGCAGGGGGTGCAACTCGCCCAGGGCGCGGCGCCGCTTGAGGTCGAGGGCCACCTCCATGACGGTATCGATCTCGTCGCGGGTCCACTCCTGGAGCGTGATCAGGTCTCGGCCGCGCAAGCCGGTTTGCATCTCGGTTCCCTCGCTTCTACTCGGTGGCGCCCAGGACCAGGGCGAGCAGGGCCATGCGCATGACGACGCCGTTGAAGGCCTCTTCCCAGTAGCGGGCGTGGCGAGTGGCATCGACGTCGGGGGGCAGCTCGTCCATGCGGGGCAGCGAATGCAGGATGATGGCGTCGCTGCGCGCCTTGTTCGCCAGGAGCTCCCGGGTGACCTGGTAGTTGGCTGGGGTCAGCCCCTTCTCTCCGCCGGCTTCCTCACGGCTCCGGGTGTAGTCGGCCTGCACCACCGGCTCCATGTAGATGACGTCGGCTTCGCCGATGACGTCGGCCACGTGCTCTGCCTCTTCGAAGACCAGGTTCTTCTGGCGCAACTCGGCCTTGAAGTCATCGGTGAGTGACATCTCGGGCGGAGCCACGAAGATGGCCCGGCTGTCGAACTGCGTCAGGGCATACCCCAGGGAGTGCATGGTGCGCATCCGCATGTCGCCGATGCACAGGAAGGTGAGCCCGTCGATGGTGCCCAGCTCCTGCTGCACGGTGAACAGGTCGGTGAGCACCTGGGTGGGGTGCTCCCCCCAGCCGTCGCCGGCGTTGATCACCGGCACG
>JAFGCH010000143.1 GCA_016932695.1 Acidimicrobiia bacterium | reverse complement strand
GGCTGCTGGGGAGGGTGGGGTAGGAGCACGGGGCGAGTCCCTCACGCCCCCGGCGCCACGCGTAGTGTGGCGGCAGCGGCCGGTCACGACCCGGGGGAGGTTCTGATGTCGAAACGGTGCGGTCTGCGGCTCACCCTGGCTATGGCTCTGGTGGCGGCGATGGTCCTGCCCGCGGCGACGGCGGCCGGGGACACTGCGGCGCGGGCCACCATGGGTGGGGACCGGCTGATCAGCGGGGCCAAGGGGAAGGCCGATGAGTGGCTTCCCGCGGTGGCCTACAACGCAACCAGCAAGCTGTTCCTGGTGGTGCGCGAGGACGAGCGCAACACGAAGTGGCTCGGCAGCGACGTTTTCGGCCGTCTGGTGAACTCCGATGGAAGGCCGCAGGGCCCCGACTTCCGCATCAGCAGCACCGTGGACAAGGTAGACGAGCAGCAACCCGACGTGGCCTGGAACCAAACCGACAACCAGTTCCTAGTGGTGTGGACGGACTACCGGGACGAGTTCAAGTGGGGCAGCGACATTTTCGGCCGGCTGCTGGAGGGCGACGGGACTCCCCTGGGCCCCGACTTCCGCATCAGTTCCGGGGGGAGCAGCGAGACCTACCCGGCCGTGGCCTGGAACAAGAGGAAGAACGAGTACCTGGTGGTGTGGCAGGACAGCCGCAACTCGGGTTTCCACGGCGCGGACATCTACGGCCACCGGCTGAAGGCCGACGGCACCCGCGTCGGCCTCGCCGACACCCTCATCAGCAAGCACGAGCCGGGAGTGGACCAGGGTTCCTGGGAGCAGCAACCCGACGTCGCCTGGAGTCCGGCCTCGTGGTCTTACCTCGTGGTCTGGGCCGATATCGAGGACGGGTCGGGCCGGGGTTGGGACATCTACGGCCGCGTGATGCAGGGCGACGGCACGTTTTCCGGTCAGGAGTTCCGCATCTGTGGCAAGGCGGCCACTTCGGATGAGCAGTGGCCGGCGGTGGCCGCCAACGCGAAGCAAAGCAGGTTCCTGGTGGTGTGGATGGATTGGCGCCAGGCGGCGCTGCGCGGCGCCGATGTCTATGCCCAGCAGGTGAAGGCGGCCGGCGGGCGCATCGACAAGGAGACTCGGCTGAGCGCGGCGAGTGCCACCGCCGACGAGGGGCTGCCGGCCGTCGCCTGGAACGCCACGGACAACCGGTACCTGGTGGTCTGGGACGATGGGAGGAACTCTGGGGCGGGGCGCGGGACCGACACCTTCGGCCAGTACCTGGATCGGGTCGGAGCCAAGATCGGGGGTAACTTTCGCATCAGCGGGCCGGCGGCGGTGAAGGATGAGGGCGCCCCGGCCATCGCCTGGGGCAAGACCAATGCCGGGTTCCTGGTGGTGCGGGGTGACGCCCGGGATTACGCCTCCCGCGGCTACGACATCTACGGGCGGGTGGTGGGCGGGTAGGCGGCCCGGGACCTTCGGCACGAGTCTTGGCGTAGGGCCCGGCGGTTCGCTCGCGAGGCGGGGTCGGGGCCTCGTGGCCAAGGCCCAGCACGGGTCCCGGCGGCGGCCAGCATCCGCCGCGACCTTATCCTGGGGGCAACAGCCCGATTCCCCTGTGACGGAGGCAGCAGATGAACAGCGAGATGTTGGCCAAGGTACGCGACGAGGCAGGCTTCATTGCGGCCCTGGACCAGAGCGGCGGGAGCACTCCCAAGGCGCTGCGCCTGTACGGCATCCCCGAGGACGCCTACTCGAGCGAAGCCGAGATGTTCGACCTGGTGCACGCCATGCGGCGCCGCATCATCACCAGCCCCGCTTTCAACGGGGACCGCATCCTGGGGGCGATCCTCTTCGAGATGACCATGGATCGTGAGATCGAGGGGATGGGCTCGGCCGAGTACCTGTGGAAGGTGAAGCGGGTGGTGCCCTTCCTCAAGGTGGACCAGGGCCTGGCTCCTGAGGCCGACGGTGTGCAGCTGATGAAGCCGATGCCCGACCTCGACGCTCTGCTGGCGCGGGGCATCGGCAAGGGGGTGTTCGGCACCAAGATGCGCTCGGTCATCAAGCTGGCCGATCCCAAGGGCGTGGCCGCCGTGGTCGACCAGCAGTTCGACATCGGGGAGCGGATCCTGGCCGCCGGCCTGATGCCCATCATCGAGCCCGAAGTGGATATCCGCAGCCCGCAGAAGGTCGAGGCCGAGGCGATGCTGAAGGCCGGCATCCTGCGCCGCCTCGAGGGAATCCCCGAGGGGCAGCAGATCATGCTGAAGCTGACGCTGCCCAGCGTGGACGGCTACTACACGGACCTCGTGGCGCATCCCAAGGTGCTGAAGGTGGTGGCCCTGTCCGGCGGCTACACCCGGGACGAGGCGAATGCCATGCTGGCGCGCAACCCCGGCATGGTGGCCTCCTTCTCGCGGGCGCTCACCGAGGGCCTGTCGGCCCAGCAGAGCGACGCCGAGTTCGACGCCGCCCTCGACGCTTCGATCGCCGGCATCTTCGCGGCGTCGATGGCCTGAGCCCGGCGCCCGCCGGGCCCGCCGCACCGGGCCGCCGGCCGGCCTGCTTCTGATCTCAGCAGGGGTCGTGGGGCAGGGTGCTGCGCGCCGCCCGCAGGAAGGCGTAAGGGGTCTCGTAGAGGAAGTTGGAGACCCGCGAGGTGTAGACGTCTGCGTAGCGCTCCACCTGCCGGGCGAAAAGGCTCTTGTCGTACCCGGAGCGCATCAGCGGGCCCCACCAGGGGTTGAGGACCTCCCCGGCGGCACGGGCCAAAGGAGCGATGCGGTCGTCGAGAGCCACCAGGGCCTCCTGGAGCCGGGCGATCTGAGCTTCGGCGTCGTCGGGTACCGGGGCCGACGGGGGCGCGTAGCCGTGGCGGGCACGCTGGCGGTCGAGCCGGGCCTGGGCCAGGCGCCGCTCGAGCACCTCCTTCTCGCCCATCAGGGAGCGCAGCGCCTCCTCGGTGGGGCGGAAGGCCTCGATCTCGTCGATCTCCAACTCCAGTTCGCGCAGGATCAATGCGGTACGCCAGCGGAGCACGGCCTTGCTGACGTGGACGTCGGCGTACAGGTGGTCGCCCACGTAGAGGATCTCGTCGCCCGAGAGCCCCAGGTGCTCCTCGACCCGGGAGGCGTCGCCCCCGAAGTAGACCCCGCCCGGTTCCAGATCGCCGTGGTGGGGGCGCATCAGGCCCTGGTTTTCGTCGGCGATGCGGTAGAGGGGGCGGCTCTCGGTGAAGAAGCCGGGCTTGTCGGCGCCGACGATGATCAGGTCGAACAAGTCTCGCCAGGCCATGCCTTCGGGGAGTTGCGAGTCGAAGGCGATGGCCATGAGGCGCCGGGCGTAGTCCCAGTCCGAGTTGGTGATGAGCATCAACCGCTTGCCGGCGTGGCGCTGGTCGAGCAGAGCGACCACCGTCTCCGGGTCCGGCTCCAGGAAGCGGCCGGGGTCGGCGAGGATCTCCTCCTTGAGGGTTCCCGGCAGGTGGGCCTCGTCCACCGTGGCTCGCAGCACGCGGTATAGATCGGAGTACGACATCACCCCGCTCAGGCTGCCGGCGTCGAGCAAGTCCACCAGCTGGGCGTAGAGGGTTGCCTCCGAGAGGGTGAAGAGAGTGTTGAGGAAGACGAAGCGGGGGTCTCCCAGGTCGACCACCACCCGGGTGTAGGCGGCGCGCTGCTCCTCGAACTCCAGGAAGCGGGTGCCGTGAGCGGCGCGGATCACGTAGCCGAATCGGGTGGGCTTGACCAGGTTCCCCAGTTCGAGGTCGATGGTGAGCCCGCGGATCACGCGGGAGGGGTCGAACTCCAGGCCCTCCACCGGCCAGCCGCGACGGGCGAGGAGGCGGCGGGTGTGGTGATAAGCGCGGCGCTCCCACTCCTCCATGCGGTAGTGGACCAGGGTGTAGTCCATGTCGTAGCCGATGGCCCTGATGCGGCGCAGGTTCAGGGTGCGGTTGCCGAATAGGCGCCGGTGAAGGGGGACATCGGTGGACATGGCGGGGGAATGGTAAGCCGGCGACGCCGCCTCCCGGCTGGGTCGCGCTGCGGCACCCCCCTAGCATTAGTTGACACTGATCGCAATGTAGTACGTCCGTGCACCTGGACTATCAATAGCGATGGCCCTTGACATTCGTCTACTCCTGTCATATCATTCGATCAACATCGAACGGTACAGGAGCAATCGAACATGACGATCAGCGGGCCGAAGGTGCGGGACTACACCGACAAGAAGCGCCGGCTCACCGTGGAAGTGGCCACCGGCACTGCCTTCGAGCTGCTTGCCAGCATGTTCGTGTTCACCCTGGGACGGGATGAAGCCGAGGAGTACGAGGTGGGCCCGGAGTGGTTCGAGAGGGTCCAGTCGCAGGCTTCTCCGGAACTCCTCGCCGGGCTGGAGCAGGTAGGGCGCGGCGATCTGTGGCTGGGCCTCATCGATCAGGCCTACCGGGCGCCCGAGCCCCGACGCGTGGAGGACTTCCTGGAGTACCTCGCCGGTGTCGATCCACGGGAGGTGCGCCGAGCGATGGTGATGATGCAGGTGCATCGCACCGAGGCGGACAAGGGCACCGTCGAGCGGGCGGCCGACGGCGACCCCGAAGCCCTCGCCGCACTGGCGGCGATGTGCGACCCGGAGTGCCGGGCGGGACTGGAGAGCCTGGTCTCCCGGCCGCCGGCGGAGTCCCTGGCCAAGCTGGTGGAGGTCCTGCGCCGTTTCGACGCCGAGGTGTTCCACGGCGGCGAGGACACGGCCGCCGCGTTGGCCCGAGACGCCGAGGAGAAGCGAGCGCTGGCGGCGACTCTCCCTGCGGAACGCCTCGTCGAGACGGCCACCAACGGGGTGACCTTCAAGCTGCAGCCGGAGGTGAGCGGGGTGGTGCTGGTGCCCTCGGCGGTGGTGCGGCCCTGGGTGGCCATCACCGAGAGCGGCAGCCTGCGGATCTTCGTCTACCCGGTGCCCGCCGAGATGCTCAGCGCCGATCCGGATGCCCCCTCGCCCTGGATGGTCAGCTTCTACAAGGCCCTGGCCGACGAGCGGCGCCTGCGGATCCTGAGCATGCTGGCCGCGGGGCCCGCCTCGCTCGGCGAGGTGGCGGAGCGCATGGGCCTGGCCAAGTCCACGGTGATCCACCACATGCGCGCTCTGCGCAGCGCCGGCCTGGTGCTGATCACGGTGGGAGACGAGAAGGAATACAGCCTGCGCCGGCGGGCCATCCCCGAGGCCGGGAGGCTTCTCCAGGCCTACCTGTCGGAGCCCTCAGTCGGGACGCGGGCAGACGCGGAAAGGAACCAGCAATGACCATCGGAATGCACACGCTGCAACTGGCTTCGGTTCTCGTGATCGAGAAGCGCCTGGAAGCCGACCGTCCGCGGCGGCGGAAGATCCAGTCCGCCGCCGGCATCTCCGCCCGGGCGACCCCGGAGCGGTGGCGCACCGCCCGCGGTGGCGGCCTGGTAGGACGGCAGCCTCGCCAGGCGTAGCCACCGGGGGAAGCAGCGCAGAGTCGAGCGCTTCCTCGAATCGCCGGAACCGGCCCCTTGGGGGCCGGTTCCGGTTTGCCGGGTCTCAGCAGGCAGCCTCCCGGCTGTCGGGGCGGCTGCCGGAGCCGGGGTCGCCGCGCAACCACACGGTCCGCTGCGGGAAGGGGATCTCGATGCCGGCGGCATCGAGGGCGTCCTTGATGCGGCGGCGCGCCAGGCGGGCCGCGGCCCACTGCTCTCCGGGCTCCACCTTGAGCACCAGCCGGATGGCCACGCTCGAATCGCCCAGGCTCTCGACGCCCCACACTTGCGGCTCCTCAAGGACGGTGGCTTCCTCGGGCTGCTCCTCCCAGATGGAGTCGGCCGCCGCCTTGATCACCCGGGTGGCGGCCTCGAGGTCGGCGTTGTAGGCCACTTCGACGTCGAGCACGGCTCGAGCCCACTGTTGCGACTTGTTCGCCACGCGGCGGATCTCCCCGTTGGGGACGAACCAGACGGTGCCGTTGACATCGCGCAGGCGGGTGGTGCGCAGCCGGATCTCCTCGACCACCCCCGAGGCCTCGCCCAGGTCGACCACGTCGCCGACCCCGTACTGATCCTCGGCCAGCATGAAGAGCCCGCTGAGGAAATCCCGCACCAGAGTCTGCGCTCCGAAGCCGAGAGCGATGCCGGCAATCCCGGCCCCGGCGATCAGCGGCCCGAGGTTCACCCCGAATTCCGCCAAGACGATCAGCGTGGCCAGGCTGTAGAGGACGGCGGAGGTCAGGCTGCGCAGCACGGTGCCCAGAGCCTGGGCCCGCTGGCGGCTGCGCGCCGCCTGGTCGGCCAAGAGCAGCGCCTTGGCCCGGCGCCGTTCGCTCAGAGCGGCGTTCCAGCCGGTGACCGCCTCCTCCTGGCGGGTCCGGGCCTCCTCCTCACGCTTGGCGATGAGGCGATCCACCAGGTGCCGGATGGCTCGCCGGATCAGGCGGTTGAGGACGTAGGCCGCGGCCAGCACCAGGATGACTTTGAGCGGCTTGGCCACGATCCACTCCACTACGCGCGGGGCGGTCTCGCTGCCGGTCCACTCGAAGACCAGCCGGCAGACGACGCCGGGGGCATCGCCGCAGGCGGCGCTCAGGCCGGGGTCGGGGGCGGCCTGCGCCAGCAGCGGGGGAACGAGGAACGGGCCCATGGCTTCCTCCCAGGAGAGCGTGCTCGTAGGAACCTAGCCGCGGTCTGGCCCTTCGACCCTGTAGCGGCGGGCGGCTAGCGTGGCCCGCCGTGCCTCTCGACGAGCATCGGCGCGCCAACCGTGACAACTGGGACGACCGGGTGCCCATCCACTGGGACTCCCCGGTGTACGACGTCGCCGGCTTCGTGGCCGACCCGGCGCGCCTCAGCGAGGAGGTGGCCTTCGACGCTCCGCTGCTGGGCGACGTGAGTGGCAAGCGCCTGCTGCACCTGCAGTGCCACATGGGCAGGGATACCCTGTCGTGGGCTCGGCTGGGGGCGGAGGTGACCGGGGTGGACTTCTCCGCGCCGGCGATCGCCGCGGCCCGCCGGCTGAGTGCAGCGAGCGGCACCCCGGGACGCTTCGTGGTCGCCGAGTTGTACGACTCACCCCGGATGCTGCCCGAAGCCTTCGACATCGTCTACACCGGGGTGGGGGCGCTGAACTGGCTGCCCGACATCCGGCGCTGGGCCGAGGTGGTCGCCGGCTTCCTGGCTCCGGGGGGCCTCTTCTACATCCGGGAGGGGCACCCCATGCTCTGGAGCCTGGACTGGCGCGACGACGCCGCCCTGGTGGTGCGCTACCCCTACTTCGAGACGGCCGAGCCGATCGTGGATGACGACCCCGGGACCTACGCCGGCCCGGGGACGGTGACCCATGCCCGGACCTACGAGTGGAACCACGGCCTGGGGGAAGTGGTCACCGCGCTGGTCGATGCCGGTCTGCAGATCACGGGCTTGCGCGAGTTCCGGGAGCTCGAGTGGCAGGGCCTACCGCAGATGACCCAGGGCGAGGACGGGCGCTGGCGCCTTCCTCAGGAGCAGCGCGACCTGGTGCCGCTGATGTACTCGCTATGGGCGCGGCGGCCCTGAGGGGGCGCGGCATGGGAGATGACGGAGGCGGCAGGCCCCACGCCGGTGAGCCGACCCTTAGCGACGGACCTGCACCTGCGACCCGTGGCGCGCCGGTGGGTGTGTGGTCGGGGGGAGTCCTTGGGGCACCCAGCGCAGCCGGCTGACCGCAGGGGGCCTTCCTGCCGGCAGGAGCGAGATTCACAGCCACCTACCCGCGCGGCTTCTAGGGCATCAGCCCAGGGAACGCCCGGTCGATGAGGAACTGGGTGAGGAGCACCAACCCCGGCAGCACGATCGCAGTGACGAATCGGGACAAGTTGCGCAGGTCGAACGGCCACACCGGCATCTTCTCCACGATGGCGTAGATGCTGTGGATCCGTTCGATATCTCGGGCGGTGGCCATGTCGAGTTCTTCCTGGTGCTCGGACGCGAGCATCGCCCGGTAGCGCTTGTTGAAAGTGGTGGCCAGGCGGTGTAGCACCTGTTCCTTGGCCGACGCCATCTGCCGATGTGCCTTGCCCAGCGAGAGCATCAGCAGGAGCGGGGCCAAAACGTAGAAGAGCAAGTAGATCGGTAGGTAGTACCGAAGGTTGCTCCTCGCGGTCTCGTCCAGTAGGAGCAGGAGGGTGAAGTAGACGGTTATCAAGGACAGGAAGTAGAAGATCGCCAACGAAAGCGAGCCGAAGGGCTTGAGCCCACCGGCGCGATCAGGGTGCAGGGGTTGGACGGTGAGGGGCAGGCTGAGGATGCGCTGTAGCGACCAGGCGGTGACCATCGCCTTGTACAGGATCAGGCCGATCATGAAGAAGTTGGCGGTGATGAACAGGCGGGCGTAGACGGCGGTGATCCCACCGCTCATGCCCAGCCAGGTGTCGGCCTTGATTATGTAGTTGAAAACGTTGAGGGCGACGGCAATGACCAGGGGGACAATCACGAAGAGCCAGCGGTTGTAGGCCGCGTCGACCCGCCCTTCGAGAGCGTCGAGGGCGGCCGGATCTGGGTCTGCCAGGACCGACCCCTTCCTGACATAAGCCCATGTCCGGCCTATCTCGTTGTAGTGGTTGCAGAGGAGGGCTGCTCCTACCGGAGCTAGGAAGCCGAGGCTGATGTTGTTCGGGACGTTGAGGTAGAAGGGAGGTATGCCCTTCTCCGCCGAGCCGAAGAGATCCCCGGTCAAGAACCCGATCAGGTAGATACTCCCAAGTGAGATCAAGAAGTAGGCGGCCCCCGTGAGGAAGGGACGGTCCCGGCCCACCAAGCGAATGGCGCGATAGACGTAGTCGCGGCGGAAAGGGGCAATGGGCCGGCTCGCCCCGGCGGTCTCATCGGCCGGAGCGGTTGGTATCGGCTCGGGTGGGACCCATGCGGGGGTGGGGGATGAGGTGCCGAGGTCGTCGTCCGCGAGTCCGCGGACGGGATCGTCCGAGAGCCGGTCGGGAAGCGAAGGCGCCAAGGGCGAGCCGACTCCGGCCGGCGTTCCTTCCAGGGGTGGCTGGGGCGTAGAACCGGGTCCGGTCCATGAAGGCCGGGCCCTCCCGAGGTGTCGCCTGGGCCTTCGCCGCCACACTGCTGCTCCCCCGGATCGACGGCCGTGCCGGCTCCACGGTCCCTGCTTCTCCTGGGATCGGGAGAAGACGAAACCGAGACCCGCCGGGTTCCCCGGGTTGCCGCTGTTGCCGGCAGGGTTCGGTTGGGGAAGGTAGCTCGAGCGGAAACCGGGGCGGGGTGGGTCTTCGAGCCCGACCGTGTCAGTGTACCGGACGATCGCCCGGCTTCCGGGTGGAAGAGGCAGCGGCGGCCGGCCCTGCCGCCCAGAGGCAGCGGCGGCTCTCTCCACGCGATGGTCCCGGAGGCAGGACGGCTCTCGGAAGCGTTCCTCCGCACCGATCTCCTCTCCCCTGCGATACTCCCCTCATGCGCTTGCTGGTAGTGGAGGATGAGGTCCGCCTCGCCCAGGCTTTGAAGCTGGGCCTGGAGGCGGAGGGCTTCGAGATCGACTTGGCCCACAACGGGCTGACCGGGCTCTCCATGGCCATGGAGGGACGGTACGACGCGCTGGTGCTCGACATCCTCCTGCCGGGGATGAACGGCTACAAGGTCTGTGCCGAGATGCGAGCGGCGGGCAACTGGACCCCCATCCTGATGCTGACCGCCAAGTCGGGGGAGTACGACGAGGCCGAGGCGCTCGACACCGGGGCCGACGACTTCCTCTCCAAGCCCTTCTCCTACGTGGTGCTGGTGGCGCGGCTGCGGGCGCTGGTGCGCCGGGGGAGCGGGGCCAGGCCCGTGCCCTGCCAGGTGGGGGACCTGCGCCTCGACCCAGCCACCCGCACCTGTGAGCGAGGCGGGGTGCCCATCCACCTCACCCCGCGAGAGGTAGACCTGCTCGAAGCCCTCATGACCCGGGCCGGGGAGGTCGTCTCCAAGCAGGAACTGCTCGACCGGGTCTGGGGCCCCGACTCGGGGGTCGACCCCAATGTGGTCGAGGTCTACCTGGGCTACCTGCGCCGCAAGATCGATCGCCCCTTCGACCGCGACACCCTGCAGACGGTGCGGGGGGTGGGATACCTCCTGACGGAGGGCTGATGGCGCTCTTCCGCTCGGTGCGCTCCCGGCTGACCATGGCCACCACGCTCATCGTCGGGGCCGCCCTGGTCGCCGGGGGAGTGGGCCTGCTGGTGATCACCCGCCGGGCGCTCATCGACGACGTGCGCGACACCCTAACCCGCAGCCTGGTGGACGCCCGCAGCGAGCTCGATCGGGGCGTGGTGGCCGAGCTGGCCCTCCTCTCTCTGGGGGTGGCGGTGGATCCGTTCGAGGTGACCGCCGAGACCCTCGACCGGACGTGTGCGCCCGTGCTGGCCATGGCCTACGGCGAACGGCCGCGGCGTTTCAGCGACTTCTTCTACCGCAATGCCATCGACGAGGCAGTCATCCTGGCGTACGAGACCTGCACCCGGCGTGCCAGCCCGCTGTACTCGGCAACGGGCCAGTGCGAACGCAAGGCCATCGACGCCATCGGCAACCCGGTGGTCACTTTCTCGGAGTTCGAGGAGATCGCCTCCTCCGATGAGTTCCTCAACGTGTTCAACGAGTGCCTCACCGGGGAGGTGCTCGTCGAAGAACGTGTCGCGGCCGCGGTCGGCTTGTGCGACCGGGTGATCACCACCGCTTTCGATGGGGTGGACGTGCTCGACCGGGGGGCAGTGGAGGCGCGCCTCCAGGACGTGCTGTTCACCTACGCCGCCTGCATGCGTTCCAACGGGGTGCCGGACTATCCCGACCTCACCGTGGCCGGCCTGGGAGAGGGTGGGGGCCTTTCGGTGCTCACCGGGGTGGTGGGGCGCTCGGTAGTACTGCCCTCCCTGGAGACGGTGCAGGAGGACGTCGAGCGCTTCAGCCGAATGATTGCCATCGGCGTGCCGGTGCTGGTCGCAGTGGTGGCCATCCTCACCTGGCTGGTGGTGGGGCGGGCACTGCACCCGGTCGAGGCCATCCGCTCCCGGGTGGCGCAGATCGGGGCCTTCGACCTCCACCAGCGGGTGCCGGACCCCGGCACCGGGGACGAGGTGAGCCGGCTGGCGGCCACCATGAACCGCATGCTCGACCGTCTGCAGCGTTCCTCCGACCGGCAGCGCCGCTTCATCAGCGACGCTTCGCACGAGTTGCGCAGCCCGCTGGCGTCGTTGCGCACCCAGCTCGAAGTGGCCCTGGCGCACCCGGAGAAGGTGGACTGGTCTGGGGTGGCCTCCGGGGTGCTGGAGGAGGGGGTGCGCATGGAGCGCCTGGTGGACGATCTGCTCGCCCTGGCCCGCGCCGACGAGGGGGTGGTGCTGGCCCACACCGAGGAACTGGATCTGGGCGACATCATGTCCCAGGAAGCGCTGCGGGTAGAGGGGCTGGCGGTGGATGTCGGCGGAGTAGGGGAGGCCCGGCTGCGAGGCGATGCTCTCTCTCTGCGCCGGGTAGTGCGCAATCTGCTCGACAACGCCCGGCGCCACGCCAGCAGCCGCATCGTGCTGCGGGTGACATTGGAGGAAGGCCAGGTGGTGGCGGTGGTTGAAGACGACGGCACCGGCATCCCCGAAGCCGAGCGCGAGCAGGTGTTCGAACGCTTCGCTCGCCTGGGCGAGGCGCGCGACCGAGACGCCGGGGGCACCGGGCTGGGATTGGCGGTCGTGCGCGAGGTGGTCGAGGCCCACGGCGGCACCGTGGTGGCCGAAGAGGGAGACGCCGGCGGCGCCCGTTTGGTGGTTCGGTTGCCCACTCGCGAACCCGAGTAGCGGGCCACAGCATCCGCGGCACCGGGCCCGGCAGCGAGCGGGGGCGCTAGCGTGGCCGGGCAATGGGGTGGTGGATCGCCGCCGGCTACCTGGTGGGAGCTTTCCTGCTGGGCTCCGTTCCCTTCTCCTACCTGGTTGCCCGGGCCGTCTCCGGCGTGGACTTGCGGCGTGTAGGCACCGGGACCGTGTCGGGCACCGGGGTCGAGACCACCTCGGGCTTCGTCCCCATGGCTGTGGCCGGCCTGCTCGACATCGGGAAGGGGGCGGCGGCCGTGGTGCTCCTCGCCGGCTCTCATCCCCTGCTGGCCGCCTGCGGGGCCGGGGCGGCGGCGGTGGGGCACAACTGGTCCGCCTTCCTGGGAGGGGCGGGAGGCCGGGCGATCTCGGTGGCCCTCGGCGTCTGCCTGACCATGGCCTGGCCCGGCGCAGCGGTGCTGTTCCTGGGGTTGGGTATTGGGCGCCTGTTTCGTCAGACCGGCCTGGGCTCTTTCGTGGCTCAGGTGGCGCTCCCCGCAGCGCTGGCACTGACGGCAGGCTGGCCCTCGACGGTGGCGGACCCGGTGGCCGGGGGGCTGCTGGGGGCGGCGCTGGTACTCCCGATGTGGGTCAAGCGTCTCATGGGCAACGGTCCGCTGCGGCGGCAGCCCTCCCGGGTCTACGTCAGCCGTCTGCTGTTCGACAACGACGGGGGCTGGCCTGCCACCTCCAGGGGCGCTGAGTGAGGTAGCGTCGGGGGGAAAGGGGCCAGGGCATGACCGTCCGGGTTGTCGCCGATAGCACCGCCGCCCTAGATGCCGCCACGGCGGCGGCGCTCGGGGTCACCATCGTGCCGACCCGAGTCGTGCTCGGCGGCGTCGGCTACGACGACGGCGACCTGCCTTTGGCCGAGTTACTCGCCCGCTTCGACGAGGGGGTGAGCACTTCGGGGCCTACTCCCGGCGCCTTTGCCGCCGCGTTGGATGGAGCAGACGAGGGCGCGGTGGTGCTGACGGTCGCCGCTCACCTCAGCAGCAGCTACAAGTCGGCGGTCCTGGCCGCCGGGCTGTCCTCCGACCGGCCGGTGCGGGTGATCGATAGCCGCACCGCCGCCGGGGCGCAGGCGCTGGCCGCGCTGCATGCTGCCGAGGTCGCAAACCGCGGGGCTTCGCTCGACGAGGTGGAAGCGGCCGCCCACCGGGTACTGGGTCGTGCCCGGCTCTACGGCGCCTTGGAGACGTTCGAGTACCTGGTGCGCGGGGGCCGGCTGAACAGCACGGTGGGGCGAATGGCCGCCGGGTTGCGGGTGCGCCCTCTCTTCGAACTGCGCGGAGGCAACATCCGCAGCCTGCGCCCCGCGTTCAGCCGGGAAGCCAGCATCACCCGCCTGCTGCGGGTGTGGCGCCGCTCTCGGGTCAAAGGGGCCCGCCTGCATGTGATCGCCCTGCACGCCCTGGCGCCCGAAGCAGCCCGCCACCTGCTGGCGGAGGTGCGCCGCGAGGTGGAGCCGGCCACGGGCCTGGTGGCCGAATTCGGGGCGGTGATGGTGGTGCACACCGGGCCCGGCCTGCTGGGCCTGTCGTGGTGGTGGGAGGAGGGCTGAGCCCTCCTATGTCCCGCTATCGCATCCTGTCCCACACCGCCGACACCGGGATCGTCGCGGTCGGGGCCACACTGGAGGAGGTATTCGAGAACGCCGCCTTCGGCATGTTCGATCTCATGTTCGACCTCTCTCTGGTGCCGCCGGAGGAGGAGTGCCACGTCGAGGTGGAGGGGGATGATCCGGCGGAACTGCTGGTGGCTTGGCTCTCGGCCCTGCTCACCGAGGCCGACATCCGCGGCCTGGCCTTCTGCCGCTTCCGGCTAGAGGGGCTTCGCTCGTGCTGCCTGTCGGGAGGGGCGGCGGGGTCGGCGGCGGCTCGCCTGATCCTGCGGGGCCCGCCGATCAAGGCCGTCACCTATCACGGATTGGCGGTCGAGGAGACCCCCGAGGGCTGGGCGGCGCGAGTGATCTTCGATGTCTAGCCGCCACCGATGAGATCCCTCTTCCTTCCTGAGGCCGCGCGCCGGGCTGAAGGCTCGCGCTTCCCGCCGGCGCCGCGCTTCCTTACAGTGAGGTTATGGACTTCAGGCGCATCGGCGAGGTCACCTGGGAGCTGGCCCCCGAGGGCGGCATGCGGGTCCCGGGCCGGGTCTTCGCCTCGGCGTCGCTCTTCGCCAAAGCCGAGGCCGACCAGGCGCTGCGGCAGGTGGCCAACGTGGCTCACTTGCCGGGGATCGTGGAGGCCTCCTTCGCCATGCCCGACATCCATTGGGGCTACGGCTTCCCCATCGGAGGGGTGGCTGCCACCGACGTCGCCGCCGGCGGGGTGGTGTCGCCCGGCGGGGTGGGGTTCGACATCTGCTGCGGGGTGCGCCTCCTGGCCTCGGCGCTCAGGGAGGAGGACTTCCGCCGGCGTCGGGTCGACATCATGGGCGAACTGGACGCCCGCATCCCTCGGGGCCTGGGCAAGGGGGCGGTGGCGGCCAAGCGCCTGCTCGACGAGGTGCTCGAGCGAGGGGCGGCGGCGGCCGTCGAGGCCGGCTTCGGCGTGCCGCACGACCTGGAGCGTTGCGAAGAGCGGGGCACCTCGGCCGGGGCCGACCCGGGCGCCGTGTCGGCACGCGCCCGGGAACGGGGGAGCGGCCAGCTGGGCTCGCTGGGCGCGGGCAACCACTTCCTGGAGGTCCAGGTGGTGGACCGGGTGGAGGACCCCGGAGCGGCCGAGGCGTTCGGCCTGGCCCCGGGGATGGTGACGGTCATGATCCACTGCGGGAGCCGGGGCCTGGGCCATCAGGTGTGCACCGACTACCTGGCCGACATGGGACGCGCCATGAACCGCCACGGCATCAGCGTGCCCGACCGGCAGTTGGCCTGCGTGCCGGTGCTCTCCAAGGAGGGGGAGGCCTATCTGGGGGCGATGGCCGCGGCGGCCAACTTCGCCTGGGCCAACCGGCATGTGCTGGCGCACGCCACCCGGGAGGCGGTGGCGGCGGCCCTGGGGACGAGCCCGGCCAAGACCGGCATGGAACTGGTCTTCGACGTGGCCCACAACCTGGCCAAGGTGGAGGAGCACCGGGTGGGCCGATATTCGCGCCGGCTGTGTGTGCACCGCAAGGGGGCGACCCGGGCGTTCGGCCCGGGGCACCCCGCCCTGCCGCCCGGTCTGCGCGATTGGGGGCAGCCCGTCCTGATCCCGGGGTCCATGGGCACGGCCTCCTGGGTGCTGCGGGGCCTGGCCGGCAACCCCGCCTTCGCTACGGCGGCGCACGGTGCCGGCCGGGTGATGAGCCGCAGCGCCGCCAAGAAGACCCGGGGCGGGCGCGAGGTGATGCACGACCTCGAGGCCGAGGGGATCACGGTGCGGCCGGGGTCGGTGTCACTCCTGGCCGAGGAGGCGCCCTTCGCCTACAAGGATGTCGATGCCGTCGTCGACGTCTGTGCTCGGGCCGGCCTGGCGGCTCCGGTGGCCCGGCTGAGGCCCATCGGGGTGGTGAAGGGATAAGCCGGGGCGCCCCGGCTCATCCCGAGTGCCGGGTTCCTAGCGCGTGCCCCGGATGGCGTCGACGTTCCGGTTGCCCATTCGGGCCAGCAGGGGATAGGCCCAGCGCTGCCAGCTCCGGAGCGAGATGTAGCGGGGGCAGGCCATGTACTGGGCGAAGTCCTCCCAGACGCCGTGGTCTTCGACCACTGCTCCCATGTGAACGAATCCGATCTCTCCGAAGTTGAACTCGCAACTGCTCGGCCCTCCCGCCCGCGATACCGAGAACCCGGTGGCGCCGCCCGCGGTCCGTAGGCGCTCCACGGCCCCTTCGTAGAAGGGCCGATCGTTGATGTAGGAGTCGATGGGGCGCCACTCGCCGTCGATCTCGATCTCCATCCAGGAGTGCCCGCCCGCCGGCGGCAGGAACGGGAAGAAAACCGAGGGGAAGATCCCCTTCATGATCCGCAGGTCGATCAGCCCCGTGTGGACACGACTCGATACTCCGGCGGCACGGCAGAGGGCGTGGAACACCGTGGCTTTGGTGTTGCAGTACCCCCGGCCGTGCTCCAGCGTCTCCGATGCCTTGACCCGGTCCCACTCGGGCGGGAACCCGAACCGGATGCCGTCCCGGACGTAGGCGAAGATCGCCCGGGCCTTGCCCAGCGCCGTCTGCTCTGCTGCGGTCAGTTCCTCGGCCCGTCGGCGGACGGCGGGATGGGCCGAGTCCGACAGCGCCTCGCTGGTGATCACGGTGCACCTCCCCTGCGGCTCAAGCAGCCTTCGGGCTGAGGCTGGCGGCGTACGGCCCCACCATACGCCCGGAGACCGAAGGCGGGGGGGGCCTCAGTCGAACGGCATGCGGGTGGTGGAGAGGGTGGCGCCGCCGACGGCTACCAGTCGGCCGGCCGCGGTGCGGACCTCGGTCTCGGCTACGGCGATGCGCTTGCCGGCTCGCACCAGGCGGCCCACGGCTACCAGGTCCTCGCCGACGACCGGTTCCAGCAGCCGGACATCGAACTCAACCGTGGCGATCCACGAGGGGTAGTGCACGGCGGCGGCACACCAGGCGGCGGCGTCGATCAGGGTGGCCAGCACGCCGCCGTGGACGCCCCGCATGGCGTGCTCCAGTTCCGGTTTGTGAGGCAGGGTGACGATCGAGCGGTACTGGTCGTCGAAGCGGATGGTCGCCCCGAGATGAGCCAGGAAGTTGGCCCGGGTGAACATGGCCTCGAGCGCGCCGACCCGAGCGGCAAGGAGTTCGTTGGACACGGAGGCGGAGTCTACGGGCGGCCCGACGCGGCGCGGCCCGACCCGGCGACTCCTATCGTGTCCCTATGCCCGAGATCACCGTAGTCGGAAGCCTCAACCTGGATGCCACCGTGCGGGTGCCCCGTCTGCCGCTGCCCGGGGAGACCGTGATGGGCCGGGGGCACGCCCACGATACCGGGGGCAAGGGGGCCAACCAGGCGGTGGCCGCCGCTCGGCTGGGACGTACCGTGGAGATGGTGGGCATGGTGGGCCGAGACGAGGCCGGCAACCGCCTGCTGGCGGCCCTCGATGCCGCCGGGGTGGGCACGGCGACCGTGCGGCGCAGCGCGTCGCTGGCCACCGGCCTGGCGTTGATCATGGTGGACGATTCCGCCGAGAACGCCATCGTGGTGATCCCGGCGGCCAACGGGGCCCTGGCTCCCGGCGACCTCGACGCCGCGGTGATCGCCGGGGCGCAGGTAGTGCTGTTGCAGTTGGAGATCCCTCTCGAGACGGTCGAGGCGGCCGCCGCCCTGGCCGAGGGCACGGTGGTGCTCAACCCCGCTCCGGCCCATCCCCTTCCTGCCGCTCTCCTATCGCGAGTCGACGTGCTGGTGCCCAACCGCACCGAACTGGCCCTGCTGGCCGGGGCGGCCCCTCCCACCGGGATCGTAGAGGCGGCGACCCTGGCGCGCTCGCTGGAAGGGCCGAAGGGGGTGGTGGTGACCCTGGGCGCCGATGGGGCGTTGGTGGTGACCGGCGAGGGGGCCACCCACGTGCCCGCCCCGCGGGTCACCGCGGTGGATCCAACCGGCGCCGGGGACGCCTTTTGTGCCGGTCTGGCCGACGCCCTGGTCGGCGGGGCCGACCTGGTGGCCGCCGCCCGTTGGGCGGTGCGGTGCGGGGCGGCGGCGGTGACCCGGCGGGGGGCCCAGGCTTCGCTGCCCACTCGGGCCGAGGTCGAAGCCCTGGGGGGCTGAGGTGAGCGGGCGCCCCATCATCATCGACACCGATCCCGGCCAGGATGACGCCGTGGCCCTGCTGCTGGCGCTGGCTTCGCCCGAGCTGGAGGTACGGGGCATCACCACCGTGGCGGGGAACGTGCCCCTGCCCCTGACCTCACGCAACGCCCGGGTCGTGTGCGAGCTCGCCGGTAGAGCCGACGTGGCAGTGTGCGCCGGCGCCGAGCGGCCGCTGGTGCGCCCGTTGGTTACCGCCGAGTACGTGCACGGGCGCACCGGCCTCGACGGCGCCGACCTTCCCGAGCCGCAGATGCCGCTGCAGGCGGAGCACGCCGCCGACTTCCTGGTGCGGGCGCTTCGAGAGGAGGCGCCGGGGACCATCACCCTCTGCCCGCTGGGGCCGCTGACCAACATTGCCCTGGCCCTGCAGCGCGCCCCGGAGATCGTCCCCCGCATCCGGGAGATCGTGCTGATGGGCGGGGGCTTCTTCGAAGGGGGAAACGCCACCCCGGCGGCGGAGTTCAACATCTACGTGGACCCCCAGGCTGCCGACATCGTCTTCACCAGCGGGGTGCCGCTGACCATGCTCCCCCTGGACGTGACCCATCAGGCGCTCATCAAGCCGCGGCACTTGGAGCGCCTGCGGGCGCTGGGCACCCGGGTGGGCGATGCGGTGGCGGGATGGCTGGAGTTCTTCGAACGCTACGACGTCGAGAAGTACGGCCTGGAGGGTGGGCCGCTGCACGACCCGTGCGTGATCGCCTACCTGTTCCACCCCGAGATCTTCAGCGGCCGGCGCTGCAACGTGCGCATCGAGGCCTCCAGCGAGCTCACCATGGGCATGACGGTGGTCGACTGGTGGGGGGTCACCGGCCTGCAGCCCAACTGCACCGTGATCCGGCGCCTCGACTCGGAGGCTTTCTTCGATCTGCTGATCGAGCGGATCGCCCGCCTGTAGCCGGCGGGCCCGGGCTCACAGCGGCACGCTGCCCGGTGGCGCCGGGCTCACCGGTTGTTCCCGAACGCCCAGCACCAGAGCCATCGCCAGGGCACCGGACAGCGCCGACGCGGTGGAGTTGGCGGCGAATCCCCCCCACGAGAAGAGCGCCGGGCCTACCACTCCCGCCAGGGCGCGCGAGACGGAGAGCGCCACGACCAGCAATGCCAGGAAGCGGGTCCGGGCCTCGGGGGCCACCTCGGTGGCCAGGGGCAGGGCGGACACGATGGCGAATTCGAACCCGAAGAAGGCGAGCACCATGACGGCGAGGCCTCCGCCCAGGCTCCCCAACGCCGGGCCGAGCGCGGCGAAGGCGACGACACAGACGATGAGCCCCAACGACACGCTGCGGCGGGGGCCCAGGCGATCGGTGAGGGCGAACGAGGCCCCTTCCCCGGCCAGCTCGGCCACCGCTATGGCGGTAGCCGCCCCGCCGAGAGCCACCAGGGAGAGCCCGAAGCGATCCTCCAGCCAGGCGCCGAACACCACGAAGGAGACCTCGGCCGAGAACATCAGAGCGAGGACTGCCGCCAGGATCAGCGCGGCCGGCCGGGTGAGGCGGAGGCGGGGGACCGTTGTTCCTCGCGACCTTCCGCCGTCGGGGTCCAGGGCCCAGGGGAGGGCCGCCAGGGCGGCCAGGGCCAGGCCGGCTACCGCCCAGAACGGGGCCCGCCAGCCGAGGTGGGAGATCAGCCACCCCGCCGCCGGGGCCCCGCCCAGCAGGGCCAGGGCCCAGGTGGTCTCGAAGAGGGCGAGGTAGCGCCCCCGGCGACGGTAGGGCGTGCGGTCGGCGATGTAGGCCTGTCCCGAGATGTCGAAGAGGGGCTTGGCCAGGCCGAACAGGGCAAAGCCGGTGATGGCTCCGGCATACACGCCCGAGGCGGCGGTGACCGCCGCTCCCAGCACGAACAGCGCCAGGCCCAGCGCCAGGGTGCGGCGCCGGCGCTCCCCCCGCCCGGCGGTGGCCACCGCCAGCGGAGTGGCCAGCCCGGCGAGCGCCCGGGCCGACATCAGCAAGCCGCCCTGTTCGAGGGTGACTCCGAGCCCGCGACTGATCGCGGGTAGGAAGGGATAGGCGAAGCGGTGGGCCGTGTTCAAGACCAGCCGGGCGGCGATGAGGTAGGCCAGGGAGGCACGCAGCGAGTGCCGGGGCCGGTCCGCGGGCGGGGGGGCGGGGAAGCTCATGACAGAGGGAACCGCCCGTCGGTGAACAGGCGCGGGCTCAGCATCCACAAGAGGGTGCAGGCCCCGGGGGCGAGGGTCTCCCAGGCCTCCACCCCCAGGCAGGCGGCCGCTCCCGTGGCCATGCGCACCCGGCCGCCGCCGAGGAGCACGGCGACGGCCTGCGACCAGGCGGGCTCGTGGCCCACTACCAGGAGCCGCCCGGCCGACCCGGCTCGGGCGCGCACCGCGGCGATGACGGCAGCGGGCGACCCCGGGGAGAGATGGGGATCGACGACGATGGGCGCCGCCCAGCCGCCGGCCGCGGCGGCGAGGTCGGCGGTGTCGCGGGCTCGCTTCGCCGGTGAGCTGAGCACCAGGTCGGGGGCCCGCCCCGCCAGGGTGAGCACCCGGCCCATGACCTCGGCCGCTTCCCGGCCGCGGGGGTTGAGCGGACGGTCGGCATCGTCGGTGAACGGCGCCGCCCAATCGGACTTGGCGTGGCGGAGGAGGATCAGTTCCTTCACCGCATTCCCACCGACAGGGCGAAGAGCAGTTGGGCCGCGTAGTACAGCGGCAGGCCCCAGATGCGGTTGCCGAACCCGGGGGCGACGAAGCGGTCCCGGGCCACCGAGACGTCGGACAGGTAGAAGGCCACGGCCGCCACCACGACGGTGGCTTTCCAGCCGGCGAGGGAGAGCGCCGGCGGCAACGACGGCCCCGGCCCGCCGGCGGCCCCCGAGGCAGCGGCCACCATGGCCGTGATCACCGCGATGTAGGCCGCCACCGGGACCCGCATGTCGCCGCCGAGGTGCGGCCACAGCCAGCGAGCCACCAGGCCGGCGGGCACCAGCAGGCCCGCCGCCACCAGCACCGCCACCACGGCGTCGGGCTGCACGGTGGCGAAGGCCCCGATGTAGGCGAGGTGGGAAAAGAGGAACGCTGCCAGGCCCAGCAGGAACCAGCGGCGCTGGGCCGACACCAGGGCGATGTCGCCCGCCCACCCCAGGCAGAGGGCGGCCAGCACCCAGCCGCCGTAGGCGGTGCCGGCGGCCCCGGCGGCCACCGCGGTGGCGATGAAGCTGGAGGAAGCAGCGGCCTTGGCCCAGACCCGCCACGGGGCATCCCGCCGCTCGGCGAGGAGCAACAGGCCGACCAGGGGGATGGTAAGGGCGGCGAACACGTAGGCCGGGGTCATGCGAACCTCCCGATCGTCGGCCCAGGGCGCGGCATGGCCCCTAACCTATCCGTTCCGCGAGCAGCAGAGAGGCAGTCATGGGCAGCGGGGTCTCGCAGCGGCTGGAGGCCATCGTCGAATCGGCCACTCTGGCCATCACCGCCCGGGCCAAAGAGCTCAGTGCCCGGGGGGAGAAGGTCGTGGACTTCGGGGTGGGGGAGCCCGACTTTCCCACGCCGGCGCATGTGGTGGAGGCCGCCGCCGCCGCCGCCCGGGAGTACCGGCATCACCGCTACACCCCCACGGCCGGCCTTCCCGAGCTGCGGCGGGCGGTGGCCGAGAAGACCAGGCGCGACTCCGGGTACGCGGTGGATCCGGGCCAGGTGCTCATCACCAATGGGGCCAAAGGGGCGGTGTTCACCGCCTGCCAGGCTCTGCTGGACCCGGGCGACGAAGTGCTTCTCCCCGCTCCCTATTGGGTGACCTACCCGGAGGCGGTGGCGCTGGCCGGAGGTGTCACCCGGGCCCTCCCCACCACCGTGGCGGCCGGCTTCCGGGTGACGGTGGAGCAACTGGAGGCAGCCCGCACCGCGCGCACCAAGATGCTCGTATTCGTGTCTCCCTCCAACCCCACCGGAGCGGTGTACCCGCCCGATGAGGTGGCCGCCATCGGCAGGTGGGCGGCGCGCCACGGCATCTGGGTGCTGACCGACGAGATCTACGAGCACTTGGTCTACGGGCAGGCCCGGTTCAGTTCGATCCCGGTGGCTGCTCCCGAGGCGGCGGAACGCTGCGTGGTGGTGAACGGGCCGTCGAAGACTTACGCCATGACGGGCTGGCGGGTGGGGTGGATGATCGCTCCGCCCGCGGTGACCCAGGCGGCAATCCGCTTCCAGTCCCACGCGGCGTCCAACGTGGCCAACGTCTCCCAGGCGGCGACGCTGGCCGCCCTCGAAGGCCCCACCGCCCCGGTGGAGGAGATGCGCGCCGCCTTCGACCGTCGCCGGCGGGAGATGTACCGCCTGCTGTCTTCCGTGCCCGGGGTGGAGGTCGCCGAGCCCCAGGGGGCGTTCTACGCCTTCCCCAAGGTGTCGGGCCTCCTCTGGCGTCCTCTGGGCCACGGCGACCTGGCGGCCGACGACACCCAGCTCGCCGCCCTCCTCCTGGACCGCGCCAAGGTCGCCGTCGTCCCGGGAGAGGCGTTCGGGGCCTCCGGCTACCTGCGTTTCTCCTTTGCCCTGGCGGACGCCGACCTGACCGCGGGCTTGGAACGGGTAGCGGCCTACCTAGCCGAGGCCTGATCCCGGCGCGCCAGCAGAGCGAGGGCCTCGCGGTAGCCGTCGGCCCCGCGGCCGGTGATGGTGGCGGCACACGCCGGGGAGACCACCGACCGGGCGCGCCACTCCTCGCGAGCTGTTATGTCGGACAGGTGGACCTCCACGACCGGCAACGCGATGGCCTCCACTGCGTCGTGCAGAGCGTAGGAGTAGTGGGCCAGGGCGCCGGGGTTGAGCACCACCGCGTCGCAACGACCTCGGGCATCGTGCAGGCGGTCGATGATCGCCCCTTCGTGGTTGGACTGGAAGGTCTCGACTTCAAGGCCCAGGGCGGCACCCCACTGCCGACAGCTCTGCTCCAGTTCGGCGAGGGTGGCGGTGCCGTAGATCTCGGGGCGGCGCTCCCCCAGAAGGTTCAGGTTGGGGCCGTTCACTACCAGGATCCGCATGGCCCCAGGCTATCGGGGTGGCCGGGCGGGGGCGGCCAGGGCCTCGGCTCGCTGCAGGATCTCCGGAGGCAACAAGGCCTCGACTACCTCGTGACGCGACCGGAGGGCCGCTACCAGCGACTCGGTCACCGCAGGGAGATCGGCGGGTACGGTGTCGGCCACGCTCCCCGTGACCCCCGGGTCCCACTCGAAGCCGAGGGAGGTGTAGACGGGGGCCAGGGCCCGGTTGACCAGATCGGGTCGGCCCGCCACCACCACGCCGCCCACGTGGGCCGCCCCGGCTACCAGGCGCTGGCCCACTCCCATGAGCTTGCGCCGGCCCCCGTAGTTGACGCTGTACTCCCCGGGGCAGTACTCCCCGGGTACCTCGCCGACTCGGGCATCCACTCCCAGGGTGTGCAGCGCCTCGACGACGAGAGCGGCCAGTGCCCGGTACCGGTCGTGGATGGTGTGTCGCGGCTCGGGGTCGGGCACCGCCCAGGCGAAGGCCAGCGTCTCCTCGTGGAAGACGGCGGCCCGCCCCCCGGCAAGGCGCTCGAGCGGGGGGAAGCCCTGGGCCCGGGCGGCGGCGGCGGCCCGTGCATAGCCGGGATGGGTGACGTCGCGCGTCCCGAACGCCAGTACCCGCCCCGGCACGAACAGGCGGAACGACTCGGGGGCGCGGCCGCTCGCCGCCGCCTCGAGCAGGGCGCGGGAAACCGCCGTGTCGAACCGGGGTCGGGAGGGGAAGCCCTCCCGGTAGAGCAGCAAGGTTCGCCGGGGCATGCCGGCGGCAGGCTACCGGGCGGCGGCTCCTGCGCCGTCCCCTCCCCGGCTTTCCCGGGAGGGGGACCATAATCAACCCGGGCCCCTTGCCTTCTGCCCGCACTATGCACCGGCGTCGCCTCCTCATCATCACCACGCTGGCCGCCCTGGCGGCGGCCGGCTGCGGCGACATCCTCGAGGGCGTGGGCGACCTGTCGCGCGACGTGATCCACGGCGGCTCCACCACCAGCACCACCACCACCACGCTGCCCCAGCCCGGAGGGGGCATGCCGCTGGTCGGGCTCTCCTCGGACGTGACCTGGGTGAACGACCAGTACCCGGTGATCTCGGGGGAGACGTCGGACATGGTGGTGCGGCGGGTGTGGCAGCGCGGCGACGGGGTGGATCCCTACATCCAGGCAGGGCGGGCCGAGATCGCCGCCGCCCTGCCGGGCATCGAATTCCCCCGCCTGATACCGGAGAAGGTCTCCCACATCTCCAGCCAATTGGTTTACGACCTGCAGACCGGCACCCTGGACGTAGGCACGGCGGCGGCGTTCGGGCTGTGGACCGCCGAGCCCTATACCGTGCCGCGGGTCGAGGGACAACTGGTCGTCCTGCGGGTGGGGCTGCGCTCCGCTCTGGGCGGCGAGGCTTCGGAGGGCATCTCTACTTTCCAGACGAACGACGGGCGGGAGCTGGCCTGGGCAGCGGGCGACTACGTGTACCAGCTGTTCTGCCGGCGAGGCATCAGCGAGGAATCGTGCTTCGCCATGGCCGAGGCCTTGACCTCGCTGCAACTGCTCTCCGCTCTGCCCTCCCGGTCCGGGGGTTGACGGCGACGTCGGGCCGGGCCCGGCCGGTGGATAGCCTGAGGGCGACCAGGAGGCGGTGATGCAGCCCGGTGGCGGACGCGGGGCCGGATGGCGGTCCTACCTCGAGTACGACGAGGAGCAGGACCGGCCGGCGATGGATCGGCGCCTGGCGCGCCGGGTCCTGGCATACGCCCGGCCCTATAGCCGGCTGCTGTGGCTGGTGCTGGCCACCATTGTCGCCAGCACGCTGGTGGGCCTGGCTCCGCCCCTGCTGATGCGCGACCTGATAGACCGAGCCATCCCCGAGAGTGCGCTGGGCCGGGTGACGCTGCTGGGGCTGGGCATGGTGGCGGTGCCTCTGGTCAACGGCCTGATCGGCGTGGCGCAGCGCTGGGCCTCGGCCCGGGCGGGTGAGGGGATCATCTTCGACCTGCGCACGGCGCTCTTCTCCCACCTGCAGCGCATGTCGCTGGCCTTCTTCACGGGTGCCCGGCCGGGAGAGCTGATGTCGCGTCTCAACAGCGACGTGGTGGGGGCTCAGCAAGCCATCACCGGGACCATGGTCACCGTGGCCTCCAATGTGTTCACCGCCGGGGCGACCCTGGTGGTGATGCTGCGCCTGGAGTGGCGCCTCACCCTGGCGGCGCTGGCCATCCTGCCGCTCTTCATCTTCCCGTCCCGCCAGGTGGGCCGGGTGTTGCGCCGGGTGACCCGGGAGCAGATGGACGCCAACGCCGGGATGAACAACACGCTGAACGAGACCCTCAACCTCAGCGGCGCCCTGCTGGTCAAGCTCTTCGCCCGCAACGCCGACGAGGATGCCCGCTATCGCCGGGATGCGGCCGCCGCTCGCGACCTGGGGGTGCGTCGCGCCCTGGTAGGGCGGTGGTTCTTCACCGCGCTGAGCGTGGCGGGCGCGGTGGGCACCGCCCTGGTTTTCTGGCTCGGAGCGGTCTTGGTCATCCGGGGCTCGCTGACGGTGGGCACCGTGGTAGCTCTCTCCGCCTACCTCGCCGGCCTCTACGGGCCGCTCACCGCTCTCACCAATGCCCGCGTGGAACTGGCCACTTCGCTGGTCTCCTTCGAGCGGGTCTTCGAGGTGCTCGACCTGCCCCACGACATCGCCGATGCTCCGGATGCGGTGCCGCTCGATCCCCTCGAAGGTCGGGTCACCTTCGAGCGGGTGACCTTCGACTACCGGCAGGCGGCGGCCGAGGGCCTGGCCCATGTGCGTCGGTTCTCCTGGAACATCCCCCGCGAGCCGGCAGACCGGGTCGCCCCGGCCCGGTCGCGCGCCACACCGGCCCTGGCCGACGTGTCCTTCGACGTGGCCCCCGGGGAGTTGATCGCGCTGGTAGGCCCCAGCGGGGCGGGCAAAACCACCGTGTCCTGGCTGATCCCCCGCCTCTACGAAGCCACTTCGGGGCGGGTGCTCATCGACGGGCGCGACGTGCGCACCGTGACCCTCGAGAGCCTGGCCCGCGGTATCGGGGTGGTGACTCAGGAGACCTACCTGTTCCACGACACCCTGGCGGCCAACCTGCGCTATGCGCGACCCCGGGCAGAAGATGACGAATTGGAGCAGGCCTGCCGGGTGGCCAACATCCACGACTTCATTGCCGCGCTGCCCGGGGGGTACCAGACGGTCGTGGGCGAGCGCGGCTACCGCCTCTCGGGCGGGGAGAAGCAGCGGGTGGCCATCGCCCGGGTGGTGCTCAAAGACCCTCGCATCCTGATCCTCGACGAGGCCACCGCCCACCTCGACGCTCATTCCGAAGCCCTCATCCGTCAGGCCCTGGAACGGGTGCTGGCGGGGCGGACCTCGTTCGTCATCGCCCACCGCCTGTCCACCATCCTGGCCGCCGACCGCATCCTGGTGCTGGACGGGGGCCGCATCGTCGAGGAGGGCAGCCATCCCGTGCTGCTGGGGCGCGGCGGCCTGTATGCCCGGCTCTACGAGACCCAGTTCCGCGTCGCGGAAGATTGAACCGGTCCTTACGCTTCTCGAACAGGCCGGCCCCATGCTGTGGGTGTAACGAACCTAGGAGGTCGTGTTGAAACAGACCCTCAAGATCGGCGCCATGCTGCTGGTGGTGGCGGCGCTGACCATGACGGGCGTTGCCCTGGCGCAGTCCGAGGAGGACTCCGTATTCGACGAGACGAGCACCGACGCGTCGCCGCTGCGCGACAAGATCGTCGAGTGGCTGGTGCCTCTGGTGGAGGACGGCACCATCGACCAGGGCCAGGCGAACGCGGTGGCCGAGACCCTTGCCGAGGCGCTGCCCCGGCCTCACGGCCCCATGGCCCGCGGCCTCGACGCGGCGCGCGCCGCGGCCGAGTTTCTCGGGCTGACGCCGCAGGAGATCGGCGAGGCACTGCGCGACGGCCAGACCCTGGCCGACATCGCGTCGGCTCAGGGCAAGACGGCCGAGGCCTTGATCGACCACCTGGTGGGCCTGGCCGCGGAGCACCTCGACGGACTCGTCGCCGACGGCCGGATTACCGAGGAGCAGAAGGAGGACATGCTGGCGCGGGCCACCGAGCGCCTCACCGCTCTGGTCAACGGCGAAATCGAGCGGCCGCTCAGGGGCGGTCCCGGCTTCCGGCAAGGCCGCCGCGGCTTCGGCGGCATCGGTGGCCCCTTTATGGAAGACGGAGTGAGCCAACTCGGCGCCTGATGCTCCCCCGGCGCTGATGGCGGGAGGGCCCGTTGGGGCCCTCCCGGCGCGCCGGGCGTTAGGCAGGAGGCACGCCGAGGGCGTAGTCGTAGCGCGCCGCGTATTCAGCCCACAAGGGGGTTATGGCGGCGCACAGCGCCGGGGAGGGGCGGTGGCGGGCCGGCCGATAGGGGCCCACCCGGGCCCGGTAGGCCGCGACCAGTCCGGCAAGGTCGGGGGTGTTGGGGAAACCGAAGTGGTGGTAGATGCGGGCCAGTTGGGCGGCAGGGTCGGCGGCCAGGTCCTCGTAGCGGATCTCGACCATTCGGGCGGGGTCGAGACTCCGGCGGTCGGCAGCGAAGCCCCGGTACAGGCCGGCGCCCAGGCGCAGGAGAGCGCCGTCGAGGTCGGGCCGCTCCCCGGTTTGGAGGCCCACCGCGGCCGCCATGCGCCGCCAGGCGGTGAGGTAAGAAGGCACCATGGCGAGGGGGTGGCGGACGGTGTGGACGAAGCAGGCTCGGGGGAACATCTCGGCCAGGAGACCCAGGCGGGCGGTGTGGGGCGGGGACTTGAGGGCGAGGCGGCCCGGCCCGGCGAGGGTCACCGCCTGCAGGAAGGCAAGCAGGGCCTGCTGCCAATGCTCCCGCTCGGCGGGAGGGAACGAACGCGGGTCGAGGGTCGCCTCCCAGTCTCCGCTGCTGCGGGGGAAGGCCCAGGCGTGGTAGGGGCTGAGGGCGCCCAGGTTGGCGAGGGCGAACTCGTCCTCCTGCGGCAGCTCCCAGCCCAGGCGCATGTCGTCCAGGGGTCGGTGCTCGGGGAGGAGGAAGCCGAGGCGCCGCGCCAGAGCCCGCTCGGTGAGGAGGAAGTGGCCGGGGGCCATGCACTGGTAGGTGGTGGGACAGCGGAACTGAGGATCGAGAGAGAGCAACTCGTGCAACAGGGTGGTGCCGCTGCGCCAGTGGCCGATGATGAACAGCGGCGGGGGGTCGATCTCGGTGCGGGCGATCTGCTCTCCGCGCCGGGCTCGCTGCAGCAAGGCGGGGACCGCGTTGGCGGCCGTCACCAGGGTCACGGTTAGGGCCAGCGGCCAGCGGCCGGGAGAGATGCGGAAGCGGTGGCGGGCGAGCAGGCGCCACCAAACCGCCGGCGTCATCCCGTGCCAGGGGCGCGGGGTGCGCCGCCAGAGCCCCGGTGCCTCCTCGTCGACCATGGCCTCCTCTGCGGTTGCCGCGGCCGCGCCGCGGTCGGTGCCCAAACTAGGCGACCGGCGGGAGCGAGGCCGGCCGGCGCAAGGCACCCTCGCGGGTAGAGTCCCGGCGTGCTTCGGCTGATGGCGGCGTGTGCTCTGGGACGCCTCACCGGGCGGCTGAGCCGCCTGCTGGGACGGGGCGGCTCGGCGCTTCCCGGCCTGGTGGCCGAGAAGGTGGACCCGCGCCTCATCGAACGCCTGGTGGCCGCAGTGCGGCGGGGTGTGGTGGTGGTGACCGGGACCAACGGCAAGACCACCACCACCAAGATGCTGGTGGCCATGCTCGAGGGTGAGGGCCTCACGGTGATCACCAACCCCACCGGCTCGAACCTGGCTCGGGGCATCGCCAGCCGGCTCCTCGAGGTGGCTTCGTGGCGGGGGCGGTTGGAAGCCGACGTCGCCGTGTTCGAGGTCGACGAGGCCGCGGTCCGCCCGCTGGCGCCGCGTCTGCGGCCGCAGGTGCTGGTGGTGACCAACATGGCTCGGGACCAGCTGGACCGTTTCGGCGAACTGGCCACCACCGCCTCTCATGCTGCCGCCGCCGTCCGCCACGCCGCGATCGCGGTGCTCAACGCCGACGATCCGCTGGTCGTCGAGATGGCTGCCGGGGCGGCCGCAGCGCGATTCTTCGGAGCCGCGGCCCCGATTCGCCGGGCGATGCCGCCCGACTCGTCGCTCTACGGGACCCGCACCGAGGCGGCCGCGCCGGCCTTGCTGGACTTGAGCCTGGAGAGGGCCGAGGCGGAGGGGGACGGCCAGTTGGTGGAGTTGGCCTCGGCTTCCGGGGAGCGGGCGGTTGTGCGGCTGCAAGTGCCCGGGGTGTACAACGGGTACAACGCCGCCGCGGCGGCGCTGGCCGCTGCCGAGTTTGGGGTGCCGCTCGGCCGAGCGGCAGGGGCTCTGGAGAGCACCCCGCCGGCCTTCGGTCGGGGCCAGGTGGTGGAGTACCGCGGCCGGAGGGTCAAGCTGCTGCTGGTGAAGAACCCGGCCGGGTTCAACCAAGCCATCCGCCTCCTTACCGCCCTGTCCCCCGGGGCGGAGGTGCTGATGGCCATCAACGATCTCGATGCCGACGGCCGCGACGTGTCCTGGCTGTGGGACGCCCGGGTAGAGGACCTCGCCGGCAGCGGGCACCGCTTCGGTACCGCCGGCATTCGCGCCTACGACATGGCCCTGCGCCTGAAGTACGCCGGGCTGCAGGCGTGGAGCGAGACCGGCTTCCCCGCCGCCCTGGAGCGCTTCCTCGCCGGCGTGCCGGAGGGGGGGACCGGCTATCTGGTCCCCACCTACACCGCCATGCTGCGCTTCCTCGACCTCTTGCGCCCGGGTACCGCCAAGCGGGAGGTGTGGTCGTGAGCGACCTGGTCGTTGCCCACCTCTACCCCTACGAGATGAACATCTACGGCGACACGGGAAACGTCATCGCGTTGCAGCGGCGCCTGCAGTGGCGGGGCCTGGCGGCTCGCGTCGAGCCCGTGTCGGTAGGGGAGGAGTACGACTTCTCCGGTGCCGACATCGTCTTCGGCGGCGGGGGACAGGACCGCTCCCAACTGGAGGTGGCCGCCGATCTGCAGCGGCGACGCGACGCGGTGCACGAGGCGGTGGCGGCAGGCACCGTGTTCCTCACCATCTGCGGCACCTACCAACTGTTCGGGCGCCGCTTCCTGACCCAGGCCGGCGAGGAGATCCCCGGCATCGGAGTCTTCGCCATGGACACCGTGGGGGGGCGCAAGCGGATGATCGGCAACGTGGTGGTGGGCACCCCATGGGGGGATCTGGTCGGTTTCGAGAACCACTCGGGGCGCACCCGGCTGGACCCCGGCCAGAAGCCGCTGGGCCGGGTGAAGAAGGGCTACGGCAACAACGAGACCCGGCGCGACGAGGGGGCGGTCATCGGCAACTGCTTCGGCACTTACCTGCACGGTTCACTGCTGCCCAAGAACCCGGCCTTTGCCGATGAAGTGCTGTCGCGGGCGCTGCGGCGGCGCCACGGTGCCGGCTTCGAGTTGGCCCCTTTGGACGACACCCTGGAACGGCAGGCGGCCCGGATGGCGGCGCAGCGGCCTTAGCCCGCGGCGGGCCGGCAACGTCACCGGATCGCCAGACGGGGGCGGGCGGCATCGGGGTCATCGACTGCCACGGCGAACTCCATGCCCTCCGCCGAGCAGCGCAGCAGGTAGATGGCGTCGATGTTCACCCCGGCATCGGCCAGGGCGCGCGCCATGGTCGCCACCGCTCCCTGCGAGTGCGGCAGGGTGGTGACCAGGATCTCCCGTTCGTCGAAGGCGAGGCCGGCGCGGCGTAGCACCGAGCGCGCCGTGGCGGCGTCATCCACCATCAGGCGGACCTGGGCCTCCTCACCGATTCCGTAGGCGGCGAGCGCTTCCAGGTTGATCCCGGCCGAGGCGATACGCTCGGCCAGCATGGCCAGCATTCCCGGGCGATTGGCGAGGCGCACGGTGAACTCGGTCATGACCCGACTCTACGCCTTCGGACCGCGCTGCGGCTAGCTTGTCTCCGGGGTCCCCGGGGCAGGGCCGGGGCCTTGTGGGGTGAGGAGGCGAGGGTGAACGCAGGCCGGGTCAGGATCTGGTCGGGTCGGGAGTGGGTGCAGGCGCCGGTGGCCTCCATGAAGGAGGAGGCACTGGTGGTCCCCAACATCGCCGCCATCGTCCTGGCCGACGCCGAGGGGTCGGCCATCTTGCTGCAGCGCCGCGACAAGCCCGAGGTGGTCCGGGGCTTGCTCGAAATTCCCACCGGGCGCTGGCGGGCCGGGGAGACGCCGGAACAGGCGCTGCGGCGCGAGGTAGCGGAGGAAACCGGCCTCGAGGTGCGCTCCATGGCCGGGGCCGGGCGGCGCCTGGAGGTTCATCCCCACTGGCCGGTGTGGGCGATGGAGCCGGCCGCCGTCGTGGTCGGAGCCGAAGGGGCTTACCCGGCCCTATTGGTGACCTTTGCCTGTGTGGCCGCCGGGGAGCCCCGGGCGCTTCCGGGGGAGACGGCCGAGCCTCGCTGGTACCCGCGCGAGGAAGTGATCACCTTGCTGGGCCACCGGCCTCAGGAGTTCACGGCAGTGGCCTACGCTGCTCTCGCCGCCTGGCTGGGGGTCTGAGGCCTCAATCGGTCCGCCGCAGGAAGGCAACCAGGCGGGAGCCGACTTCGTCACCCCGGTCCTCTTGCAGGAAGTGGCCGGCGCCCTCGATGGTTTCGAGCGGCCCTGCCCCGGGGATGGCGGCCGCCCAGCGGCGGCCGACCTCCACTGGGAAGATCGGGTCGGCTGTGGAGAACAACACCAGGGCGGGTCCGGTCCAGGCGGCGAGGGCCGATTCGACCCGGCGCATCTCGCTCGCCCCGGGGTCGGTCGGCGAGAGGGGCACGATCTGGGGAAAGCGCTGTACCCCGGCCTTGTAGGAGGCGTCGGGGAAGGGCGCCTCGTAGGCGGCGACGACCGCCTCGTCCCAGGGAGTGACCATGGAACGGCGCATCACCTCTCCTACCGGGAGGTCTTCCCGGCGGGAGGCGAAGGCCCGCCAGCGCAGGAAGCCTTCCGCCGGGGGCCCGGTGAAGAGGGAGGTGTTGAGCACCGCCAAGCGGGTGAACCACCCGGCCCGTTCCACGGCTAGACGCAACCCTATGGGCCCACCCCAGTCCTGCACCACCGCCGTCGCCCCTTCGAGGCCCAGGTGCTCCACGATGGCGGCCGCGGCGGCGGTGTGGCGGTCGTAGGTGTAGAAGGCGGGGTCCACCGGCTTGTCGGAGCGGCCGAATCCCGGGTAGTCCGGGGCGATCACCCGATAGCCGGCGGCTACCAGGGCGCCCGCCACGCGGCGGTACAGGAAGCACCAGGTGGGCTCGCCGTGGAAGAGCACCACCGGCGCCCCGCAGCCCTCGTCGAGGTAGTGCAGGCGCAGCCCCTCCCACTCCAGATAGTGCGGTGCGAAGGGGAAGTCGGGCAGCCCGGCGAAGCGCTCCTCCGGAGTACGGCGGGCGTCGAGACTCACTCGGTCAGCTCGTCTATGGGGCGGGGGGAGGCGGGGATCACCAGCACCGGCCGCCGGGTATCTCGCAGCACTCGGGCGGAGACGCTCTCCCACTCGGCAAAGAGGTGCTTGGTGGCGCCGAGGACGACGACGTCGGCTCGCATTTCCTCGGCGGCGGCCAGGATGGTGTCGGCCGGGTCTTCCCCCTCGAGATAGGTGACGGTCGCCTCGATGCCGCGCGCCCGCAAGGCGGCGAGCAGGGGATCGGTCAGGCGATGGCCCCGCTCCTCCACGTAGCGGGCGATGAGGGCGTCCTCCTCGGAGCTCCATGGCGGGCTGTCCTCGCTCAGCGGGTGCCAGGCATCACCGCGGATCTCATCGAGGAAAGAACGCGGGACCTCGATCACGGTGATGACTCGCACCGACCCTTCCCGGCCGACCAGGCGCTCGGCGAAGTAGGCGACGGAGTCGGGGCTGAGCACCCCGGCGGTGGCGATGAGCATGCGCATCGGAGCAGAGACTATCCGGCGGAGGCGCAGTACGCTCGGCGGGAGGAGGGACCCGCATGGTGGCCGGCGTGCCGATAGAGATCGTGAACAAGGTCCTCTGGAGGATCCCGAACGTGCTGTGCCTCATCGGGGCCTCCGCCGGGGAGGAGTGGAACGGCATGACCGCCTCCTGGGTCACGCAGGTTGCCATGGAGCCGGTGCTGGTGGCCGCCGCCGTGGACCGCGCCGCGCTGACCCATCGCCTCATCGAGGAGGGGCAGCGTTTCAGCGTGAACCTGTGGTCTCGCGACGACACCCGCCCCTTCGTGAGCTTCTCCAAGCCGGCACGGCGGGAAGGCACCACCCTGAACGGCCGGCCGGTGCGGCTCGGGGTGACCGGGGCCCCGATCTTCGAGGAGGCCATCGCCTATATCGACTGCCGGCTATGGAAAGCGGTGGGCTGCGGCACGCACACCCTGTTCCTGGGCGAGGTGGTGGACTGTGGGTTCCAGGGGGACGGGCAAGACCGGCCGGTGGCCCGCATCGAGGACACCCGCATGAAGTACGGCGGGGTCAAGCGGAGAGGCGCCGGTTAGGGAACGTACCGGCGTCCCGGCGGCGCCGGAGTGCTCCGTGCCGGGGCGTCTGTCTCCAGCCACGGGCGCAGCCGCTGCCGCCAGCCCAATGCCTGCGGCTCGCGACCGGGGATGAGTAGCGCCCCGCGCAGCAGCACCGCGGCGGCGGTGAACTCGAGCCACTCCTCGACGAACCGCGCTTCCTCGCCGACGCCGAGAAGTTCGAGAGCCAAGGCGGCGCTCACCAGCCCGGCAGAGCCGAGCAAGTGGAAGGCCGGAGGGTGGTCGACCAGCCAGGCGGCGGCGCGTGCCGCTCTCCGGTTGCGGGCGAGCAGGAAGGCGGCCAGCGCCACCAGCAGGCCCGCTCCGGCCGCCAGGTCCAGGGGGCCCAGCCCCAGATAGGTGGAGGCCAGGTGCTCGCCGGCGGCGAGCAGCGAAGAGAGGCCGTCGATGGTGACCGGCCCGACCTCGGGCAGGCCGAAGCCCAGGAGGCCGGAGCCGAACTGCATCTCGTCCAGCAGTCCCATCAAGGCGACCAGAGGGAGGAGCCGGCACCACCGGTCGGGGGTTGGGGTACGGCGGAGACCCCACCATCCCACCACCAGGGTGATCAACAGCAGTACGGCTGTAGCCAGATCGACCAGGCCGTGGTCGGAAGACAGCCAGGTTCGCTGTGCCGGCAGGGCGGCGTAGGCCGCGGCGAGTCCGGCGGCGCCGGCACTGAGGCCGATGGTGGCGCCGCGCGTCGCTTCGGCCACCGGAGGCAGCGGCGACGGGCCCCGGTGCGGGGCGGTCGTGGTCATAGGCTGCGGTCTGTATCGGCAGCTGAGGGCGGGGTGTTCACTGGTCTGTGTTCTGCGCGCCCGGCCGGGCGCTCCCTAAGCTCGCGTCGGCGTCGAAGGGAGCAACCTGCGCGTTGCGGACCACGTGGCCTGTCTCGACTTCCCCTGTTCGGATGTGGACCACGGCCGACATGAAGTCCCCCATGTGGCAATGGACCCGGCGACGGTGCGGCTGATCATGGTCGCCGAGGCCCCGGCGGCCGAGATGGGCGACGGCCTGTATGCCCCGGGGATGCCCTTCCACCTGGAGACCACCCTGGATGCGTTCCGGGCCGCCGGGGTCGAGACGGCTTCCCAGCAGGACCTGGCCGCTCGCGGTATCTACTTGACCACCGCGGTGAAGTGCGCCAAGTTGGGCTACGGGGTGGGGCGGCCGACGGTGGAGGCTTGCTCCCGGCTCCTGGAAGCCGAGATCGCCCTGTTCCCCCAGGCTCGAGTGATCATGCTGATGGGAGATGTGGCCATCGGCGCCCTGAACGCCATCGCGCGGCGGCGCACCGGTAAGCGCCTCATCCCGGCGGGACCCACCTACAAGGTACGCCGCGGGGAGTACCGGTTCGAGGGCCGGCGGGTGTTCCCCAGCTACTTGCAGACCGGCCGCAGCTACCTGATCGAGCGCTCCAAACGAGAGATGATCGCCGCCGATCTCAAGGCGGCGCTGGTGGTGGCCGGGATCTGAAGACGAGGATTCGAGCGCCGGCCGCTACGCGGTCGCCGGATGCTGCACCGCGGCCAGCACCCGCGCTCGCTCCGAACGGCGCAGGGGGCGGCCGGGATGCGACCACACTGCCGAAGCCAGGCATCCGGGGGGGACGACGCGCAGGCGGCCCAGCATGCCGTCGGCCCCCCGGGCTACCAGCACGGGATAGGGGAACACGTCGATCCCCGCCTCCGCCAGCACCCGGCGCAGGTCGAAGGCGGCGGCGAGGGCCTGCTTCACCTGATGGGTAGTCCGCATGCTCCCCCGGTATAGGCCGTCTTCGGCCAGCAGGGCGGGGCGAGGGTCGGCGTCCAGGGAGACGGCGAACACCCCGTTGGGCCCGACCACCACCCGGTCGAGAGTGCGCCCGGCCACCAGCACCGGGCCGACGATGACCCAGTCCTCCGTCAGACGGTCGCGATAGGCGGGCTCCTCGACGAGGGTGAGGAACGGGGCCGCCGTCGGCTGGGGGGCAGGCGGTACTCCCGTCGGCGCGTGCTGGTCTTGGGGTCGGGCCGGCATGAGCCCAGCATCGGCGGCCGCCACGGGCGGCTTGAGGGTTCAGCCGAGGGGGTAGCCGGGCTGGCCCGCGGCCGCCCACCGGCGGAAGGCTTCCTCGTTGGGGATGTCGCTCCCCGCCTCGACCGACAGCAGGTAGCGGTGGTGCAGGAAGTCGGTGTAGGCCTGCACCGGGTCCCGGGCGGCGCGATCGGGCAGGGAGCGCAACCGGGCCAGCATGGGCTCGAACACCTCCACCCGCCATCGGATGGGGGCGAGACGCTTGCCGGCGGGCGAATCCCGCGCCACGGTGGCTTCGTAGTAGCGGAGGTCGGAGAGGATCTGGCGAGCCTGGTTCTCGGCCGCCTCGATGCCGGTGAGCTCTCGAAGGTGGTGGGAGTGGAAGTTGCGGCCGGCCACCTTGAAGCGCATACGCAGGCGGCTGCCTTCGGCATGGGGGGTGAGGACTAGGTCGTCCACCTCGAAACCGAGTTCGTTCAGCCGGTTGATCTGTTCGGTGATGCGGTATTGCTCGTCGCGCCCGATGAACGCTTCCGCGGTGACTTCCCGCCACAGGGGGTGGTAGCGGGCGGCGATGTCCTCACCTAGGAAGAGATCGGCGAGGTCGAGGTCGATACCCTGTTCGGCGGCCAGATCGGCCATGCCCCCGGCCACGTTCTCCACCATCACCTGTAGGTCGTCCTGCCGCTGGCCGTCGCTGAGCGAAGGGTGAATCCGGGCGGTTTCGGCGTCCACCATGATCATGTCCACCGCGCCGGCGTCGTAGCGGTAGAGGACGTTGGAGAGGGAGCAGTCGCCCCAGTGGCAGCCCAGCAGGTGGAGTTCCACCAACAGGCCGGCGAAGGCGTCGAGCATCTGGTTGCGCCGGTCGCCGAAGCCCCAGCCCGACAGCAGCTCTCGGTATGAGAACGAGTACTCCACGTAGCGGGTAATCACCGCTGCGGCCGCCTCCTCGTAGGGATGTCGCCAGGGACGCTCCACCAGGCCCACCGGTTGCACCGCGGGGGCTCTCATCTCCTCCAGTTGGCGCAGCACGGCGTACTCGTGGCGGGCGAGGTGGCGCGGCAGTTCCTTGACGGCGTAGATGCCCTCGTCGTAGCCGAAGAAATGAACCTCGTGGCGGGAGATGCCCTTGGGGAGGTCGAGGCGGCGCGGGTGGTCCCACTCGGCCAGGGAACGGTCCCAGGGCAGATCGAGGAAGTCGGGGTTACCGGCGCGCACCACCAGTTGGGGGGTTCCCATGCGGTCATTGTGGCGCGCCTCGCCGGCTGGGGCGGGCCTCGTTGGCAAATCGGGCCCCTCCGGTGCCGCGCGACCCCTTCGCGGCCGCGTAGGATCGCCGCCATGTCCGTCCCCTTGCTCGCGCCTCCGCCCCCGCGGCCGGCTACCTCTCACGCCGACATAGACCGCTCCCTGGCGACGCTCACCGAACGCGCTCCGGTTTGGGCGGGGCTGTCCTTGAACGACCGCATCGACTACCTGCGCTCGCTGTTGCACGGCGCCTACCGCGCCGCTCCCGGTCTGGTGGCCGACGCCTGTGCCGCCAAGGGCCTCGTCGGCGGACAGGCGGGGGACGAGTGGGGGGCCACCGTCGTGTCGATGATGCGCACCATGCGCATCCTGCTCGACACTCTCGAAGGGATCAGGCGAGAGGGCCGCGTCCCCCTGTCGCGGTCGGCGGTCCGGGTGCGCCCCGACGGCCAGGTGACCGTGCGAGTGCTGCCGGTGGACGTCTACGACCGCATCCTCTACCCGGGGGTGATGGGGGACGTGTGGGTCGACCCGGCAGTGACCCGGGCCGACCTGGACGCCAACCTGGGCGGCTTCTACACCAAGGGGGTCACCCCTCCGGCGGCGGTCTCCCTAGTGCTGGGGGCGGGGAACGTGGCGGCCATCACCCTGCTGGATGTGCTGCACAAGTTGTTCGTCGATGGGTCCACCGTGCTCCTCAAGCACAGCCGGGTCGCGGAATACTTGGCGCCCCATTTCGACGCCGCTTTCGCCGACCTCATCTCTGCCGGCTTCGTGCGCACCGTCTACGGCGGCCGGGCGGATAACGGCGACTACCTGACTCGGCATGCTGCCGTGCAGGGGATCCATCTGACCGGTTCGGGCGCCAGCTACGACGCGGTGGTTTGGGGCAAGGACGCGGCGGCGCGCAAGGCCTCCGGCACCCCGGTCATCGATAAGCCGGTCACCTGCGAGTTGGGCAATGTGAGCCCGGTCATCATCGTCCCGGGGCGCTGGTCAGAGAGGTCGCTGCGCCTGCACGCCGAGAACGTGGCCACGCAGATCGGCCACAACTCGGGCTACAACTGCAACGCCACCCGCATGCTGGTCATGGCCGAGGGCTGGCCGCAGCGGGAGGCGTTCCTCGACCACCTGCGCCGGGTGCTGCATTCCCTGCCGCTGCGTCCGGCCTACTACCCGGGGGCCGAGGAAGCCTACGAGCGCCACGTCGCGGCGGAGAAGCAGGTCGAAGTCTTCGGGCGGCGCGAGCCGGGCATGCTGCCCCCGACGCTGCTGATGGACCTCGACCCCGACGGAGACCATCTGATCTTCCGGGAGGAGCCCTGGTGCCCCCTGGCCGGGGTCACCAACCTGCCCGGCGATACCGCGGCCGAGTTCCTGGCTCGTGCCGTGCCCTTCTGCAACGAGAGGCTGTTCGGGACGCTGACCGCCACGGTCCTGGCGGACGGCGCCACCTCTCGCGCCCTGGGCCCGGCGTGGGACGCGGCCCTGGCCGGCCTGCGCTACGGCACGGTGGCGGTGAACATCTGGTCGGCGGTCGGCTTCGCCTTCGGGTCCAGCACCTGGGGGGCTTTCCCCGGTCACTCGCCGGCGGACATCGGAAGCGGCATGGGCTTCGTGCACAACGCCCGCCTGGTGGACCGGCCCCAGAAGACGGTGGTCCGGTCTCCCTTCACGCCCGCCTTCAAGCCTCCCTGGTTCCTCACCCACCGCCTCGGGGACCGGGTGCTGGCCGGGGCGGCGGCCCTGGAAGTCGACCGGCACTGGTGGCGCCTCCCCCGTTTGGGCGCTCTGGCGCTACGAGGGTAAGGCCCGGCCTCGTGCCTCAGGCCGGGCGCAGGACTATGCCGCGATAGGAAGGCACGAAGCCGGCGCCGGTCAGCGCCCTGCCCAGGGCGGTGTCTTCAGCCGGAAGACCGTCCACCACGGCCGGGCGCAGGCGGCGGCGTCGCCGGGCCAGGGCGGCGAGGGCCCGGGCGATCTCGGCCAGTTCCGCCCCGTCGGTGGTGAAAGTGAGCAGGCGCCGGCCGCCCCGCTCGACGAAAGCGCCGGGACGGCCGTCGACGAGCACCAGGTAGGCCCCGGCCGATCGAGAGGGCCTCCCGGCGGGATGCTCCGGCCAGGGCAGGGAGGCGCCGTAGGGGTGGGCCGGGTCTGCCGCGGCCAGCGTCAGCACTCCGGCGGCTTCCCCCGCCCGGAGGCGGTCGAGGGCACCGGCGAGGGCGAACTGCGCCCCGCCCAGTCCCTCGACGAAGTAGCCCCGGCGGGCCCGGCCCGCCTCCTCCAAAGCGGCAAGCACCGGGTAGAGGCCGGCGAACCCTCCCGGCACCCCTTCGGCGAGGACGGCGTCACGACCCAGCAGCCCGTGGCGGGCCAGCAACTGCTCGGCAAGCGAGGCGGCGGCGACGGTGGGCGGCGAGGGCGAGGCCAGGAGGTCCGCCACCAGGTACCAGCGCCCACTCGCCGCCGGCGGGGTGGCAGCCGGAAGCCGGCGGCGGCCGGGGGAGTGCCGCGGGTACCTCCCGGCGAGGCGGGCGCGGAGGGGGGCCGGGGTGTCGTTGGTGACCTCTCCGGCCCAGACCAGGTCCCACAGGGCGTCGAGCACCTGCTCCGGGTCGCCTCCTCCGGCCGCGGCGTAGAGATCGGAGAAGAAGGAGGCCCCCCGCTGCTCCAGGTGGGCGCGCAGGCGCCGGTGGCTTTCCTCGTCGGGGGTGAGGATCTCCAGGGGCCAGTGCAACGCGGCCGCCTGGGGTCGGAGGTAGAGGGCCACCCGTCCGTCATTGGGGCCCAATGCTCCCCGGCCGACCCAGACCACCTCCCCGGCGGCGGCGGCGGTGTCGAGCAAGGTCGGTCGGTAGTCGAGGCGCCCGGCCAGCACCTCGTCTTCCAGAATGGAGGCCGGCACTGCCGCCCCCTGCAGGCGCCGGACCGCCTCGAGGAGGGCTTCGGGCGAGTCGGCCCGTTCGCCGATGCCGTGCCACCCGGCGAGGAAACGGGCATAGGCGGCCCCGTCTACGGCTTCGACCTGTCGGCGAAGACGGGCCACGGAGCGCCGGCGCAGCCGGCGTAGCACCTCGATTTCGACCCACTCCCGGCCGGCGCCGCCGGGAAGGAAGGCGCCGCGGGTCACCCGCCCCCGCTCCTCGAGGCGGACCAGCGTGTCGGCGACCGCCGCGACCGGGAGCCCGAGCGCCACGGCCGCCGCCGCTTCGGTGAAGGGCCCGTGGGTGCGGGCGAAGCGGCCTACAACGTCGCCGAGGGCGTCGGTCACCGGGACCAGGAAGGTCGCGGGGACGCCGGCCGGAAGGGAAGCCCCCAGGGCATCGCGCAGGCGGGCGGCGTCCTCGACGGCGGCCCAGCGGGTCTCGCCCCCCAGGGCCAGCGCGAAGGCCCGATGCTGCTCCGCCAGGGTCCTGAGCAGTGCGGTCGCCTCGCCCTCGGCGCACCGGGCGGCCGCCTCCGCTTCGGTCAGCGGGCCGAGACGGCGCAGTAAGTCGGCCATGCCGTCCGCTCCGACCGCCCGGTGCCCCGGGGCGAGGTGCTGCAGCTCGAGCTCCACGCCGGTGAGGGCTTCGGGGTCGAGCAGCTCCCGCAGTTCGGGCTCACCCAGGAGGTCCCGCAACAAGCCCTGGTCGATGGTGAGAGCTGCGGCGCGGCGCTCGGCGGGCGGGGCGTCGTACTCGTACATGAAGGAGGCGACGAAGTCCAGGCCGAGCGAGGAGGCGAAAGGGCTGGGCCCGCCGGTGGTGACCGGCACCAGGCGCACCCGGCGCGACGCGATGTCGCCCAGCAGCTCTTGCAGGGCGGGCAGGTCGAAGTGCTGCTGTAGGACTTCGCGATAGGCCTCGATCACGATGGGAAAGTCGGGGAAGCGGCGGGCGGCGGCGAGCAGGCCCCAGGCGCGGCGGCGCTGCAGCCACAGCGGGGTGCGCTGCCCGGGGCGGCGGCGGGGCAGGAGCAGGGCGCGGGCTGCGGCCTCGCGAAAGGCGGCGCCGAACAAGGCGCTGTCGCCGGCCTCCTCGAGCACCAGATCCTCGACCTCGTCGGGGGCGAGCACCAACTCGGCGGGATCGGGTGGATCGTCGACGTCGGGGAAGCGTAGGATGAACCCGTCGTCCGACCACACCGCGTCCACGTGTAGCCCGTGGCGGGCGCGCAGGCGGCGGGAGGCCGCCAGGGCCCACGGGGCGTGGATCCCGGCGCCGAAGGGGGAGAGCAGCACCAGCCGCCAGTCGCCGATTTCGTCGCGGAACCTCTCGACGACCACGGTGCGGTGGGTGGGAAGGGCGCCGGTGGCCGCCTTCTCCTCCGCCAGGTACTGGGCCAGGTTGGCCGCCGCTCTCCGGTCGAGGTGGTACTCGGCGATCAGCACCCGCTGGGCCTCGGCGGGGTCGAGAGCGCCCACGGCGGCGGTGAATTCGCCGAGGGCCCTGCCGGTCTCCAGGGGGCGTCCCGGGGTGTCCCCCTTCCAGAAGGGGAGCCGCGGCGCGGCCGACCCGGGCGCCGGGGCGACCACCACCCGATCGACGGTGATCTCGGTGATCTGCCAGGTGGAGGAGCCGAGCACGAAGGTGTCGCCGACGCGGCTCTCGAAGACCATCTCCTCGTCCAGTTCGCCCACCCTCCCCCCTTCGGGCACCACCACGGTGTACAGCCCTCGATCTGGAATGGTGCCGGGGTTGGTCACCGCTAGGAGGCGGGCGTTGCCCAGCGGGGTGAGGGTGCCGTCCTCCCGGTCCCAAACCAGGCGGGGGCGCAACTCGGCGAACTCGTCGGAGGGGTAGCGGCCGGCGAGCATGTCGAGCACCGCCTCGAAGGGAGCCCGGCGCAGGGTGGCATAGGGGGCCGCCCGCCGCACCAGGGCGTAGAGGTCGTCCACCCGCTGCGGGCCGCCGGCGACCACGGCGACGATCTGCTGGGCCAGCACGTCGAGGGGGTTCGCAGGGAGCCGGGTCTCTTCGATCAGGCCCTGCTCCATGCGGTGCACCAGGACGGCGGCCTCGAGCAGATCGTGACGGTGTTTGGGGAACACCTTGGCCCGGCTGGGCTGCCCTACCTGGTGGCCGGCCCGGCCCACTCGCTGCAGGCCGTGAGCCACCGTCGGCGGGGACTCGACCAGCACCACCAGGTCGACCGCCGCCATGTCGATGCCCAACTCCAGCGATGAGGTGGCCGCCACCGCCCGCAGCGTCCCCGTTTTCAGGCCGTCCTCGATGGCCAGGCGCTGTTCCCTGGACACGGAGCCGTGATGGGCCTTGGCCAGCTCTTCGCCGGCGAGGTGGTTGATCTGGGCGGCGAGGCGCTCTGCCAGGCTCCGGCTGTTGCAGAAGATGATCGTGGAGCGGTGGGCCCGCACCAGATCCAGGAGCTGGGGGTACATCGCCGGCCAGATGGAGCGGCGGGGCGGGGGTGCCGCCGGGTCCGGCGCCGGCAGGTCGTCCTCGGGGCGGGTCATGTCCTCGACGGGGACCACGATCTCGATCTCCAGGCTCTTGTCCCGCGGGGCATCGACCACGGTCACGGGCCGGGGCGTCCAGTCGTCTCCGTCGAGCGTGCCCCCTCCCAGGAAGCGGGCGATCGCTTCTAAGGGACGCTGGGTGGCGGAGAGCCCGATGCGCTGCGGCGGGGCGGCCGTGACGGCTTCGAGCCGTTCCAGGGTAAGGGCGAGGTGGGCGCCGCGCTTGGTGCCGGCGAGGGCGTGGACCTCGTCGACGATCACCCACCGCACGGGGGCCAGGATCTCGCGGGCCGACGAAGTGAGCACCAGGTACAGGCTCTCCGGGGTAATGATGAGGATGTCGGGCGGGTGCCGCAGCATGGCGCGCCGCTGCTCGGCGGGGGTGTCGCCGGTGCGCATCGCGGTGACCAGAGACGGCAGCGGGGTGCCCGAGCGCTCCGCCCAGCGGGCAATGCCCTGGAGGGGAGCCCGCAGGTTGCGTTCGATGTCGTAGGCCAGGGCTTTGAGCGGGGAGATGTAGAGCAGGCGGCAGCGGCGCCGCTCCGGCGGAGGTGGTGCGGCGAAGAGGCGATCGATGCCCCACAGGAAGGCAGCGAGGGTTTTCCCGGATCCCGTGGGGGCGTGGATGAGGACGTGCCCGCCGGCGGCGATGGCCGGCCAGCCCTGCTCCTGGGCCGGGGTAGTGGCGGCGAACGAAGAACGGAACCACTCCGCTACCGGGGGGGAGAAGAGTTCGAGGGCGGGCATCGGGGGCAGAGTACCGAGGTGCGGTCGCATCGACCGGGGGCGGCCGGCGTGTCATCATGGCGCTATGCAGCGGGCCGACATCCTCGCCGGCGGCTTCACCTTCTTCACCGTCGGCCTGTGGGCCGGAGCGTTGCCTGCGGCTCTGCTGGTGGACGACGACGGCGTCTTCCGTGTGGCCTGGCGCCCGGTGCCGCTGCTCGTCCTGGCCGGCCTGGTGCTGCTGGCCGGTAGTGCCCTGGTCTACGGCGCGGGGCGGCAGCTGTCGCGGGCCGGGGGGCGGCTGCTGGGGGTCCGGCCCGGGCCGGTCCTGGTCACCGACGGCTGGTATCGCCTGGTGCGCAACCCGCAGCACATCGGCACGGTGCTGGTGGCGCTGGCCCCTGCGGTCGCGCTGGCGCCCCGGCTGATATGGATGATCCCTCTGGTGGCGGCGGTGTGGCTGGTGGTAGGCCTGGAGCCTCTGGAGGACCGCCGTCTGCTCGATGCCTTCGGCGACGATTTCCGGGACTACCGATCGGCGGTCTGGCCGTGGCTCCCCAGGATGAGAGGCTGAGAGGCGGCCCGCCGCGCTGGATCCCGCCTACGGCCGCGCTGACTCTGGCGGCCGGCCTCTTCGCCCTGCTGTGGGTGTTCCTGCCGCAGGGGGAGCAGGCCCCGGGCACCACCACACTATGGGAGGGCCCCTTCGGCCCGGCTCTCGACGGCGCCCTGGCCTACCTGGGAGCCGACCGCATGCTCTACCTGGTCGACCTGCGTGACGGCGTCCGCCTCGGCTGCAAGGGAGTCCCCAACGATCGCCGGCCGGCGGCGGTGTCCCCGACCCATGCCTACCTGGGCCGCCTCAGCGCTCGTCCCGGGGAACCGAACTGGGATTGCTGGCGAGCCCTGCCCTGGGAGGGGACGGCCTATGTCGACGTGGGCCCGGGCGACTGGATTGCCTACGCCCCGCAATGGGAGAGCGCGGTCGCGGCCATGGCCCCTCTGCCCGGCGGCGGCAACGGGGTCCGCCTGCTCGGCGACGAGGCGGGCGACCTGGCTCGATCCGAGGGCGTCTGGGGGGCGCTGGTGCCGGTGGGAGAGGGATTGCTGGCGAGAGAGCTGACCGGAGCGGGGGAGGCCTGGTGGTGGCTCGCTCCCGGAGCCGAGCCCAGGCCGGCAGCACTGCCCGCCGGCTTCCGCCCGGCGGCGGGAGGGCCGGGAAGGGTGGCCGGATGGGCCTACGGCGTGGCGGTGGTGGCCGACTTGGGGGCGGCCACCCTGCATCCTCTCGCCGGGCCACTCTCGGCTGCAGCCGACTGGGACGCGGACGGGCGCCGCCTCGCTGTGGTCACCGCCGACCCACCGCGGCTCACCGTTTACGGCGAAGCAGGGGGGCGGCTTTGGCAGTCCGATCTCGACCCCCCGGTGGCCGCACTGCGCTTCGGGGTGGCCTGGGCTCCCGCGGGCGGCTTCCTGGTTCTCGCTGAGGGAGGCACGCTGGCGGCCTACTCCGCCGATGGGGCTCGGATCGGCCTGCTGGACCCGCTCCAGCCTCAGCCGGAAGCGGCAGCCGCCTGGATCGAGGTGCTGCCACTTCCCGGGCCGTCCTCCTGAAGGTGAGCCGGGGGGGCGGGATCAGCCGCGGGCGGCGGCGACCAGGGCCCGGGCCCGATCTGGGTCCACCGGGGCGGTGGTCACCCCGTCTCTCTTGACCGAGGTGCCCACGATCACTCCATCGGCCAGGGCCAGGACGTCGGCCGCCGTCTCCGGGGTGACTCCCGACCCCACGTAGAGGGGGGCCCCGGGAGCGGCCGCTTTGACCCGGGCGAGGGCGTCCAGCGATGCCGGGTGGCCGGTGCCGGGGCCGGTGACGATCAACCCGTCGGCCCCGGCGCGCTCCCAGGTGTCGGCCGCCGCCCGTTCCAGGGTCAGGCCCTCAGGCGGCACGGCGTGCTTGACGAAGACGTCGGCCAGGACGAGAACCGAGGTGCCCAGGGAGCGGCGCAGGCGGGCCACCTCGGCGGCCTTCCCGAAGATGACCCCCTGGTCGGTGGTCATCGACCCCGACAGCACGTTGACGCGAATGAAGGCGGCACCGGTGGCCGCGGCCACGGCTACCGCCGCCAGGGCGTCGTTGCGCAGCACGTTCACCCCCACGGGCAGGGGCACCGCCCGGCGCACCTCCGTCACCGCCCGGGTGAGGGCGGCCACGGTCACCTTGGGGACGTCGTCGGGGAAGAAAGGGGCATCGCCGAAGTTCTCCACCAGGAAGGCGTCGAAGCCGGCGGCGGCCAGGGCCCGGGCATCGGCCACGGCGGCGGCCAGCACGGCTTCGAAGTCGCCGCCGAAGTGGGAAGCCCCGGGCAGGGCCCCCAGATGCACCATGCCGACGAGGGGGCCGATCACAGGTGCGCTCGGGCGACACGGAGGGCGGTGGCGGCCACCTCTCCTACGGCGATGAGGTTGTTGCTGCGGGACCCGGGCAGGCGGCCCACTACCAGGCGGCACCAATCGGCGGCCTGGCCGCGTACCACCTGGTCCGCCTCCGCCGGGCCGAAGACCCAACGGGCATAGCCGGGCCCCACGAGCTCCACCCGGATGGGGGCCGGGTAGGCCTCCCCGGCGCGGGCAAAGGCGTAGGGGAGAGTCTTCCATCCCAGCCAGGCGACGTGGCGCAACCGGGCGGTGTCGGCCGCTTCGCGGTTGAGCGCCGCCACGATGTCCAGGCCGTGGGCCCAGGTCTCCATGAGGCGGGTGGTGGCGAAGGTGCGGGCCGACATCGGTCCGGCGTACCAGGCGACCCGGGCTTGGTGGGGGGTGCGCGAGAGGACTTCGACCACCGCCGCCCGGCTGTGGCGCCACCACTCGATAACCTCCTGCGGCCGCTTGCTGCGGCCTGCTTCCACTCCGGCCTGGTTGTAGGCGTCGATGCCGCCGGCGGCGGCGACCTCGGCCTCGAGCCCGGTGTCACCGGTCAGCGCTCGCAACGCCTGCTCCTCGGAGGCGGCGAGGTGGCTGATGCTGTCTTGCACCGACCACCCCGGGGCGGGGGTACGCCGCTTCCAGTCGCGCTCGGGAGCGCGCTGCAGCATCTGGTCGAGGGCCTGCTGCTCGGCGACGAGGTCGGCGAGGATCTCGCGCATGGGCGCAAGGCTACTCGCGAAAAAGGCCCCTGGTCAGGGTGCCAGCGAGTTCAGGTGGTCGATCATGGCGCGCAGTCGGCCCAGGCTGCGGCGGTCGAAGTGCAGGCGGAGGCGAGGCAGGTTGGGGTGGTCGCCGTCCTCCGCCTCGGCGGGCGTCGGCCCGATGGCCTCGATGGCCCCGCTCACCACGATGTCGGCGAACAGTTCGTTGAGCAGGTCCACCTGTTCCGGGGTGGGGGCGTGCTGCAGGCGGAGCACCAGATGGCCGTCCACGTAGCGCTGCGAGTGGTAGTTGGCGTAGAAGCGGGTGATCTCCTCGGCGGCCACCGGCACTTCGTGGGTGAGGCGCACCAGGGTCAGGTCGTCATCGGCGATCATGCCCTGAGGCACCAGGGTGCTCCGCACGAAGTCGAGCCACTCCTGCCAGTAGCCGGTGCCGGGCGCCTCCATGAGGACGACCGGGTGCAGATCGCTCTTGCCCGTCTGCATCAGGGTGAGGGTCTCGAGGGTCTCGTCCAACGTCCCGAAGCCCCCGGGGAAGAGTACGAAGGCGTGCGCCTCTTTCACGAAAGTCAGCTTCCGAGGGAAGAAGTACTTGAAGTTGATGAGCCGCTCGGCGGGGACGTAGGGGTTGGGCTCATCTTCGAAAGGCAGGCGGATGTTGATGCCGAAGGAGCGCTCGCCGGCTCCCTTGTTGGCCGCCTCCATGATCCCGGGGCCGGCGCCGGTGAGGATCATCCATCCCCGCTCCCAGGCGAGGTGAGCGGCCAGGGTCTCGGCCAGGGCGTAGTTGGGATCGGTAGCCGGGGTGCGGGCCGACCCGAACACCGCCGCCTTGCGCACCTCCCGGTAGCGGGAGAACACCAGGAAGGCGTAGCGCATCTCCTTCATGGCGGCATTGATGAGGCGCAGGTCGGCCCGGTCGGCCCGGTCGCGCAGGAGGCGAAGGGCGGTGACGATCATCTCCTCGGCCAGGTGGGCGTCGGGCGGCAATCCCCCGCCGCCGGGGGCGGCAGCGGCCACCAGGCGGTGGATCTGGCGGTCGAGGGCGGGGTCGCCGATGTCGTAGTGGGGCATGGGGCTTCCTGCGAGGCCCGACGGTAGTCCTAGAGTCCCCGCCGATGCGGCACGTGGTGTGGGATTGGAACGGGACGCTGTTCGACGACCTCGAGATCGTGGTCGCTTCGGTCAACGTCTCGCTGCGCTCGGTGGGGGCGCCTCCCATCGATGCCGACGGCTACCGCGCCGTCTACCAGCGTCCGCTGCACCGCTTCTACGAGGCTTTGCTGGGTCGTCCGGTGCTGCCCGACGAGATGGCGGCCATCGACCGCGACTTCCACGATGCCTACCACGCGCTGCTCGACCAGGCGCGGCTCACGGTTGATGCCCGTCGTGCTGTGGACCTGGTGGAGAGCCGGGGGCAGACCCAGTCGGTGCTGTCCATGTGGTGGCACGACCGGCTGGTGCCGGCGGTGCGCTACTTCGAACTCGAGGACTACATGCTGGCGGTGGACGGCCATCGCGGGGCGCCGGGGGCCTCGAAGCACGAGCACCTGGCGCGCCACATCGAGCAGCTGGCTCGCTTGTTCCCGGGGAGGGTGCGGCGGGAGGCGGTCACGGTCATCGGGGACGTCACCGACGATGCCGATGCCGCCCGGGCGGTGGGGGCGGGCTGCGTGCTGTACGACGGCGGGTCGCAGCCCCGGGCGGTGCTCGCCGGAACCGGGGCGCCGGTGGCCTCCTCTCTCGTGGAAGCCGTCGAGCTGGCCGCCGCCGGTTGAGCAGGGCCCATGCTGAGAAACCGGCCGGATAGGACGGAGCGTCGTACTAGCGTGCGCGTCGAGATGACCAGATCGTTCCCCTGCCGCTGTTGTCGCCCCTCCGGGGCTTACTGCGGCAGGCGCGCGCCAACCAACTAGACGCAGCAGTCTCGCCGAAGCAAGGCCCGTGGTCCCCGACCCGGGCCTCTTTCATTGAAGGAAGGCGTATGGCACGGATCTACCAGGACATAACCCAGACGGTGGGGGACACCCCCCTGGTGGCACTGGCCCGCCTGGTGCCGCCGGGGGGCGCCCGGGTCGTGGCCAAGGTGGAGTTCTTCAACCCGCTGTCCAGCGTGAAGGATCGCATCGGCCGGGCCATGGTCGAGGCGGCCGAGGCGGAGGGGCGCCTCGATCCCGGGGCCACCCTGGTAGAGGCGACCAGCGGTAATACCGGCATCGCCCTGGCGTTCGTGGCCGCGGCCAAGGGCTATCGCCTGATCCTCACCATGCCGGAGACGGCCAGCGTCGAGCGGCGCCGCCTGCTGCGCCTGCTCGGGGCGGAACTGGTGCTCACCCCCGGGCCGGAGGGCATGGCCGGGGCCATCGCCCGGGCCGAGCAGATCGTGTCGGAGACCCCCGGCTCTCTAATGCTGCAGCAGTTTCGCAACCCGGCCAATCCCGAGGTGCACCGGCGCACCACGGCCGAGGAGATCTGGGCGGACACCGACGGCCTGGTGGATATCGTGGTGGCCGGGGTGGGCACGGGAGGCACGATCACCGGGGTGGGCCAGGTGCTGAAGTCCCGCCGGCCCGCGGTGCAGATGGTTGCCGTGGAACCGGCGGGGTCCCCGGTCCTGTCGGGCGGAGCCAAGGGGCCGCACAAGATCCAGGGCATCGGGGCCGGCTTCGTGCCCGAGGTGCTCGACCGGTCGGTCATCGACGAGGTGGTGACGGTGACCGATGAGGAGGCGTTCGCCACCGCCCGGCTGCTGGCTCGCACCGAGGGCGTGGCCGCCGGGATCTCCTCCGGAGCCGCGGTACACGCCGCCCTGCGGGTGGCCGCCCGGCCGGAGAACGCCGGCAGGCTGCTGGTAGTGATCCTGCCCTCCCCCGGGGAGCGCTACCTGTCCACCGCCCTGGTCGAGGATCCCACGGAGGCGACGCCGTGACCGCCCGGCTCATCCCCGAACTGAAGGCCCCCGATCGGCCGCATCCGCTGCGCCGCCTGGCGGAAGATGTGCGGACGGTCAAACAGCGCGACCCCGCGGCCCGTTCCACCCTGGAAGTGCTCTTCTTCTACCCGGGCTTGCATGCCCTGCTCTTCCACCGCCTGGCGCACCGGCTGTGGCAGGCCAAGCAGCGCTTCCTCGCCCGGGCGCTGAGCCATCTGGGCCGGGCCCTGACCGGCATCGAGATCCATCCCGGGGCGATCATCGGCCGGCGGCTGTTCATCGACCACGGCATGGGCACGGTCATCGGCGAGACGGCGGAAATCGGGGACGACGTCACCCTCTATCAGGGGGTCACCCTGGGCGGGACCAGCCTGCAGCGGGTCAAGCGCCATCCCACCCTCATGGACGGGGTGATCGTCGGGGCCGGGGCCATCATCCTGGGGGCGTTGACCGTGGGGGAGAAGGCTCGCGTCGGAGCGGGGGCGGTGGTGGTGCGGGACGTGCCCGCCGGGGCCACGGTGGTCGGCCTGGCCGGCCGCGTCATCGACCGGGCGACGGCGCCGCACCCCGCCATGGATCTGGCAGAGAGCAAGGGGGATCACGCCGTGGCCGTCTTGGAGGTCCTCATCGACCGGGTGGCGGAACTAGAGGGGCGCATCAACGGGTCCAAGACGCCTTGTCCCCCGGCCGACGAGGCCCACTCCGACGGATCGGGTATCTGAGAGGTCGGAGCATCCCGGCCCGCCCGGGGAGCGACCTACTTGGCGAAGGGCGGGCCGGCGGGCCCGCGCCGGGCGATGGCGTTCCAGACCGTCTCGTAGTGGTCCAGGTCGTAAGGGTCGATGTGCTGGAGGACGAACTCCTCCCAGGCACGGCGCAGGGGATCGACGGCCTCGGCATACATCCACAACCCGGCCGGGATGCGGTCGAGCACGGTGCGTAGGCTCATCGGGGTGCTCACCCGGGTGCGGGCGTCTGGGGCCACGAAGGACTCGTTCACTTCGGCGGCGAGGCGGGCGATGGTGCTCACGAAGGCGGGCTTCATCTTGGGGTAGCGGCGGGTGAGCATCGCCTCGGTCTGCTCGCCGCTGGGAAACCGCTTCTCCCAAATCACCCAGCGGTCGGCAAAGGCCTTGTTCAGCGTTTGGGTGCCGGCGTAGTCGCGCAGGTCGGTGGGGTTGAGTGTGCCGAAGAGGCGGATGTCGGGTCGCAGGCGCACCGCCTCCCCGGTGGGCAGATCGAGGGTCTGATAGCGGTCGAGCAGGCCGTGGAGGGCGAAGAGAGTCTCGGCTCCGGCGGCATTCAGTTCCGACAGGTTGATCAGGGCCGGGCCGCGCAGGGCCCGGGTGATGTCGCCGTCTTCCCAGCGGCTCTCCGTGCCGCCCCTGCCGTCGCCGTACAGCTTGACCGAGCCGATCAGGGTGATGTCGCGCACCTCGCCGGTGAGGGGGATGCGGTAGTAGGGGAGGCCCAGCAGGGCGGCGAACTGCTCGAGGTCGTGATCCTTGCCGGTCCCCATGTGGCCGCGCAAAGCCACGTGGAGCGGGGTGTCGCTGACCCGCTCACGGCGCACCTGTTCCAGGCGGGCCAGCTTGTACAGCATCCCTAGGTCGACGTAGTAAGGGTCGGGTTGGGGGATCTTGCCGGCGCGCTGGGGCCCGTCGGGCAGGCCCGACGGCAGGTCGGCGGCTTCCAGGTGCACCGGGGATCCTTCCCCGGTGGGGTCGACGAAAGTGATCCTTCTAGCCACGGGTCCTCCTCGGCGGCGACTCATCGTAGAGGCGGCTTTCGTGCACCCACCATGTATCCCCTCCGGACAGGGCGATGCTGCGGCGCAGGGCGGCCCGGACCCCATCGACCATGGCCCGGGCCAGCCCGTCGGGCCGTTCCACCACCCGGTGTCGCGAGTAGGCCGCCGCCACCGTGTCGTCCCCGATACCGATGCCGAGGACCACGGTGCCGGCTGCTTCCGCCTCGTCCACCGCAGCGGCCAGGGCCTCCACCGACCCGCGGGTCATGCCGTCGGCCAGGGTCACCAACAGGCGCACCTGGGTGTTGCGCCGGGCGAGGCGGCGGACGGCATGGACGACGTTGAACTCGTCCACGTTGGCCGCCTTCTCGAACATCGACACCGGGGGGGTCTCGTGCGGGTTGCGGCGCGCCTCCACCGCGGCCTCGGCAGGGTGGGCGGCCGTCCAGAAGAGGCCGGCGAGTTGGTCCTCGGCCGCCTGCCAGGGCTGGTCGAAGGACTTGACCAGATAGTGGTTCACGGTGCGGGTGAGGCGGTCGGCGTGGCTCCCCTGGCTGCGGCGTAGGGCGCCCTTGGTCAGGTGGGCTCGCTCCACGAAAGCGGCTTCGGTGTCGTCGGGGCGGGCGGCGAAAGCTCGGTTGAAGAGGGCCACTTCGAACTCGACCTGAAGCTCGTCGCACAGCCGGGCCAGCGACCAGGCCCCCAGGGTGGCCGCCGCCATAGGCCAGGGGGCCCGGTAGTCGCCGGGGAGAGGGCGGGGCTGGAGCATGCTGGCGGAGCCGTCCACCAGGAGACTCACCGCGTACGCCCGGCGGGTGGGGAGGTCGCGGCGCTCGAACATGCGCTGGTACAGGCCGGCACCGAGGAAGAGGGCGGCATAGGGAGAGAGGTCCCCGGCGTCGTAGCCGGAGCGCAGCCCCCGTCGCTGGTTGGCGGCGAACAGAGGGAGGAGCTCGCCGGAGATGTGCCGCTGCCCGACCGCCCAGTCCCGGGCGGCCGCTTCCAGCGCTTCCCGGCCGGGCAGGGCGAAGCGGCGGAAGCGCTCGGGCAAGGGAGCAACGAGGAGCCGGCCCCCCTGGCCGGTAGGGAGGTGCACCTGGGGAGCCTCGCTGACGCGCAGTATCTGGTCCGTGGCCGGGTCGGCCCCCTGCTGGGCCCGCTCGGGGCGTCCGTTCGTCGATTCCACCGCGGCGGGGGCGCCCCGGGTCTGCTCGTAGCCGGCCGGATCCTTCAGAACGGGAGTGATGAGGCGCACGGCGTCCACGCCCGAGTTGATCTCCTCGGTCTCGGCGGCCCGGCGGGCCTTCTGCCTGGCGGGGGGTTCGGTGGGAGAGGCCTCGGTCAGCAGCCCGTGGTAGCGGGCCACGGCCAGCAATTCGAGAGCGGCGGAGGCGGCCTCCCAGGGCCCGGGGGCGGCGGCGGCTGCCGCTACGGCACGGGCGGCATCACCCAGGGCGGCGGACACTCTGGGCAGGGCGCGTCCCTGGAGGTCCTCGAGAGTCTGGTAGCCGCCGACGGCGAGGAAACAGGCCAGGGCGAACTGCCCCATGGGTCGGGCCCGGCCCAGGGCGGCGGGGACGGCGCTGGTGTAGAGGTCGGCCAGCACGGAGCGGGCCCCCGGGTAGGCGTTCATGCCGCGCGCCTCCTGGCGGGCGTCCTCGACGGCCAGGAACATGGCTTCGGCCGGCTCGCCCCCGGCACGCGCCAGGGCGTCGAGGAGGGGCACGGGATCTTCGGGGAGAGGCTCGGCAGCGCCGGGGAACCAGGCGGCCGGCAGGGGGCGGCGCTCGTCGAAGCCGGTGGCCACCAGGTGCACCACCTCGTGCAGCGCCGAGGCCAGGGCGACTTCGGCCGGGGTTACCGGGGCCTGCCGGGCGTAGGCCGCCTGGAACACCCCCGGGTCCAGCACCACCTCTCCGGGCGCTGCCGAAGCCTGCGAGCCCAGCCGCAGCCGGAGGTGATCGTCGCCGGAGAGCGACCGGGCGAAGCGGGTCACCGCCGGCGCGACCCTCTGGTAGCGCGCCACCACCGTCTCGATGGCGCGCTCCTCCGGGGGCAGGATTTCGGTGAGCAGAGATGTCTCCCGGCGCGGCATAGCCCCTCATTCTCCCACGGCGGTGGTGCTGCCCAAGCCCGCATGTAGCCGAGAAGCCCGGCGTGACGGGCTTGGCAGGTTCACCACGTCGGGGCTGCGACGAAGCCAGCGTGGGCGGGGATCCCCCGTCCTGCCGCCAGAGGAGAGAACGACCGGTGACCCCGAAGCAGGCGGCGGCGCACACGGTGAGCCCCGCGCCAGCGACGGGCTTGCGCCGGCCTACCGTCGCATGCCTCGATGTAGGGCGTGGGAGGGGCCGGCTCAGGAGCCGGCGGCCACGAAACCGAGGAGCAGGTCGGTCAGCCCGGGGTTGGCGGTGAACATGGCGGTGCCGTGGCCGCCGGTCGGGTAGACGATCACCTGGGCGTTGCCGGCTACGGAGGCGCCCATGGCGTCGGCGATCGCCGCCGCCTGGCCGTCGTCCCGGGCGGCCACGAAGAGAGCGGGCTCGGTGATTTCGCCGGCGCGGGAGAGGCCGGGGGTGTTGTCCCACTCTGGGACTCCCGAGAGAGTGACGATTCCCGCCAGGTCCTCTTCGGCCGCCAGGAAGAGGGCGGCGGCGCCGTTCATGGAGGCGCCGATGAAGAAGACGGCCTGGGCTCCCGATGCCCGGGCGAAAGCCAGGGCCCCTTGCGCGTCGGCCCCCAGGTCGAGGGGGTCGCCCTCGTCGGAGTTGCCGTAGCCCCGGTTGTTGTAGGCCAGGGCGCTGTAGCCGGCTTGCTGGAGAACGGCGGCGAACTCGAACCAGGAGGCCATGTCGGCCGGGCGCATGTGGGCCAGCAGCACCCAGGTGGGTCCGGCGGGGAACAGGCGGCCTTCGAGGTTGAGTCCGTCGGGGGTGGCGAAGCTGACGTCCTGCGGCCCGAAGGGCGCCACCGTGATGCTGTTGCCCGGGGTGGTGCTGGTGGTGGCGGCGGCGCCGCCGGTCGTAGAAGTGGTCCCGGGGATGCCATCGGAAGCGCCGCCCCCGCAGGCGGCGAGCACGGCGGTGAGCGCCACGCAAAGGGCCAGTCGGCGCTTCATGCAGGTCCTCCCGGGCCGTTGTTGCGGGGTGCGGGGTGTGCGGTCGGGCCGAGAGGCCGGTCCGCGAACCGGCAGGACCCTAACATCAGCCGGCCGTGGAACAGCGCCTGACCACATTGCCCAACGGTTTGCGGGTCATCACCGAGAGCATGGCCGCGGTGCGCTCGGCGGCGGTGGGGTGCTGGGTGGACAGCGGCAGCCGCGACGAGGCCACCGCCGAAGCGGGCTGCTCCCACTTCCTGGAGCATCTGCTCTTCAAAGGTTCGGAGCGCCTCACCGCCCAGGACATCGCCCAGGCTTTCGATTCGGTGGGGGCCCGCTCCAACGCCTTCACCTCCAAGGAGTACACCTGCTTCTGGGCCCAGCTGCGCGACGAGGACCTCCCCAGGGGCATGGAGCTCCTCTCCGAGATGCTGCTGCGCCCGGCTTTCCGCCCCGAGGACATCGAGTCGGAGGCCAACGTCGTCCTCGAGGAGATCAACATGAACGAGGACGATCCGGCCGATGTGGCCCACGATCAGTTCGCCCGGGCGCTGTGGGGCGATCACGCCCTGGCCCTCCCGGTGCTGGGCACCCGGGAGTCCATCGCGGCGATGAGCCGTGAGGTGATCACCGAGTACTGGGGCCGGCGCTACCGGCCTCCGGCGGTGGTGGTCGCTGCCGCGGGCAACTTGGGACACGAGCAGGTGCTGGAACTGGCCGCCGGCTATTTCGGTGACTGGCACGGTGAGCCGGCGGGGCACGAGTTCCGCGAGGCGACGGTGGTGCCGCGCGTCGAGGTCAAGACGCGGGATACCGAGCAGGCGCACCTGGTGTTCGGCGGGGAGGCCCTCACCCGGGGTGACGAGCGGCGCTTCGCCTTCGGCCTGCTCAACCACATTCTGGGTAGCGGCATGTCCTCTCGCCTGTTCCGGGAGATCCGGGAGGACCGGGGCTTGGCCTACGCCGTCTATTCCTTCCGCATGCCCTACGCCGATTCGGGGGCCTACGGGATCTACGTGGGCACCACCCCGCATCAGGCGGCGCAGGTGCTGGAGCTGATCCGGGAAGGCCTGGCCGCCCTGTCGGCAACGGGGGTGACCGCCGACGAGCTCGAGCGCGCTAAGGGCAACATGAAGGGGTCGCTGGCCCTCTCCATGGAGGAGACCAACAGCCGCATGATTCGCCTCGGCCGCCATGAGCTGACCGGGGTGCGCCACCTCTCCCTCGACGAGACGGTGGCCGCCATCGAGGGCGTTACCCTCGACGAAGTGCACGAGGTGGCCCGGGAGGTGTTCACCTCGCCGCGAGTACTGGGGGCGGTCGGGCCTTTCGGGGTCCCGGAGCTGGAGGCTTTCGTGCGATGATCCGGGTGGGCGTCTCCGGGGCGGCGGGGCGCATGGGGCGCCTGGTAGCCGCGGCGGTTGCCGAGGCGCCCGACCTGGAACTGGTCGCCGGCTACGACCCCAACGGTGCCGGGCAGACGGTGGCCGGGGTCGCCGTCGGCAGCGATCCCGGCTTGCTGGCCTCCGTCGAAGTGGTGGTGGAGTTCACCCATCCCGGGGTGGTCATGGAGAACCTGGCGCACTGGCGCCGTCTCGGCCGGCACGCGGTGGTGGGCACTTCGGGTTTCGATGCGGCCCGGCTGGCGGCGCTGCGGGAGGCTTGGGGAGGTTCGCCCCCGAGCTGCCTCGTGGTGCCCAACTTCTCCATCGGGGCGGTGCTCATGATGCGCTTCGCTGCCGCCGCGGCCCCTCATTTCGCCGCCGCCGAGATCGTGGAGTTGCACCACGACCGCAAGGCCGACGCCCCTTCGGGCACGGCCCTGGCCACGGCGGCGGGCATGGCCGCCGCCGGGGGGCGGGCCGAGCGGGCGGTGGAATCGGCCGAGGTGTTGCCCGGCGCCCGTGGTGCTACCGCCGGGGGAGTGCAGATCCACGCCGTTCGGCTCCCCGGCCTGCTGGCTCACCAGGAGGTGATCCTCGGCTCGGCGGGGGAGACCCTGACCATCCGCCACGACACCACCGACCGGGCGGCCTTCCTGCCCGGAGTGATGCTGGCGATCCGCAAGGTGGGTGCCCTTCCGGACCCGGTGACGGTGGGCCTGGAAGCGGTCCTCGGCTAGCGCCGCTCAGTAGAGCGCGTTGGCCAGGGCCCGGCGGTAGGTGAGGGTGAGGGGGTGGGCGATGCCCAGCACCCCGAACACGTCGACCATCGCCTGGCGTGCGGCCTCGCGCTCGTCGCCCCCCGCTCTTACCACGGTCAGGAGGTGATCCAGCGCCGGCTCGTACTCGTGACGGGCGGCTAGGGCGCGACCCAACTGGATGCGGGCCTCGTGGTCGTCGGGGTCGGCGGCCAGCCGAGCCTCGAGGGCATGCAGGTCGCCTCCTTGTGCCGCCGCTAGGCGGGCGGCGGCTTCGAGGCGTTCGACCTCGGAGGTGCGGGCCAGCTTGCCCAGCAGGATCAGGGCTTCGGCGGTGTCGCCGCGAGCGATGAGCAGGGCGGCCAGGCCGGTGCCGGCCTCGGGGTGGTCGGGGACATCGTCGAGGACCCGCCGGAAGAGGGCCTCGGCCCGGGGCTCGTTGCCTTCGAGGACGGCATCGCGGGCCTGCTCCACCCAGTGGTCGATCTCGGTGGGGAGGAGGCCCGATATCCAGCGGCGTACCTCGCTCTCGGGGACCGCCCCGGTGAAGCGGGCCACCGGGCGGCCGTCCTTGAAAGCCAGCACGGTGGGGATGCCCTGTACCCCGAACTGGGAAGCCAGGGCGGGATTGCGGTCGACGTCCACCTTCACCAGGTCCAGGGCGCCTTGGTTCTCGGCGGCCACCTTCTCCAGCACGGGCCCCAGCACCCGGCAGGGGCCGCACCACGCGGCCCAGAAGTCGACGACGACGGGCACTTCGTGGCTGCGCTGCAGCACCTCGAGCCCGAAGGCTTGTTGATCGATGTCTTTGACCACCATTTGTGATCCTCGAACCAATGAACGGGGCGCGGCATTCCCGCCGGGTCACGGAGCGCGCCGATGCTACCGTCCGGCGGTGTCGAGCCGGGAGGAGTTGTGGACGCCCCGTTCGGTCGCCTGCTGACCGCGATGATCACCCCGTTCGGCCCCGACGGGGCCGTCGATCACGGGCGCGTCTGGGAGCTGGCCCAGCATCTGGTGGACACGGGTAGCGACGGCCTGGTGGTGGCCGGGACCACCGGCGAGTCGCCCACCCTGTCCGACGATGAGAAGACGGCCCTCTTCCGCGCCGTGGTAGAGGGGGTGAAGGGCCGGGCCCGGGTGATCGCCGGCACCGGCACCTACGACACCGCCCACTCGGTGGAGTTGACCCGCCGGGCCGCCGCCGTCGGCTGCGACGGGGTGCTGGCGGTGACCCCCTACTACAACCGGCCTTCCCAAGAAGGCATGGTGGCGCACTTCGAGGCCATCGCCGGCGCCGCCGGCCTCCCGGTGATGCTCTACAACATCCCGGGACGCACTGCGGCCCGCATCGAAGTGGCGACCTTGGCCCGCCTGGCCGAGAACCCGCAGATCGTGGCGGTCAAGGATGCGGTGGGCGAACTGGCTTTCACCACGGCCACTGTGGGGGCGGTGGGCGAGGGGATGGCCGTCTACTCGGGCGACGACATCAACACCCTGCCCATCATGGCGGTGGGCGGGGTCGGGGTGGTGTCGGTGGCGTCGCACCTCGCCGGCCGGCAGGTGAAGCGGATGGTGGAGGCGGCCGCCGCCGGGCGGTTGGACGAGGCCCGGCGCCTGCACCTGGCGCTGGCCCCGCTCTGCCGGGCGCTGTTCCTGGAGTCCAACCCCATGCCGGTGAAGGCGGCCATGGACGAGTTGTGGGCCCCGGTAGGAGGCCCGCGACTACCTCTGATGCGGGCCGATGCGGCGACCATCGCTGCGGTGCGCCAGGCCCTGGCGGTGGCCCAGCAGGCATGAGCACTTCTCTGGCATTCCTTGGGGGCCTGGGCGAGGTGGGTCGCAACTGCACTTCGCTGGAGGTCGACGGGCGCCTGGCGTTGATCGACTGCGGCTTGATGTTCCCCGAGGAAGGCATGCTCGGGGTGGACCTGGTGCTCCCCAACTTCGCCTCGGTACTGGAGCGGCGCGCCGACCTCGAGTGCGTGGTGCTCACCCACGGGCACGAGGACCACGTGGGCGCCCTGGCCTACCTGCTGGCGGAGGTCTCCGTGCCGGTGTACGGCACTCCGCTGACGGTGGAACTGGCCCGCAGCCGGGTGGAGGAGGCGGGCCTGCAGGGCGACCTGCGCCCGGTGGCTCCCCGGGAGTGGGTGCAGCATGGGCCCTTCCGCTTCATGCTGGTGCCGGTCTCCCACAGCATCCCCCAGGGGACGGGGGTGGCCTTCGACACTCCCGACGGCCTGGTGGTGCACAGCGGGGACTTCAAGCTGGACCCGACCCCCATCGACGGGGTGCCCACCGACCTCCCCGAGTTCGCCGCCCTGGGCCGCCGGGGGGTGAGGCTGCTCTTGGCCGACAGCACCAACGCCGAGGAGCCGGGTTTCGTGCCCAGCGAGTCGAGCCTGGCGCGCTCGCTATACGAGATCGTGGTGGAGAGCCGGGGGCGGGTGATCGCCGCCTGCTTCGCCAGCCATCTGCACCGGGTGCAGCAGATCGTGGAGGCGGCCGTCGATTGCGGGCGTTACGTAACCTTCCTGGGCCGCTCGATGCAGCGCAACGTGGCGATCGGGGAGGCCCTGGGAGTCCTGCGGCTGCCGCCCGACTCGGTGATCCCCATGGAGGAGGTGCTCACCCATCCTGCCGACCGGGTGGCGGTGCTGTGCACCGGCTCTCAGGGAGAGCCCTTCGCCGCCCTGTCCCTGATGGCGGCGGGCGACCATCGCTGGGTCAAGATCGAAGAGGGAGACACCGTGCTCATCTCGGCCCGGCCGATTCCGGGCAACGAGACCCGGATGTCGCGGGTGATCAACGGCCTGCTTCGCCTGGGGGCCCGGGTTTTCCACGGCGACAACGCCCCCGTCCATGTGTCGGGCCACGGCGCCCAGGAGGAGCTGCGCACCTTCCTCAACGTGGTCCGCCCCCAGGCCTTCGTACCCGTCCACGGGGAGTACCGCCACCTCAATGCCCATGCCGCCCTGGCCCGGCAGATGGGCGTCCCGGAGGTGCTCGTCTGCGAGGACGGCGACCGCCTGGTCCTCGACGGCGCCGAGACCCGGGTGGAGCGGGGGGCGGTCCCCGGCAGCCACGTTTTCGTGGACGGCCTCGAGGTGGCGGGCAGTGCCGGTGGGATCATTCGCGATCGGCGCCACCTGTGTGAGGACGGCGTCATCGTGGTGGTGGCGGCGGTGGATGGGAGGACGGGGGAACTGGTGGAGGGCCCCGACTTGGAGAGCCACGGGTTCGTGCAAGAGCCGGCCGCGGTGCTGGCCCAAGCGGCGGCGGCGGTGGCCGAGGAGCTGCGCGCCATGGCCGGCGGGCCCCCGGACCTCGAGGCGATGCGCCGCCGCATGGTGCAGGCGGTGAACCGGGTCACCCGGGGGGAGAAGTCGCGCCGGGCGGTCGTCATCCCTGTCGTACTGCAGACCTGAGCGGCGGCGGCGCGGCGGCGCTCGATGCACCGGGGTAGTCCGCCGGGCGGCTATGCTCCGAAGGTCCTCGGGACGGCACCCCTGCCCTTCTGGGGTGCGGCTCCCAGATTCCCCGCGAGTTCCTGCCGCTCGCGACCGATAGAGGCCCCCAGTGCCCGTACCCGTCCACATAGCCGCGATCCCGGCCGCGCCGCTCCTGACGGTGCTGCACCTCCCCGCCGTCGGAGCCCTGCTGCGCCGGGCCGTCCCGGTGGTGGTGGAGGGGGTGCTCATGCCCACCGGCCTCTTCTACCTGGGGTTCTGGCTGGGCGGGGTCTGGGGGGGCATGATCGCTGCTCTGGTCTGGTCGCTGGGCGCCCTGGGCCGCCGGATGATCCGGGGCAGGGTGAGCGGCTTGCTGGTGCTGGCGGTGGTGACGCTCCTGGCCCGGGTGCTGGCCACGGCGTTCTCGGGAAACTCCGACGTGTACTTCCTGCAGCCGGTGGTGGGGGAGGCGGCACTGGGCCTGGTGTTCCTGGCCTCCCTGCCGGCGGGGCGGTCGCTGGCCCATCGTCTGGCGCACGACTTCGTGCCCCTGGACGGGATCGGGGCCTCGGCACGCCTTCGGCAGATCTTCGGCGTGATCACCGTGCTGTGGGCGGCGGTGTTCCTGCTGCTCTCCTTCCTGGGCTGGTACTTGCTGGGCCGTGAGACCGTCGCCGCCTATGTGGGTTACCGGACCGCCATCTCCGCTGGGGTGAAGGCCCTGGCCATCGCGGCGTCGTTCTACGTGTTCCGCTCCGGACTGCGCCGCCACGGTATTCGGGTGGCTTTCGGCGCCTCCCCCTCCTAGAGGTCTACCCTCTCCAGGCGGGCTACCGGCCGGGCCGGCAGGGCCAGTTCCCCCGAAGCTTCCAGCAGCCTGACCCCCGGCTTAGCGAGCCAGCGCCACACGATGTCGGCCTCCTCGGCGTCGCCGGGGTCGGCGGGCACCTCGGGCGGTGTGCCCGGCGCAGTGTCGGGCAGAGGCAACAGCGGGGGACGGCTGCCGTCCCATGAGGAGACCAGGCGCCCGTGATCGATCAGGGCCCCGCCGCCCTCGGGATGCTCGGCGCAGATGAGGCCGGCTCTCGCCAGGGCCTGCCAGGCGCGGCGCCGCTCGAGGGCCCGAGCCAAGGCGTGGTGACGGTCCCGCACCCATCCCGCTTCTTCGAAGCGCCCGTCGCGGGCCAGGGTGGTGACCTTGTCGGCCAGGGGGCGGAGCAGGAGGGCCGGGTCGTCCTCGACTCCGGCGACGAGGCGCTCAACCACCGGTTGGTAGGCGGCCGGGTCCAGGGTGCCGTCGCAGGGGCAGAGGGCCACTCCGAGTTGCGCTGCGGCGCAAGGTGCGGCGCGGCGACCCGGAGGGCCGGAGCAGCGCCGCAACGGCAGGGCATCCCACACGGCTTCGGCCACCAGGCGGGCGGCGGCCTGGCCGCGGAAAGGCCCTAGGTGCAGCAAGCCCTCGCCGGGGCGCAGCCCGCGTGCCAGGGCCAGGCGGGGGTAGGCCTCGTTGGTCAGGCGCAGCCAGTGGGGAGCCGGCGCCGGCCGGGAGCGGCGGTTGTGCCGCGGGTTGTGCGCCCGGATGAGGCGCAGTTCGGCCACCTCGGCCTCCAGGTCGGTGGCGCAGACCCGGTGGTCGACGGCGTCGAGTTCACGGAGCATCTGGTCGGCCCGGCGGCGATCGTCGCCGTAGAAGTAGGCGCGCACCCGGGTGCGCAGGTTGGTCGCCTTGCCCACGTAGAAGACCTCGCCCGCCCGGTCGCGGAACAGGTACACCCCGGGACGGCGGGGGAGCGAGTCGGCCAGGCGGATCTTGCCGTAATGGGCCCCACCGCGGGCGGTGGGGAGTTGCAGCAGGTCCTCGAGGTGGGTGATGCCGATGGTGCCCGCCCGTTCCAGCAGGCCCCACAGCACGTCGGCGGTGGCCCGGGCATCCTCGAAGGCGCGATGGTTGGGGGTGACGGGGGAGCGGAAGAAGGCGGCCAGGGTGCCCAGGCGCAGGTCGCGCAGTTCGGAGCGCAGCAGGCGGCGGGCCAGGGCGTAGGTGTCCACGGAGCGGTTGGGGAGGCGGCCGTAGCCCAGGCGCTCGGCGGCGGCGTTGAGGAAGGAGAGGTCGAAGCGCACGTTGTGGCCCACTACCACGGCGTCGCCGAGGAACTCCAGCAGGGCGGGAAGGGCCCGGTTGATGGGCGGGGCCTCGATGACCATCGCCTGGGTAATGCCGGTGAGGATGGTGATGAAAGCGGGGATCTCCTGCTGCGGGTTGACCAGGGTGTGGAAGGTGCCGTCGGGCTCGCCGCCGCGGAAGCGCAGGGCGCCGATCTCGGTGATGCCGCATCCGGTGGGGGAGCCGCCGGTGGTCTCGAGGTCGATGACGCAGAAGGGGACCTCGGAGAGAGGCACCCCAAGGTCCTCGAAACAGCGCTGCACGGGCAGGGCCACGGCCCCGACCCTAGGACGAACAGGTGTTCGATGTCAATGAAGGGCGAGGGGCAGAGGCAGAGCAAGACCTAGCAAGCCAACGCTGTTGTGCTGTCGCGACTGCCGGATGGTGCATGAGGGGAGCCTGTCCGTGCCGCATAGTATGATATGTGCATGTACTCGGAACGCACCCAGGTGCTCCTCAGCCCCAGCCAGCGGCGCCGCCTCGAACGCATCGCCTCGGAGAAGGGCATGTCGATCGGAGCTGTGGTGCGTGATGCCATCGACCAGTACACCGCGCCCCGCGCCAGGCCGGCCCGTGACGCCATGGAGGCCATGTTCGCCCTCGAAGCTCCTACCGCAGATTGGGAGGCGATGAAGGCCGAGATCCTCCGCGGGGCCACGGGATGACGGCCTTCTTCGACACCGCCGTGATCATGTATGCCGCCGGCAAACCGCATCCTCTTCGCCGGCCCTGCCGGCAGCTCATCGAGGCCGTAGTCGACCAGAGCCTGGACGGGGTCACCTCGGCAGAGGTCATTCAGGAGATCCTCTACCGCTTCTCCAGCGGGGACCGGCGCCCCGTCGGCGCCGCCATGGCCGAAAGCGCCCTCGACATCTTTGCTCCGGTGCTCCCCATCAGCGAACGGGTCATGCGGGAGATGCCGAGCCTCTTCCTCCAGTACCCGGCCCTCACCGCACGGGATCTCATCCACCTGGCCACTTGCCGCGTTCACGGCATAGACCTCATCATCAGCCCGGACCGTGGCTTTGACGGGATCGAGGGAATCACCAGGATCGACCCGCCAGACGCACCCGGCCGCCTCTTCCCGGCGGCGCGATAGCCGAGTACCCAGCACCCCAACGCCGGCAGCACTATGGCGATCCCGCCGCCAGTCGGCCGACTGGCACCGTCCCCTCCGGGTTGACCCGGCCCGCCGGTACACTCCGCCGGGCCCGGGCGTTCTGCCCGATTCCCAGCCCCCAGGGACCCCATGACGATTCACACCTGCCACCGCCGAGGCGTCCGGTGACCTGCAGGCTTCGTATGGAGGTGTACGGCGCGGTACAGGGGGTGGGCTTCCGCCCCTTCGTGTTCCGCCTCGCCGAGGACCTCGATCTCGCCGGGTGGGTGATCAACGACACCCGGGGGGTGTTCGTCGAGGTCGAGGGCCCCCGGGAGCGCCTGGAGGCCTTTCGTGATCGCCTGGTGGTCGAGAAGCCGCCCCGCTCCGAGATCCACGCGGTGGAGGCCGCCTGGCTGGACCCGGCCGGGTTCGAGGGTTTCGAGATCCGCCACAGCGACCCGGGCGGGGAGAAGACGGTGGTAGTGCTCCCCGACACTGCTACCTGCGACGACTGCCTGGCCGAGGTGTTCGACCCGGCCGACCGGCGCTACCGCTACCCCTTCACCAACTGCACCAACTGCGGCCCCCGCTTCAGCATCATTGAGGCCGTCCCCTACGACCGGCCCAACACCACCATGCGGATCTTCCCCATGTGCGCCGAATGCCGCCGCGAGTACGAGGACCCGCGCGACCGCCGCTTCCACGCCCAGCCCAACGCCTGCCCGGTGTGCGGGCCGCACCTCTCCCTGGTCGATGCCGATGGGAGACTCTTGGCCGAGCGCGACGACGCCCTGGAAGGCGCCGCCGCCGCCGTGGAGCAGGGGCGCATCCTGGCGCTCAAGGGCCTCGGGGGGTTCCTCCTCATCGTGGACGCCCGCAGCCAGGCGGCGGTCGTCGGCCTGCGGGAGCGCAAGGCCCGCTACGAGAAACCCCTGGCGCTGATGGCCGCCGACCTCGACGGGGCCCGGCACCTGGGTGAGGTTTCGGCGGAGGCGGTTGCGCTCCTCACCGGGCCGGAGGCCCCGATCGTGCTGCTGCCCCGGCACCCCGACGCCGGCGTGGCCGAGGCGGTGGCACCCGGGAACGTCTTCCTAGGGGTGATGTTGCCCTACACCCCCCTGCACCACCTGCTGCTCCGCCGCCTGGGGTTCCCGGTGGTGGCCACCAGCGGCAACCTGAGCGACGAGCCGATCTGCATCGACGAGACCGAGGCCTTGGCGCGCCTAGGCGGCATCGCCGACATCTTCTTGGTCCACGACCGCCCCATCGCCCGCCACGTGGACGACTCGGTGGTCGCCGTGGTGGCCGGGGCGCCCCGGCCGATCCGCCGGGCTCGCGGCTACGCCCCGCTCCCGGTGCGGCTCGACGGCCCGGCGCCGACGCTCCTGGCGGTGGGGGCCCACCTGAAGAACACCGTGGCCCTCAGCGTGGGGGAGCGGGTCTTCTTGAGCCAGCACATCGGCGACATGGAGACCGTTCAGGCTCTGGGGGCCTTCGAGAGGGTGATCGCCGACTTCCTGGGCATGTACGAGGCCGGGCCGGTGGCTGTGGTGCACGACCTGCACCCCGACTACGCCTCGACCCGGTGGGCGGAGGGAGCCGTTGCCGGAGAGGGCCGCCTGGGCGGGCTGCCGCTGGTGGCGGTGCAGCACCACCACGCCCACCTGGCGTCCTGCCTGGCCGAGAACGGCGGGGGCCGCGCCCTGGGGGTCACCTGGGACGGCACCGGCTACGGGACCGACGGCACGGTCTGGGGCGGAGAGTTCCTGGCGGGGGACGCCGCCGGGGTCGAACGGGTGGCCCACCTGAGGCCCTTCCGCCTGCCCGGGGGCGACGCCGCCGTGGTGGAGCCGCGCCGTTCGGCGCTGGCCGCCCTGTGGGAGGTGATGGGTGAGCGGGTCTGGGACCTGGGGGACGTCGCCGCCGTGGCCGGGTTCGCGGCGGCGGAGCGGGCCCCGCTGGGCCGGATGCTCGCCACCGGGTTCCGCACCCCCACGACCACGTCGTGCGGGCGCCTCTTCGACGCCGTGGCCGCCTTGGGCGGGCTGCCCTCCCGGGTGTCGTTCGAGGGGCAGGCGGCGATGCTGCTGGAGCACGCCGTCGACCCGGGTGTGAACGACGCCTACCCGCTGCCGCTGGTGGAGGGGTCGGGCCCGATGGTGCTCGACTGGGGCCCGCTGCTGGAAGCCGTGCTCGGCGACATGCGCCGGGGCGTCCCGGTAGAGACGGTGGCCGGCCGGTTCCACAACGCCCTGGTGGAGGGCATCCTCGCCGTGGCCGCCGCCGCGGGCGAGCCCAGGGTTGCGTTGACGGGGGGATGCTTCCAGAATCGGATCCTGACCGAGCGCGCCGCGGCTCGGCTGGAGGGGGCCGGTTTCGAGGTGCTGCTGCACCGCCGCGTGCCGGCGAACGACGGCGGCATCAGCCTCGGTCAGATCGCTGTGGCCTCCGCCCGATGGGGCGGCGGCAAGGAGGAAATCGCCTGATGTGTCTCGGAGTGCCCGGCAAGATCCTGGAGATGTGGGATGACCCCACCGGCATGACCATGGGCCGTGTCTCCTTCGGTGGGATCGTCAAGGAGGTGTGCCTGGCGACCACACCCGAAGCCGAAGTGGGCCAGTACGTGGTGGTGCACGTCGGCTTCGCCATCTCCACCATCGACGAGGAGGAGGCCGAGCGGGTGTTCGGCTACCTGGAGGAGATGGGCGAACTGGCGGAACTGGAGATCGCCGAGGAAGGCGAGGCGGCCTCGGCATGAAGTACGTCGACGAGTATCGCGATGAGGCCTCGGCCCGGCGGTACCTCGACGCCCTCGGGCGCATCACCACTCGCCCCTGGTACATCATGGAGATCTGCGGCGGGCAGACCCATACGGTGGTCAAGGCCGGCATCGACCGCCTGATCCCCGAGAACGTCCAGTTGGTGCACGGGCCCGGGTGCCCGGTGTGCGTCACCTCTCTGGAACTGATCGACAAGGCCCTGGCAATCGCCCGCCGCCCCGAGGTCATCTTCACCTCGTTCGGCGACATGATCCGCGTCCCCGGCTCCGGCGCCGACTTGCTCTCCGTGAAGGCGGAGGGCGGCGACGTGCGCATCGTCTACTCGCCGCTCGATGCGGTGAAAATCGCCGCCGCCAACCCCGACCGCCAGGTGGTGTTCTTCGCCGTAGGCTTCGAGACCACCGCCCCGGCCAACGCCATGTCGGTGGTGCGCGCCCGCGACCTGGGGCTGAAGAATTACTCGATCCTCTCCTCGCAGGTGCTGGTGCCGCCGGCCATGGAGGCCATCCTGGGCGCCCCCGGCAATCTGGTCCAGGGGTTCCTGGCCGCGGGACACGTGTGCGCCGTCATGGGCTACTGGGAGTACGGGCCCATCGCCGAGAAGTACCGCATCCCGGTGGTGGTCACCGGTTTCGAGCCGCTCGACCTGCTGCAGGGCATCACCATGGCGGTGGCCGCCCTGGAGGAGGGCCGCCACGGCGTGGAGAACCAGTACAGCCGGGCGGTCACCTACGAGGGCAACACCCGGGCCCAGGCTCTCATCCAACAGGTCTTCGAGGTGGGCGACCGCAAGTGGCGGGGGATCGGGGAGATCCCGATGAGCGGCCTCAGCCTGCGCGAGGAGTTCGCCGCCTTCGACGCCGAGCGCCGCTTCCAGGTGGAGGCCATCACCGCCGAGGAGTCGGCGGAATGCATCGCCGGCGACATCCTGCGGGGCCTGAAGAAGCCCCACGAGTGCCCGGCCTTCGGCACTCGGTGCACCCCCGACCGGCCGCTGGGCGCCCCCATGGTGTCGGCCGAGGGCGCCTGCGCCGCCTATTACCAGTACGGAAGAACCGTATGAACGACTTTGCCGGCTTCATGGGCGCCACCTGCCCCATACCGCTCGACCGGTATCCCACCGTGCAACTGGCTCACGGCGGCGGGGGCCGCTTCTCGGCCCAACTGGTGCGGGACATGTACCTGGCGGCCTTCGGCAACCCGGCCCTCGACGTCCTCCACGACGGCGCCGTCCTCGACGTGCCCGGCGGCCGCCTGGCCTTCTCCACCGACTCTTTCGTCGTCAAGCCCCTCTTCTTCCCCGGGGGTGACATCGGGTCGCTGGCGGCGCACGGCACGCTGAACGACATCGCCATGTGCGGGGCGAAGCCGATGGCCATGTCGGTCGGCTTCATCCTGGAGGAAGGCCTGCCCATGGACGACCTCTGGCGCATCGTGCAGTCCCTGGGGGCGGCGGTGCGGCGGGCCGGCGTGCCGGTGGTGACCGGCGACACCAAGGTGGTCGACCACGGCAGCGGCGACGGCGTCTACATCAACACCACCGGTATCGGGATGATCCCTCCCGGGGTGGAGATCGCCCCGACCCGGGCCCGGCTTGGCGACGTGGTGATCGTGAGCGGCGAGATCGCGGTGCACGGCATCGCCATCATGTCGGTGCGCGAGGGCCTGGAATTCGAGACGGCCCTGGAGAGCGACAGCGCCGACCTGAGCGGCCTGGTGGGCCGGGTGCTCGCCGCCGCCGGCAACGGCGTTCACGTGCTGCGAGACCCCACCCGGGGCGGGGTGGCTTCGGCGCTGGTCGAGATCGCCCAGTCGGCCCAGGTCGGCGTGCTGATCGAAGAGCGGGCCATCCCTGTGGGGGACGAGGTGCGGGGCGCCTGCGAGATCCTCGGGTTCGACCCCCTCTACGTGGCCAACGAGGGCAAGTTCCTCGCCATCGTCGCCCCGGAGGTTGTCGGCGAGGTGCTGCGGGTGATGCGGGCCGATCCTCTCGGGCAGCAGGCGGCGGTGATCGGCGAGGTGGTGGGGGACCATCCCGGCCGCGTCATCCTCCACAGCAGCGTGGGCGGCTTGCGGGCGGTGGACATGCTGAGCGGGGAGCAGTTGCCCCGCATCTGCTGAGCGGAGGTCTGGAATGCCCGGGCACGATGATCAGGCGGCGGACCGCCTCGTCTACGTCCCCGTGGGGATCGACCGTTTTCGGGCGCAGATGATCGCGGCGGCGTGCCGGGCGGAGGGCCTTCGGGTGGAGTTGCTCACCGCCGACGAATCGGGGGTCGATCCGATCATGGGCCGCATCCAGGGCTTTCGACTGTTGGTGAGGTCGGCCGACCTGGCTCGGGTCCAAGCGATCGTCGAGCGCGCTGGTACCTGAGGCGACCGACAGACCTGGTGTTCCGGAGGAATAGATCCTTCCGCCGATGGCCACGGGCGAGGCGCCGGCCCCAGCCGGTCTCAGCCGACCCGGCGCGAGATGGCCCCTGATGCGGTTCTGCCCGGGCAGATCAGAGCCGGTCGAGCACCGACCGCGCCAGGGAGACCAGCACCTCGAAGGGTTCGGCGAGTTCGTTGTAGCCGCCTCCGACGGCCACGGCGAAGTACTTGCCTCCGCCGGCGTCTACGGCGATGGCGCGAAACGGACAGCAGACCGCGCGCTCGCCTACGTCGGCGATGAGTTGGGCCTCCCCGGCGTCGGCCAGCAGGAGATACTCCCGGAGCAGATTGGCGGCACCGCCGAGGCGGCCCGCTCCGTCCTCGATGATGACCTCGATGCGCACCCCGGCCTCCGTGCCCAGGTCGAACGCACAACTGATCGGCGGTTCGTCGCGCACCTCTTCCACCGTGAGGCCGGTGGCTGCCTCGACCTCCTCCGCAGTGAGCAGGTCGCACGGGGCCACCTCGACGGGCACGACGGGGTCTCCCGTCACGGTGCTACTGGTGGCGGCGGCGGTGGTCGTGGTCTCCACCGCACTCTCCCCGCCTCCGCACCCCGCCAGCACCACCAGCAACAGAAGCAACCCGGCCGGCTTGCCGATCATCGGTCTCCTCCTCGGCCGAGCCCCGGGCTGTAACCCCAAGGCACTGCTCGGGAGATGATGTCATACGGCGGCCCTTCATGCCGACGAGGTGTGGGGTCGACATGTCCGCGGGGAGGAGGCCCTGATTCCCGAGCGGCGGACATGCGGGGTTGGGAACGCCGTCGGGGGAAGAGGCTGCTTGCCGCGGCGAGGAACGTTGCACGGTCGCCGGCGAGGCGGCGCCGCCTCAGTGGGTGATTCCCAGCGCGAAGCGCAGCGCCCGGTCGAGTTCGGCCTGCTTGACGAGGCCCAGTCGGCCCACCGGTTGCCGGTCGAGGACGGTCTACCCCTCCGGGGCGTACCTCTCCAGGAACTCGTAGATCTCGGCGGTGTCGGTACCGGGGAGCGAAGCGGTCACTGCCAGGGCGTGGCTGTGGCTGATCGGCGCCGCCCAAGCCCAGCCGTCCCAGCGGGCGGCCAGGCGTCGTTGAGGCCGGCGGCAGCACGGCCCGTCGGGGCATTTGGAGACCGAGCGCCGTTCGGTGGCGCCGCCGCGGAAGTACTGGGCGTCATCGGCCTCGCAGCCCACCGTCACCGCGTGATAGGGCTGGCGATCGGCCTCCACGTGGGTGGCGCACCAGAACTCGCCCACCGGGGTGGTGGTGTACTGGTAGTGGACGGCGAAGACGTCCTCGCTGTGGAACACCTGGCGGGTGCCCCACTCCCGGCAGAGGCGCTCCCCCTCGATGGCCCCGTCCGGGGCGGAGGGGAAGGGGACCCCGTCGTTCTCGTAGGCCTTCCAGATGGTGCCCTGGGCGTCGGAGCGCACGAAGTGCACCAGCAGGTCGAGGCCGTGGGTGGCCAGGTTGCAGAAGCGGTGGGCGGCCATCTCGTAGGAGACGTAGAAGACCTCCTTGAGGTCCTCCACCGAGATATCGCCGTCGACCTTGGCGTCCTCGAGGAGGGCCAGGGCGGCTTGCTCGGGCACCAGCACCGCGCCGGCGAAGTAGTTGGCCTCGACGCGCTGGCGCAGGTAGGAGAGGTAGTCCACGGGGTCCGGGTGGCCGAGGGCGAAATGACCCAGGGTCTGCAGGATCACCGAGCGTGCCTCGCGGGTGCGCAGCACGTCGCGCTGGCGGATGTAGATCACCCGGTCGCGCATATCGGTGACCGAGCGCGCCGAGGCGGGCACGTCGCGTACCTGCTGGATGGTGAAGCCGAAGTGAGTGGCCAGGTCGGTCAGGGTGCGCTGGGCCACCGCCCCGCTGCCCGGGTACCCCACGGCCTGCAGGGCGGCGCCGGCCACCTTCTCGATCTCCTCGAAGTAGTTGTCGCGCTTGCGCACTTCCTCCCGGGTCTCCACGGTGGCCCGGCGGGCTTCCTGGATGGTGGGGGTGGCCGGAGCGCAGGCCCGCTTGAGCTCGGCGTAGAGGCCGACGAGGTGCTCTAGGGCGGCGTCGGGCAGGGCGGCCGAGGCTTTCAGCACGGGGAGATGGAGGCGCTCGTAGAGCGGCTCGGTCTGGGCCCGCTCTAGAGCGACTTCCAGCCGGGAGCGCTTGTCGGGAGGGTCGGCGCGCAGCAGGTCGGCGGCGCGCACGTCGAGGGCCTGGGCCAGCTGCTCGACGAATTGCGGCCGGGGCTCGCGCTTGCCGCTCTCCAGCATCGAGAGGAAGGAAGCCTGCTTGCCCACCCTCTCGCCCAGTTGTGCCAGGGTCAGCCCGCGCACCCGGCGGTAGTGGCGCAGGCGCTTGCCGAACACCAGGGGATCGAACCAGTAGCCCTCTTCCACCATGGTCCCTCCTGTGAACCTGAGGGCATTCTTACACGTTCGCGAGGCACCCCCGCCGCAGGGAAGAAAGAGGCGTGAGAATTCACGCCTGAGACCGCTGCCTCACGGCCTCGAAGAGGACGATCCCGGCCGCCATGGCGGCGTTCAGGCTGTCCACCGTGCCCGGCATGGGGATGAGCACCTGCTCGGTGGCGCCCTGCAGCCAGGCCGCCGACAGGCCGTACTGCTCGCTGCCTACCACTACCGCCACCCCTCCGGTGAGGTCGGCTTCCCAATGCGACCGGGTGGCCGCCGGGGTGGTGGCCGCGGTGCGGATGCCCAGGGCGTGCAGCCAGGCGATGGCGGCGGGCGTGTCGGCCACGGCCAGCGGCAGGGAGAAGAGGGTCCCCAGCGAGGCCCGCACCACGTTGGGGTTGAAGGGGTCGGTGGTGGGGTCGCAGACGATCAGGGCCGCCGCCCCGGCGGCTGCGGCGGTGCGCATCATGGTGCCCAGGTTTCCCGGCTTCTCGATGCCCTCCACCACCAGTAGTAGGGGGGCGGGCCCCGGGTCGAGGCGGTCGAGGCCGGTGGGGAACTGGCGGGCCACGGCGAGTAGACCCTCGGGGCGATCCCGGTAGGAGGCCTTGCGGAAGGGGGTCTCGGCCACCTCGACGACCTCCGCCCCTCGGTCTCGCGCCGCCTCCACCAGCGCCGCCTCGTTCTGCCCCAGGTACAGGGCCGGGCAGCACCACACCTCGGTAAGAGGGACGGCGGCTTCCACCGCCCGGCGCAACTCCCGGTAGCCCTCGATGAGGAAGAGGCCGCTGCGGTCGCGGTCGCGGCGGTCCCGCAGGCGAACGAGGGCCTTCAGGCGCGGGTTGGCGGTGCTGGTGATCGGTTCGGCCGGTGGCACCCTCTCACCGTAGCCGCCCGGTCAGCGGCCGGGGCCTCACCCCGGCTCGCCCAGTGGGTGGCGGGAGCGCCAGAAGCGCCAGGTGAGGATCAGCAAGGTGACCGCGGTCAGTGGGATGACGAAGAGCAGCATCACTCGCCCGAAAGCCGGGAGGGCATCGTGGCCTTCGGCCTGCAGCACCAGATAGGCGGCGTAGGCGGCGTAGTAGCCGAACAGCAAGGCGCCCTCACCGCGAGAGATGTTGTGGCCGATGAAGAGGATCGGCAGGCAAGCCACGCTCACCCCCAGCATCACCGGCAGGTCGAAGCGGAGCACCGCGGGGGCCACCGCCACCGGCTCGGGGGCCAGCAGGCCGCCCAGGCCCAGCACCGCGAGCAGGTTGAACAGGCAACTGCCCACGGCGTTGCCCACGGCGATGTCGCGCTCCCCGCGAATGGCGGCCACCAGGGAGGTGGCCACTTCGGGCAGGCCGGTGCCGGCGGCCACGATGGTGAGGCCGATCACCAGGCTGCTCACCCCCAGCGCGGTGGCCACCTCCACCGCCCCATCCACCAGCCAGCGCGCCCCCAGGACCAGCAAACCCAGGCCGGCGAGCAGCAGGGCCACGTCGAGCAGGGTGCGGCGGGTCGAACGGGGGAGCGGCCCGTATTCCCTTTCGTACTCGGCGGCCACCTCCGCCGTCTCCCGGCGCCCCCGCCGCACCGCGTAGACGGTGTAGGCGAGGATCCCGGCGAAGAGGATCGCCCCGTCGAGGCGGCCGAGGCCGCCGTCGAGGGCCAGCACCAGGACCAGGCCGCCCGCCCCGATCATCAGGGGCACCTCGAGCCTGACCAGTCGCTGGGCCACCACCAGCGGCACCACCAGGGCGGAGGCTCCCAGCACGAAGAGCAGGTTGAAGATGTTGCTCCCCACCACGTTCCCCACGGCCAGGTCGGCCCGCCCGGCGAAGGCCGCCTGCAGGGTCACGGCCGCCTCGGGGGCGCTGGTGCCGAAGGCCACCACGGTGAGGCCCACCACCAGCGGGGAGATGCCCAGGGCGCCCGCCAGTCCGGAGGCGCCGCGCACCAGGGCCTCGGCTCCGATCACGAGCAGGGCGAAGCCGGCGATGAACAGGACCAGGGTCAGGGTGTCCATCGCGTCCTCATCTCCCCGTCGCGCCGGGCAGCACCTCGGGCGGGGGCGCTCCCGGGGGCACTTCCGGGCCGGTCTGGGCGGGCCCGGCCTGCAGCCGCAGCGGCACCACCCCCGACCATCCCGGGCCGTCCCGGTCGGCCTCGTCCTCCTCGGCGGGCCCGGAGCGGGCCCGCAGCGCGCAGGCCGTCACCTCGACTGCGGCCACGGCGGTGGCAGCGATCTCCTCCGGGCGGGGGCGGCGGCCCGTCTCCCAGGCCCCCGGGGTGACCCGGTCGGTGATGGCCCGCAGGGCGGTTTCGGCTTCGGCGGGATCCTCGACGGGGCGCCCGGTGCCCCAGCAGAGCACGGAGCGGTAATTGAGGGCGCTGTCGCAGGCACAGCGGGCGACGGCCACCCCGTCGAGCACTACGGCGCCGATCAGCAGGGGCGCTCCGGAGGCGGCGGCGCCGATGACCCCCCCGGCGGGGGAGCCGTGGAAGTAGAGCGTCGTGCCGAGGCGGGCGTGGAGGGCGGGCAGCAGCCGCGGCTCCCCGGCCTCCACGAAGGCGAGGTGGCATACGGGGGCAGCATCGAGGACGGCGGCGGCCGCGTCCCAGTCCGGCATGCGGGGGTCCGGCATGGGAACAGGCTACCGGCTCGGGCCGCCCCGGCCGGGCGGCGGGATATGCTCGCCCCGTGAGCGCCGACATGGGCGAAGTGGCCGGGCTGCCGGCCGGGGTGGAGTTGCGGGCCCTGGCGGGCCGGGACGACCTGGCCGCCTGCTTGGAGGTGCAGCAGGCGGTGTGGGGCGACGACCCGCGGGAACTGGTGCCTCCCATCGTGCTCGAAGCCACCCTGCGGGCCGGGGGCTTGCTCGGCGGTGCGTGTGATGCGGCAGGCCGCCTGCTGGGGTTCGTCTACGGGATGCCCGCCATCCGTGAGGGCCGGCCGGCGCACTGGTCGCACCTGATGGCGGTGCGCCCCGAGGCCCGGCGCTTGGGCCTGGGCCTGGCGCTGAAGCAGTGGCAGCGGGCCCACCTGCAGGAGCAAGGGATCGAGCGGGCCTACTGGTCCTACGACCCGCTGCTGGCGGGGAACGCCCACCTCAACCTGAACCTGCTGGGCGCCCGGGTGGTGGAGTACGTCGAGGAGATGTACGGGGGCGAGGTGCAGGGCACGGCGGGGTCGGATCGCTTCATCGTGGAGTGGATGCTTGCGGCCCCGGCCGGGACGGCGCCCCCGGCGCCCGGGGAGGTGGTGGGCCTGGAGACCGCGGCCCTGCCGGATGTACCCCGGGTGGGGGTGGCGGTGCCGAAGGACTTCTCCGCACTGGCCGGGGGCGACCCCGTCCTGGCGGGGCGATGGAGGGCGGCCACCCGCCGCGCCTTCACCCATTACCTGGACGGGGGGTACCGCGTCGCCGGCTTCCGGCGGGGCGACCCACCCCTCTACGTCCTGGAGGCGGGGGTATGAGCACCATCGTCCGCCTGGTTTTGCGGGAGATCGCCCTCACCCTGCGCGAGCCTTTCCGCACCTCCTCCGGCTGCACCCACCAGCGGCGCATCCTGCTGGTGGAGGCTGAGGGCGCCGAGGGGGAGGCGGGCTGGGGGGAGTGCGTGGCCGAGGAGTTCCCGGCCTACTCGCCGGAGACGGTGGACACCGCCTGGCTGGCTCTCACCCGGTGGGTGGCGCCCGAGGTCCTGGGGCGGCGGTTCGCCGGGCCCTCGGAGGTGGGGCCGGCCCTGGAGCGGGCCTTCCGCGGGCATCCCATGGCCAAGGCGGCGGTGGAGATGGCCGCCTGGGACCTGGGGGCGCGGGAGCAGGGCATCTCCCTGGCCCGCCTGCTGGGGGGCACCCGGGAGCGGGTGGAGACTGGGATCTCCCTGGGCATCCAGGCGACTCCGGAGGCGCTGGCCTCCCGGGCCCGGGAGGCGGTGGCCGAGGGGTACCGCCGGGTGAAGGTGAAGGTGGCCCCGGGTGAGGACGTGGCCTTCGCCCAGGCGGCCCGGGAGGCGGTGGGGGAGGGTTTCCCCCTCTCCCTGGACGCCAACGCCGCCTACACCCTGGACGACCTGGGAGTGCTGCAGGCCCTCGACGCCCTGCGCCCGGCGATGCTCGAGCAGCCTTTTGACCCCGACGATCTCACCGGCCACGCCCGGCTGCAGGAAGCGCTGGCCGCGCCGATCTGCCTGGACGAGTCGATCACCTCGGCGGCGCGGGCGGCCGATGCCATCTCGCTGGGGGCAGCCCGGGTGATCAACATCAAGCCCGGCCGGGTGGGGGGCCATGGGGCCGCCCGGGCCATCCACGATCTGGCCCTCGGCCGCGGTGTCCCGGTGTGGTGCGGCGGCATGCTGGAGAGCGGCATCGGCCGGGGGCACAACGTGGCCCTGGCTTCGCTGCCCGGCTTCACCCTGCCCGGCGACCTGAGCCCGAGCGGGCGTTATTGGCAGCAGGACGTCGTGGACCCGGAGTGGGAGATGACCGACGGCACGCTGCGGGTGCCCCTCCACCGCCCCGGCATCGGCGTGGAGCCCGACCGGGACCTGATCGAGTCCCTGACCACGCGGCGCCTGGAGATCGGCCCGGGCTGAAGTAACCGG
>JAFGCH010000142.1 GCA_016932695.1 Acidimicrobiia bacterium | reverse complement strand
GCCGCCTTCGAGGAAGGGCGGCTGTCGTTCGACCAGGTGCGGGCGGCGGCCGAGGTAGCCACCCCCGGCACCGAGGAGGCGGTGCTGGCCCGGGCCCTGGGCGCTTCGGCGGCACAACTGGAACGCGAGGCCCGGCGGCGGCGTGAGGTCGCAGGCAGGGGGCCGGAGCCGGTGCGTGCAGTGCGCTGGTGGTGGGAGCGACGCGGGGAGCAGTGGCGCGTCAACGGCTACCTGCCGGCCGAGCAGGGCGCGGTGGTAGCCCGGGCACTGGAGACGATCGCCGACACCGCCGCCCGCCGGCCCGAGAACGGAATGTACGACCCGGCGCCCGTACGCTACGCCGAGGCCCTAGTGGAGCTGGCCGAGGCCCGCTTGGCTGCCACAGACCCGGCGCCGCCCACCCTCGTGCTCCATGTCGACGCCGAGGGCCTGGCGGCGGGCGACGGCTGCGGCGAGGTCGAGAACGGCCCGGTGCTCTCGGCGGCGGCCGTCCGCCGCCTGGCTTGCGACGCCCGTCTGGAGGCTGTGGCCGAGCGCCCCGACGGCACGGTTGTCGGCATCGGGCGGGCCGCCCGGGCTATCCCGGCCTGGCTGGCCCGGCAGGTGCGCCAGCGCGACCAAGGCTGCCGCTTCCCCGGCTGTGAGCGGACCCGGTGGGTGCACCTCCACCAGTTGGTTCATTGGGCCGATGGGGGCCCCACCGATCTCGACAATCTGGTGACGCTCTGCGGCCACCACCATCGGCTGGTGCACGAGGGTGGCTGGCGGCTGGTAGGCCATCCCGAGCGACAACTCACCTTCCTGCGCCCCGACGGAACCGCGTTCCGACCGGGACCCGAGCCGTTGCGGCCCGAAGTCCGGGCCCGCCTCGTCGACCCCGTGCTCTCTTCGGGACCCGATCCGCCCGGCTGACGTGGCGGTAGCCTTCGGGTTCGTATGCCGCCTCCGCTGGCTCAGCTACTCGATCGCTGGCGGCACTACCCGACCGTCCCCGGCCGCCTGGTGGTGCCCCCCGGCCTGCGCGCCTGGTTCGCCGCCGCCCTGGCCGCCCGAAGCCCGGTGCTGGCGGTGGTCCCCGGGGAACGGGATGCCGAGGAGCTCGCCGACGACGCCTCCCTGTTCGTGGAGACGGTGCACCTGCCCGCCTGGGAGACGCTGCCCTTCGAGCACGTCTCGCCCAGCGTCCAGGTGATGGGTGCCCGGGCGCTGGCCCGGCATCGCCTGGCTCAGGGGCAGCCGGGCCTGGTGGTGGCGTCGGTGCGGGCAGTAACCCAGCGGGTGAGCCCTTCCCCGGTGGCCCCGGTCGAGGCGCGGGTCGGGGAAGAGATCCCTCTCGAGCAGTTGAGCGCCTCGCTGGTGGCCGCCGGGTACCACCGCACCGACCGGGTCGAGACTCGCGGCGAGATGGCGGTGCGGGGCGGGCTCATCGACGTCTACCCGGCGCAAGGCAGGCATCCGGTACGGGTCGACTTCTGGGGCGATCGCATCGAGGAGGTGCGGGCCTTCTCGGTGGCCGACCAGCGGTCCACCGAGGCCATGCCCGGGCTGGTGGCCTACCCGGCCCGTGAGGTGCGTCCCGACCCGGCAGTACGCGCCGCAGCGGCGCGGTTGGCCCGCGATGAGCCGTGGGCGGCGGCCACCTGGGACCGCCTGGCCGACGGCATGGTCTTCCCGGGCATGGAGTCCTGGCTGCCCTGGCTGGCGCCGGAGCGCACGGCTGCCCAAGAGGCTGCGCCGGGGACCACGGTGGTCTTGTTCGATCCGGCCCGCAGCGCCGACCGGTCGGCAGAGTTGCTCCGCGAGGAAGCGGAACTGGCCGCCGCCCTGGCTCCGACGTGGGGCGCCGGCGCCCCCGAGGCCGGCGACCACCCGGCGCTCTACCTGGCGCTCGACCTCGCCGGGCTGCCCGTGCTGGAGGCCCCTCCGGCCGCTGCTGGGCCGGGCGAGGAAGCCCTGTCGATGTCGGGCCTCGACGCCGTGCCGGGTGATGCCGAGTCGGTGGCGGCCGCTGTCGCTCGGCTGCTGGGGCGAGGTGTCCAGGTGGTGGTGGCCATGGACGGCGTCCCCGCCGCCGATCGGGTGGCCCGGGTGCTGGCCGAGAACGGGGTGGGCCTGTCGCGCCGGGAGGCCCTGGCCGGACGGGAGTCCATCGTGCTGGCCACCGGGGTGCATCGCGGCTTCGTCACCCCGGAAGTCGCCCTGCTCGGGGAGCAGGAGATCGCCGGCCGCCGCCGGGCCCACCGGCGGCCGGGGCCCGGGGTCCGGGGCGCGACGGCACCGGGTTACGGCGACCTCAGCCCGGGTGGCTATGTGGTGCATCACCGCCACGGCATCGGGCGCTTCGAAGGCCTGGTAACGCAGACGGTGGCCGGCGTCGAGCGGGACTACCTGCTGGTGGCTTATGCCGGCCAGGACCGTCTCTACGTGCCTACGGACCAGTTGGCGGCGGTGCGGCCCTACACGGGGGGTGAGGCTCCCCGCCTCTCCCGCATGGGCGGCACCGATTGGGAGCGCACCAAGGGCCGGGTGCGGCGGGCGGTGGCCGCGGTGGCCGAAGAGGTTGTGGCACTGCACCGGGCGCGCGCCCGGATACAAGGCCACGCCTTCACGCCCGACACCCCCTGGCAGCGGGAGCTCGAGGGCTCCTTCTCGTACGAGGAGACCCCCGACCAGCTCACCGCCATCGCCGAGGTCAAAGAGGACATGGAATCCTCCGAGCCCATGGATCGGCTGGTGTTCGGGGACGTGGGGTTCGGCAAGACCGAGGTGGCCCTACGGGCGGCCTTCAAGGCGGTGCAGGACGGCAAGCAGGTGGCGGTGCTGGTGCCCACCACGCTCCTCGCCCAGCAGCACCATCAGACCTTCTCCACCCGCCTCGCCCCCTACCCGGTGCGAGTCGAGGTGCTGAGCCGTTTCCTCAGCCCGCGCCAGCAACAGGCGGTGGTGGCCGGCCTGGCCACCGGCGAGGTGGACCTGGTGGTGGGAACCCACCGCCTCCTCAGCGAGGACATCCGTTTCCGCAACCTCGGGCTGCTCATCGTCGACGAGGAGCAGCGCTTCGGGGTAGCGGCCAAGGACCGCCTCAAGGAGCGGCGCACCTCGGTGGACGTCCTCACCTTGACGGCTACCCCCATCCCGCGCACCCTGGAGATGGCCCTCACCGGCATCCGCAGGGTGAGCCGCATCGCCACCCCGCCCGAGGATCGGCACCCCATCCTCACCTTCGTCGGCCCCTACGACTCCCAGACGGTCTCGGCGGCCATCCGGCGGGAGCTGCTGCGCGAGGGCCAGGTGTTCTACGTCCACAACCGCGTCGAGTCGATCGACAACGCCCTGGCCCGGCTGCGGGCGCTGGTGCCCGAGGCCCGTTACGCCGTGGCCCACGGGCAGATGAACGAGGGACAGCTGGAGCAGGTGATGCTCGACTTCTGGAACGGCGCCCACGACGTGCTCGTGGCCACCACCATCATCGAGTCGGGCCTCGACCTGCCCCAGGTGAACACCCTCATCGTGGAACGGGCCGACCTCCTGGGCCTGGCTCAGCTGTACCAGCTGCGCGGCCGGGTGGGCCGTTCCAGCCAGCGGGCCTACGCCTACCTCTTCCATCCTCCCTCGCTTTCGCTCAGCGAGGACGCTTATCGGCGGCTGGAAGCGATCGGGGAGTTCGGCGACCTGGGCTCCGGCTTCCAGCTGGCGATGCGCGACCTGGAGATCCGCGGGGCGGGCAGCATCCTGGGCAAGGTGCAGTCGGGGCACATCAGCGCGGTGGGCTTCGACCTCTACGTGGCCCTGGTGGCCGACGCGGTGGCCGAACTGCAGTCCGGACGCGCTCCCGAGCCGGCCCCGTCCGAGGTCCGCATCGACTTGCCGGTGGCCGCTCACCTGCCCGAGGACTACGTCGCCGATCCGGCGGCGCGCCTGGAGGCCTATCGACGCCTGGCGGCGGCCTCGGCGCAGGGGGAGGTGGACGACGTAGTGACCGAGTGGCAGGACCGCTACGGGCCGCTGCCCGCCCGGGCGGAGGCCCTGGTGGAGATCGCCCGGCTGCGGGTGGAGGCCCTGCGCGTCGGGTTGACCGAGGTGGTGCGCCTGCGCGACGAGGTGAAGCTGGCCCCGGTGACGCTGGGCGCCTCCCAGGAGGTGCGGCTGCAGCGCCTGGCCCCGCGCGCCGTGGTGCGGGGAGGCGACCTGTTCATCCCGGCGCCGCGGCGGGCGCCGGCGGCGGCCCTCACCGAGTTCATTCGTACAATGTGGCCTCTCGACCCCCGGGGGTGACTCTTTGCGCCGCTTCGCCATCGTCCTGCTCGCCCTCGCCCTCGGCGTCGGCGCCTGCTCGGGCGGCGATGAGGACATAGCCCGGGTGGGCGGCACCACCCTCCGTCTCTCCGACATCGAAGCCTATTTCGAAGAGAAGCCGGCGATCGACGACGGGTTCCGCGACACGCTCTTTGCCCGGATCACTCTCGAGGCCCTTACCCAGGCCCTGGCCGCCGACTTCGGGGTCGCCCTCGACCAGGCAGAGGTGGACTCCTACTACACCCAGTTCGAAGCGGCCATCGCCCAGGCCGGCGCCACTCCTTCCGACCTGCTCGGCATCGACAACGCCTCCATGGAGTTGGTCTACTTCAATGCCCAGGTGGTGGCACTGCGCGAGGTCGCCCTGGAGCAGATCGTGGTGGACCCCGCCACGGTGGACCGGCTCTTCTCCGATCCCGTCACCCTGACCCGGGTCTGCGCCGAGCACATCCTGGTCTCCACGGCCGAGGAGGCCGAGGCGGTGTCCGCCCGCCTCGCCGCGGGGGAGGACTTCGCCGCGGTGGCCGACGAGGTCTCTCTCGACACTCAGACCGCGGGCGGCGACCTGGGCTGCACCCTTGCCGGCGACTACATCGACGAATTCGCCCGGGCGGCGGTGGAGGCCCCCATCGGCGAGGTGAGCGGCCCGGTGCAGACCGACTACGGCTTCCACATGATCGTCGTCTCCGAGCGGAGTGCCCCCACCCGCGCCGAGTACCTGGCCGATCCCGTGGGGATCCTCTCGGAGACCCAGCTCAGCATGATCTGGGCCGACTGGATCACGGCCGTGCTCCTTGCCGCCGACGTGTGGGTGGCAGAGGAGTACGGCACCTGGGCGGGCAGCGGCATCGACCCTCCGGGAGAGGGCGCCACGACCACCACGGGAGGCTGATCTCGTCGGGTCCGTAGAATGCGCTTCCTCAACCCTCGGGGGTGACTCCTTGCGCCGCTTCGTCATCTTCCTTCTCGCCCTCACCGTGGCCTTCGTGGGCTGCTCCCGCGGGGGCGAGGAGATCGCCTCGGTCGGCGATACCGCGATCCACCTCGCCGATGTCGGCGCGTTGTTCGAGGGCGACACTATGCCCATCGACGATGTGTTCCTCGATACCCTGTTCCGCTTGATGGCGGTGGAGGCCCTCGACCAGGCCGTGGCTGCCGAGTTCGGGGCGGAGGTGGACCCGGCGGCGGTGGAGTCCTACGTTGCCGAGTTCGAGGCGACCATGGCGGAGCAGGATCTGACCCCGGCCCAGTTCATCGGGGTGGCCAACGCCTCGTTCGGCATGGTCCGCTTCAACGCCGAGCTGCTGGCGCTGCGCGACCTGGCCATCGAACGGCTGTTGCTGGCCACGGAGACGGTGGACGCCCTCTTCGCCGACCCGGTCGCTCTGACTACGGTGTGCGCCAAGCACATCCTGGTGGAGACCCAGGAGGAGGCGGGCGAAGTACTGGCCCGCCTGCAGGACGGGGAGGACTTCGCCGCGCTGGCCGATGAGGTGTCGCTCGACACCGGCACCCCGGGCGGCGACCTGGGCTGTTCCCCGGCCGCGGGATACGTGACGGAGTTCGCCCAGGCGGCGGTGGAGGCCCCCCTGGGCGAGATCGTGGGCCCGGTGGAGACCTCCTTCGGATTCCACGTGCTGACGGTGTCGGAGCGGACGGCGCCCACTCGCGAGCAATACCTCGCCGACCCGCGCACCGTGCTCCCCGACTCCGAGATCAGCCGCATCTGGACCGAGTGGCTCAACGTCGTGCTGCAGACGGCCGACGCCCGGGTAGCAGAGCGCTACGGCACCTGGACCCCTATCGGCATCAGAGCCCCGGAGGCCGAGACCACAACGACCTCCGCCGCGGGATGATCCTCATCGCCGGTCTGGGCCCGGCGGGTCTGGACCGCCTCCCGGCCGACCTACAGGGCCGCCTCCTCGACCCCGGGGTGACGGTGGTGCTGCGCACCCTGGCGCACCCCGCCGCCGCCGCATTGGCGGCTCGCCGCCCGGTGCAGCCCTGCGACGACCTCTACGAGCAGGCGGCCGATTTCGAGGAGGTCTACCGCGCCATTGCCGCCCGGGTGCTGCGCCTGGCCGAGTCGGGCCCGGTGGCCTATGCCGTCCCGGGCAGTGCTCTGGTGGGCGAGCGGGCGGTGGCGTTGATTCGCGCCGGGGCCGCCGCCGCCGGTTTGGCGGTGGAGGTAGTCCCCGGTGAGTCGTTCCTGGAGCTCGCCCTGGAGCGAGCCGGCATCGACCCCCTGGAGAGCGGCTTTCAGCTGCTGGACGGGCGGGCGCTCCCCGAGCCTCTGCTGCTGCCTCTGCCCACGCTGATCGCCCAGGTGGATACGCCGGCGGTGCTCTACGAGGTGCGCGACGCCCTGCTCCGGCTGCTGCCCCCCGAGGCCCCGGTGACCCGGCTGGCCGACCTGGGCGGACCCGAAGAGCAGGTGGAGCAGTTGGGGCTCACCGACCTGGCGGCCCGGCACGCCGGCCTGCGGGTGACCCTGTTCCTGGACCCGGCGGCGCCCGGCTGGCCCGGCCTGGTGCGAACGATGGCCCGGCTGCGCCGCGAGTGCCCCTGGGACCGCCGCCAGACCCACCACTCCCTGGCCCGGCACCTGATCGAGGAGGCCTACGAGACGGTGGCCGCCCTCGAGGGGCTGCCCCCCGAGGCACCCTCCGGGGAGCCGGACTACGCCGGCTACGTGGAGGCCGAAGAGGAGTTGGGCGACCTGCTGCTGCAGGTGGTCTTCCATGCCACCCTGGCCACCGAGGCGGGGGTCTTCGGAGTAGAGGAGGTGGCCGAGGGCATCCGCCGCAAGTTGGTGCGGCGCCACCCCCACGTGTTCGGCGAGGTCGAGGCCGCCACCGCCGAGGCGGTGCTGGCCAACTGGGAGCAGCTGAAGCAGGAAGAGAAGGGCCGCGAATCACTGCTCGATGGCGTGCCCGAGGTGCTGCCCGCCCTGTCGCGAGCCCTGGAGCTGCAGAGCCGGGCGGCCACGGTGGGCTTCGACTGGCCCGACCTGGCGGGGGTGGTGGCCAAGGTGCACGAGGAGCTCGGCGAGGTCCTGGCCGAAGGGGCGCGGCGCGCCGAGGAGGTCGGGGACCTGCTCTTCTCCGTGGTCAACCTGGCCCGGCACCTGGAGGTCGACCCCGAACAGGCCTTGCGGCGCGCCGCAGCGCGCTTCGAGCGGCGGTTCAAGGCCATGGAGAAGGGGGGTACCCTGTTGGGGCTGAGCCTCGAGGAGATGGATCGGCGCTGGGAGGCGGCCAAGGCCTCCGAGACCGATCCTGGAGGTTCGGTCCAGTAGGTGATAGGTTTACAGGCTCAAGGAGGGCCCGTGTTCCAGATTGCAGAAGTACGGGCCCGCGAGATCCTCGACTCCCGGGGGAACCCGACCGTCGAGGCCGAGGTGCTGCTCGCTGGCGGAGCTTTCGGCCGGGCCGCGGTCCCCTCTGGGGCGTCGACGGGGGCGCTCGAAGCCATCGAGCTTCGGGACGGCGGAGGCCGCTACGGCGGTAAGGGCGTCGAGCGGGCCGTCGGCCACGTCAACGAACGCATCGCGCCCTTGCTCATCGGGCGCGACGCCACCGACCAGGAAGGCATCGACCTGGCGATGGGCGACCTCGATGCCACTCCCAACAAGGCCGGGCTCGGAGCCAACGCCATCCTGGCGGTGTCGCTCGCGGTGGCCCGCGCCGCCTCCTCGGCCGCCGGCCTGCCGCTGTTCCGCTACCTGGGTGGGCCGTCCGCCCGGGTGCTGCCGACGCCGATGTTGAACGTGCTCAACGGTGGGGTGCACGCCGCCAACGCAGTCGACATACAGGAGTTCATGGTGGTCCCGGCAGGCTTCCCCAGCTTCCGGGAGGCGCTGCGCGCCGGGGTGGAGGTCTACCACTCCCTGAAGAAGGTTCTGGCGAAGCGGGGCCTGGCCACCAACGTGGGCGACGAGGGCGGCTTCGCCCCCGACCTGGCCCGCAACCGCGACGCGCTGGAAGTGCTATTGGAGGCGGTACAGGCCGCCGGCTACGAGCCGGGCCGCCAGGTGGCGTTTGCCCTCGATCCGGCCGCTTCGGAGTTCCACCGCGACGGCGCCTACCACCTCGACGGCAGGTCCCTCAGCTCCGAGGAAATGGTCGAGTTCTATGCCGCCCTGGTGGATTCCTTCCCCCTGGTGTCGATCGAAGACGGCCTCGCCGAGGACGATTGGGAGGGCTGGGCGTTGCTCACCCGGACCCTGGGCAGCCGGGTCCAGTTGGTGGGCGACGACGTGTTCGTCACCAACGAGGAGATCCTGCGCAAGGGGATCGAGGCCGGGGTGGCCAACGCCGTGCTGGTGAAGGTGAACCAGATCGGCAGCCTCTCGGAGACCCTGCACACCATGGAG
>JAFGCH010000030.1 GCA_016932695.1 Acidimicrobiia bacterium | reverse complement strand
GTGACCGGCCGCTGCCGCCACACTACGCGTGGCGCCGGGGGCGTGAGGGACTCGCCCCGTGCTCCTACCCCACCCTCCCCAGCAGCCGATCCACCTTGTAGGCGGAGCGATCCTCCGCCTTCGCCAGGGCGGCCACCAGTTCTGCCGCCCGATCCAGGATCGCCCTGCTCCGGGAGCCGAGCAGCCCGCCCGCCACCAGGCCCCGCCCCAGGGAGCGGAAGGCGTCGCGGTCGAACCAGGTGACCCCGCCGTGCTCGTGCACCGCCAGCAAGGCGGCCACTTCGGGGTCTCCCAGAAGGACGGTCATCAGGCGGCGCAAGCCCGCCGCCGAGCCCCGGCTACGGGCCCACTCCCGCACGGCGGCGGCGTGCCGCTCCACCAGGGGGATCACCCGGGCCCAATGCTCTCCCCCTTCCAGCGCCAGCGCTTCCAGGCGGAGGCCGCTCCGCCCCGAGGGGACCGAGCGCGCCACAGCCCACACCGCCAGCCAGCCAGCGTCGAAGGCGGGGGGCCGGGAGTCCAGGGCATCGACCACTTGGGCCAGGGTGGCCAAGTCGACAGGAAACTGAGTGAACACGCGCCGCCGGTCGGCGTGGTGCTCCAGGAGGGCCGCCTCGTCGAGCAGCCGCCCCAGCGCTACCTCCACCTCGGGGTCGTCGGCTTCGGCCTCGCCGGCCAGTACCGGCCGGCAGGCCTCCACGAGGCCGTACAAGGCGGCTCGCCAGGGCTCGGTGCGCAGATCCTCGATGGCCCCGGCCACGCTGGGGGCCGACTCCTCCCCCAGGCGGTGCGCCAGGGTGGCATACAGGCCGGTGCGGTCGGCGATCTCGACGAAGTCCAGGAACACCCGGCACTCGTACCCGTTGAGGGCCACGAACAGCCCCTGCTCGCACAGGTCCCGGCTGCGGCGGAGGTACTCCCGACCGCCGGGATGCTCGCGGAAGACCACGAAGTCGTCGTGGCCGCCCCGCAGCCCCAGCCCCTCCCCCAGGTGCCGGGTGCGCAAGCCGCCGGAGGCCTTGTCCCGGTAGGGCACGGAGCGGTGGACCCACCCGGACGCCGCCTCGTAGCGGTTGTTGTAGGCCACCAGCGACGCCCGCCCCTCCACCCGGTTGCTGTAGGCGAAGATGCTGTCGGCCACCGAGCCGTGGTCGGCGGCCTCGTAGAGCAGGAACTCGGCGGCCTCGGCGAACTGCTGCCGGCGGTGCAACAGGGGGAAGATCTCCCGCCGATGCCGCTCCACCAGGCCCTGGTCCACCGGCTCCTCCCAACGGGCCCGGCGGTACTCCATGCCGTAGCGCTCTCGGAAGCCCTCGACCTGCCCGTGGCCGAACATGGGCAGGCCGGGCAAGGTGCACATCAGGGTGCACACCCCGAAGTACTTGTCGCCGGTGCCGAACTGGGCAGCGGCGGTCTCCTCGTCGGGGTTGTTCATGAAGTTGACGAAGCGCTTCAGGATCTCAGGGTCGAACTCCAGCACGTTGCGCATGAGCTGGCGGTAGTCGGCGTTGTGCTCCTGCGAAGTCATGTGCATGAAGGCGCTGTTGTAGACGCGGTGCATCCCCAGGGTGCGGACGAAGTAACCCTCCAGCATCCAGAAGGCCTCGGCCAGCAGCAGCGTGTCGGGCGCCTCGGCGGCGACCCGGTCGACCACTTCGCGCCAGAACTCGTCGGGCATGTGGCGAGCGAACTCCTCGTCGGTCATGCCGAAGGCGGAACGGGAGGGGATCGCCCCGCCGGTGCCGGGGGCGGGGAACCACAGCCGCTGCACGTGGCGCCGGGCCAGCGTCATGGCGGCGTCGAAACGAATGATGGGGAACTGCCGGGCCACGTGGAGGATGGTGCGGATCACCGCCTCCCGCACCTCGGGCAGCAGGTAGTTCAACTGCGCCGTGTCGTTCCAGGGCATCGAGGTGCCGTCGTTGCCGTGGTAGATGAAGCGCTCGTCGCCGGTGTGGCGGTCGAGGCGACGAAACACCACCGCGGCGTCGGTGCCGTCCCAGTAGTGGTCTTCGATCTGGATGCCAACGCGCGGGTCGCTCGACAGGTCGGGCCCGGTGTACGAGTAACCGGGGTACGGGGGCCGGCGCAGGGAAAGGAACCAGTCGGGGTGCTGGATCACCCAGCGCCCGTCGATGCCCACGTGGTTGGGGACCATGTCGCTCGCCATCCGGATCCCTCGGGCCCAGGCGCGCCGGCGCAGGTCGTCCAGCGCCTCGGGCCCGCCCAGGTCGGCAGCCACCACGTAGTCGTAGAGGGCGTAGGCCGAAGCCACCGCGTCGGGGTTGCCCCGCAGGTGCTTCAGCCGCCGCGAGGCCTCGCTCCGCTCCCACACCCCGATGAGCCACAGACCGGTGAAGCCGGCCGCGCCCAGGGCGTCGAGCTCCTCGTCGGGGATCTGGTCGAGCCGGTGCATCGGCCGGCCGTAGCGGCGGGAGAGCTGATCGAGCCACACGTAGGTGCTCTTGGCCACCAGCACCAGGCGAGGCATCCAGGAGCGGTCCTCGCTGAAGCGCTCGTACTCCCCCGCCCCCAGGGAGGCCGCATCCGGCACGGGGGGGAGCCCCGGCGGGCCCACGGCGCGAAAGGCCCGCTCTTCGGCCAGCAAGTCGAGGGTGCGCAGGATCCGGGTGAGCAGCTCGCCGAAACGGTCGCCCAGCAGGCCGCCCCAGTTGGCCCGGATGTACTCCAGCTGCCCCAGCAGAGAGGTCGGGCTGGAGCGCATCGGGGCCCGCAGCACCTCGAACAGCGACTCCCCTCCCGGGCCGAGCGCCGGCATCCCGGCGAAGTAATCCTCCAAAGCCCCGATGGCCTCCCGGTAGGCGGTGCCCTGCTCCAGAGGAGCGTCGTCGTGCAGGTCGCGGAGGCGCTCGAAGGCCGGGTTCTCGTTGGCCAGGCGGAGCATGATCAGCTCCTCCAGCGCCAGCAGCACGTGGGGCACACCGTCGGTGCTTCCCGCCAAGTGATCGGCGGCCGTGCGTTCGCCGCGGAACACCGGGGTGGCCGGGAAGCCGGCGGCAAAATCGCGCAGCAGACGCCCCGCCTCGCCGGCCAGCCGCTCCTCGAGGTGGGCCGCCGCCCCCGCCAGCACCTGTCCCTCTGCCGCGACCGCCTGCCGGGCGATCACATAGCGCAGGATCTCCTGGATGAGGGCAGCGGCGGCCAGATCGCCGGCCCACACCGCCCGCTCCGGATAGCGGACTGCCTGGCGCTCCCGGTTCATGGCTGCGGCCACTTCCTGGGCACCGGCGGCGCCCACGGCCAGGGGCCCGGTAGGGGCGAAGTGGGCATCTTCCAGGCGATACCCGGCGCGGGCCTCGGCAGCTACCTGGAAAGCACGCGCCGCTTCCGCCCCGCCGGGGGTGATCACCGAAGCGGAGCCCTCGGCGTCGTCGACAGCAGGCATGGTTGGGCCAGCCTATACGGACCGCGCCTCCCAGGCCGTCCCCCGGCCTATCCCGGGCCGGCGTCTCGGGCCGGCGTCCCGAGCCGGGTTGAGGCGAGGAGGCCCCGGCGACCATCATGTGCGGCTCAGCAGCACGACGGAGGCAGCATGGTCGACCTCAGCGGCGTGGGCATCGCCAACGTCGCCAACGTGTACCACAACCTCTCCACCCCGGCGGTGTTCGAACAGGCCATCCGCCGGCGGGAGGGAGCAGTAGCTCACTTGGGCCCGCTGGTGGTGCGCACCGGGCAGTACACCGGCCGCTCCGCGAAGGACCGCTTCATCGTCACCGAGGCCTCCTCCCGCTACCGCATCTGGTGGGGTGAGGCCAACCAGCACTTCGACCCGGGCGACTTCGAGCGCTTGAAGGTGCGCCTGCTGGCCTACCTGCAGGGCAAGGACCTGTTCGTCCAGGACGTCTACGCCGGGGCCCACCCTCGCTACCGCCTCCCGGTGCGGGTCATCACCGAGAAGGCCTGGCAGGCGATGTTCGCCCGGGTCATGTTCCGCCACGATTGGGCCCCGGGGGATCCGGAGAGCTTCCGACCCGGGTTCACCGTGATCGCCGCCCCCGAGTTCCGTGCCATCCCCGAGGTAGACGCCACCCGCAGCGAGGCGTTCATCCTGGTGCACCTGGCCGAGCGACTGGTGGTCATCGGCGGCACTTCCTACGCCGGTGAGATCAAGAAGTCGGTCTTCACCGTGATGAACTACCTCCTTCCCCTGCAGGGCGTGCTCAGCATGCACGCCTCCGCCAACGTGGGCCCCGCAGGCGACACCGCGGTCTTCTTCGGCTTGTCGGGGACGGGGAAGACCACCCTGTCGGCGGAGGGCGGCCGGGCACTCATCGGCGACGACGAGCACGGCTGGAGCGACGAGGGGGTGTTCAACTTCGAGGGGGGCTGCTACGCCAAGCTCATCCGCCTGAACCCCGAAGCGGAGCCGGAGATCTACCAGACCACCCGGCGCTTCGGCACCATCCTGGAGAACGTGGTCATGGACCAGGCCACCCGGCGCATCGACCTCAACGATGCTTCCCTCACCGAAAACACCCGGGGCGCCTACCCCGTGGGGCATCTGCCCAACGTGGTGCGGGAGGGGCGCGCCGGGCATCCCCGCCACCTCATCATGCTGACCGCCGACGCCTTCGGGGTGCTGCCTCCGGTGGCTCGCCTCACGCCCGACCAGGCGATGTACCACTTCATGTCGGGCTACACCGCCAAGGTGGCCGGCACGGAGCGGGGGGTCACCGAGCCCCAGGCCACTTTCTCGGCCTGCTTCGGCGCCCCTTTCATGCCGCTGCACCCCAGCGTGTATGCCGACCTGCTGGGCGAGCGCCTGCGCCGCCACGGCACCACCACCTGGCTGGTCAACACCGGCTGGACCGGCGGGCCCTACGGAACGGGCCATCGCATCAGCATCGCCTACTCACGGGCCGTGGTCCGCGCTGTCCTCTCGGGAGCCCTCGATGCGGTGGAGTACGACGTGGACCCGGTCTTCGGGTTCCGGCTGCCCCGCAGCTGCCCCGACGTCCCCGCCGAGGTCCTCGACCCGGCCCGCAGCTGGCCCGACCCGCGGGAGCACCGCCACGCCGCGGAGCGCCTGGCGCGGCGCTTCGCCGCCAACTTCACCCAGTTCGCCGACCAGGCTCCCGTCGCGGTGAGCGCTGCCGGCCCGCGGGCCGACTGAGCCGCCCGCGCCCGCCGGGTCAGTGGGTCAGCACCCGGTGCAGGCGCCAGGTCGCCAGGCCCATGAAGACGCCCGCGAAGAGCGCCAGCACCCCCAACTGCGGCAGGATGTCGAGGAAGCCCCCATCGCGCCGCACCAGCTCGGCGAAGGCGTCGATGGCCCAGGCGTGAGGGGTGAAGCGGGCAATGGTGGCCATGGTGTCGGGGAAGAGCTCGATGGGCACCATGGCCCCGCCTATCGCCGCCAGGCCCAGGCCCAGCAGCACTCCGAGGCCGCCGGCTTGCTGCTCGTTGCGGAAGAGCGCCCCCGACAGCATGGCCGCTCCGGAGCCCACTAGGGCGAACATCACCACCACGGCAATGGCCCCCAGGGGATCTCCCCAGTTCACCCCGAAGATCAGCAGCGTCCCCACCATGATGTAGACGCCCTGGACCATGGCGACCCCGAAGCGCCCCGCCACCTCACCGGCGAGGATCACCCCGGTAGAAGTCGGGGTGGAGAGCATCCGCCGGGCTACCCCCAGCCGCCGGGTCAGGATCAGGTCGGCCGCCGCCGCCAGCGAGGTGAGGAACATGAACAGCACCAGTTCCTGGCCGGCGCCCAGGTCGAAGGTGCCCAGGTCCTCGAAGTCCTCGAAGGCCGACTCCCCCGCCTGGGTGTAGGTGACCGTCAGGCTCGGCTCCTGCGCCGCCACCAGGCGGGCCGCGGCCAGGGCATCCTCGAAGGAGCCGGCACCCTGCCCGGCGGCGAAGCGGGCTGCCCGGATGGGCAGGCCCTGCGCCACCACCACTTCCCGCACCGTCTCCCGGGCCAGTTGGCCGTTCTGATCCGAGGGCCGGGCGACGAAGCCCACCGCCACCGCCTCACCGTTCATCAGCCCGGAGTCGTATGCGGCGGGGACCAGGATCCCCGCGGTGACCACGCCTCGCTGCACGGCGTCGGTCAGCGGATCCACCGAGTCGTAGCGCACCACGCTGATGTCCTCGAGGTCATCGAGGGCCTCGACCAGGGTCGCGGCGAGGGGCCCTCCCTCGCCCGCGACGTGCACTCCCACCTTGGCGTCGAAGCCGCCGCCGAACATGACCCCGAGAAGGAGGATGATCAGCACCGGGAACACGAAGACGAAGAAGATGTTCGAGCGCTGGCGCAGCAGGCGCACCGTGTTCACCCAGCCGATGGCGAGGATCTTGCTCACGGCGACAGCACCTTGCCGATGCGCAG
>JAFGCH010000141.1 GCA_016932695.1 Acidimicrobiia bacterium | reverse complement strand
TCCGACCACCACGCCGTGGCCATGACCTCGGCCGGGAAGACGGTCTACGACAAGGCCCTGCCCAACGACGAGGCTCGGCTGCGGGCCATCCTCGAGGAGCTGGCCGCCGAGCACGGGCCGGTGCTGATGGTCGTGGACCAGCCGGCCACCATCGGGGCGCTGCCGGTGGCCGTCGCCGAAGCCACCGACGGGGTTCGGGTGGCCTACCTGCCCGGTTTGGCGATGCGCCGGATCGCGGACCTGCACCCGGGCACCGCGAAGACCGACGCCCGCGACGCGGCCATCATCGCCGAAGCGGCCCGGACCATGCCACACACCCTGCGCAGCATCCGGGTCGACGAGGCCCAGATCGCCGAACTGGGAGTGCTGGCCGGCTTCGACGACGACCTCACTACCCAGATCACCGCGACCTCCAACCGTCTGCGCGGGATGCTCACCCAGATCCACCCCGCCCTGGAACGGGTTCTCGGGCCGCGGGTGACCCACCCGGCGGTGGCCGACCTGCTCACCCGCTACCCGACCCCGGCCAAGCTGGCCGCTGCCGGCCGCGGGCACGTGCGGGCGAGACTCAAGAAGCACGCACCGAGGCTGGCCGAGTCGTTGGCCGAGGAGATCTTCGACGCCCTGGGGCAGCAGAGCGTGGTCGTGGCCGGCACCGAGGCCGCCGCCACCGTCATCCCGATCCTCGCCGGGCAGCTGGCCGGCCTGATCCACCAGCGGGCCACTGTGGTCTCCCAGGTCGAGGCCCTCGTGGAGGCCCACCCTCTTTCCGAGGTCCTGACCTCGATGCCCGGCATCGGCGTCAGGACCGCCGCAAGGATCCTCACCGAAGTCGTCGGCAAGGACTTCCGAGATGCCGGACACTTGGCCTCCTACGCCGGGATCGCCCCCGTCACCAGACGGTCGGGAACCTCGATCCGCGGCGAGCACGCACCCCGCGGTGGGAACAAGAGGCTCAAACGGGCGCTGTTCCTCTCGGCGTTCGCCTCGCTCAACCACGCCCCCTCGAGGGCGTACTACGACCGCAAGCGCGCCCAGGGCAAACGCCACAATCAGGCCGTGATTGCCCTGGCCCGCCGCCGGACCGACGTCCTGTTCGCGATGCTGCGCGACGGCACTCTCTACCAAGACCCCACCGAGCCCCGAACCCCGTCACCGGTGTCCCTGGCCGCTTGACGAAAACGTGTGAGTCTTGGATCGGCTGGTCCGGGACTGGCTGGCAGGGTGGGCGTTGGTCGCTCCGCCGTGGCCGTGACTCATGACGAAACTGGCCCCTCGCGGGTGTCTTGCCTATGAACTGTCCGACTGCGGCGGGTGACCGGCGCCTGCCCGGCCCACCTCAGTGGCTTGATCAGAAGCCTGCCCGACCCCAAGGGGTCGTGGCCCGTCACAGGTATGCCCCGAAGTGATCCCTTTCCGGGCCGACGCCGGTCGGCAGCGACCGGCTCATCGCCCTTGCGAGGAAAGGAACCGGACGCTGTGAGCACCATAGTCGCGCATACTCATCCGTTCGTCATCGGTGTGGACACCCACACCAAAACCCACACCTACGCCGTGCTCGCCGCCAACGGTGAACACCTGGGAACCGAGGCCTTCCCCAATACCCACGCCGGCAGGACCCGCGCGATCGCCTGGGCGGCACGGCGCACCGGCGGCGACCTCGCCGCCCTGTGGGTCATCGAGGGCATCGGCAGCTACGGGGCCCAGCTCGCCCGCCAAGCCGGACTTGCCGGCTACCGGGCCGTCGAAGCGGCCCGAATGGGCAGGGCAGGCCGCCGCGGCATCGGCAAGTCCGACCCAATCGACGCCCGCCGCATCGCTGCTGCCGTGCTTCCCCTCGCCGAAGAGCAACTACGCACCCCGCGGGCAGACGAGGGGATCCGGGCAGCGACCCAGATCCTGCTCACCGCCCGGGACGAGCTCACCCGGGAACGAACCAGGGCCGTGAACGCGTTGACCGCCCTCGTGCGCACCGCCGACCTCGGCATGGACGCCCGGCACCCCCTGGGCGCGAAGAAGATCACCGAGATCTCCCGGTGGCGTCCGCGTGAGGAGGACCTCGCCGCCGCGACCGCCCGTACCGAGGCCGTGCGGCTAGCCAAGAGGATCCTCACCCTGGATGCGGAGATCACGGACAACACGAACCGGATCGGCGAGCTCGTCGAGGCTAGCCCTGCCGCAGGGCTGATCGAGGAGACCGGGAGCGGACCGGTCACCGCAGCCACCGTCCTGGTGGCCTGGTCCCATCCTGGACGGGTCAGGGACGAGGCCGCCTTCGCCGCTCTGGCCGGGGTGAACCCCATCCCGGCGTCCTCGGGCAACACCACTCGGCACCGGCTCAACCGCGGCGGCGACAGGCGTCTCAACCGCGCCCTGAACGTCATCGCCATGGTGCGGATGGTCCACCACCCCCAAACCCGCGCCTACGCCGATCGGCGCCGGGCAGAAGGCAAGACCGACCGCGAGATCCGTCGATGTCTCAAGCGCTACCTCGCCCGACGCCTCTACCGCCATCTCAACGCCGCCGCGGTGGAAAAGGGGGTTGACTGGATATAGAAGCTTCATAGAGGCACCCCCCCCCCGTTCCCGGAGCCCTCTCTGGCACCTCGAGGAAATGCCGGTGCCAAGTCCGTGCTGCCCGGGATGCCTTGGAGTCCTCCTTCTGCTCAGTCATCTACACCAACGGTGGTGGGAACGTCCCTTCGCTCCGGGACACCGCGTTCCCGCCCGATGACCCGCGGCTGGTGTCAGCAGGCCGTTGCAGAGCCTTACGGAAGCCTGTGGCGGTGACGTTCTACCGGTGGGCCGTCACATCCGCCGCTTGTTCGCTTTGGTGACCGGCCGGTAGGAAGATGAGAGACGCCTCGATCCCCCGTGCCGGTCGCCTCCGTGATCCTCGAGATGGCCCGGCCCCCCCCCCCCCCCGGGGCGGCACGCCCCCCTCCCCCCCCCCCTCCCCCCCTCCCCCCC
>JAFGCH010000029.1 GCA_016932695.1 Acidimicrobiia bacterium | reverse complement strand
GGGCCCCCCGACGACCCCACCTCCCTCCCCGCGGCCCACACCGGAGCCGTCGCCGCCCCACCCCACCGAGAGACCGCCGGAGCGCGACTGGGCCCTCCGGGCCCTGCGCGAACTCCACCAGGCGCGCTGAAACCCGGCCCCGGGCACTTCGGCAGCCGCCTCGATGCGGTAGTTTGTGCCGTCGATGCAGATCCTTCGGCCCCGCAGCCTGGATGAGGCTCTCGACGCCCTGGCAGCCCACCCCGGGGCCACCCTGCTCGCCGGGGGCACCGACCTCATGGTCCAGGTCAACTACCAGGGCCGCCGTCCCGAGGTAGTGGTGGCCCTGCGCCGGGTGCCCGAGTTGCTCCAGATGGAAGACGGCTTCGTCGGCGCCGGGGTCACCTGGTCCCGCCTCACCTCGGCCCCCTGGCCGGGCCTGGCCCAGGCGGCGCGCACCGTGGGCTCCCCGCAGATCCGGGCCATGGGCACCCTGGGAGGCAACCTGGGTACCGCCAGTCCCGCCGGCGACGGCCTTCCCTTCCTTGCCGCAGTGGGTGCCGGCGTCGAGGTCGCCTCCCGGGCCGGTGGCCGACGCACCCTCGCCTGGGACCAGTTCCTCGTGGGCCCGAAGCGGAACTCCCTACAGCCGGGGGAGTTGATCCTGGGAGTGCGCCTGCCCACCGACCTGCCGCAACGCCAGGAGTTCGCCAAGGTAGGGGCGCGCAACGCCATGGTGATCTCCATCGCCTCGGCCTGCCTGGTGCGCTTCGCCGACGGCGCCGTCCGCATCGCCCTGGGCTCGGTGGGCCCTACCCCGCTGCGGGCCCCCCGGGCCGAAGCCATGATCTCGGCCGACAAGCACCCCTCCCCCGCCGCCGCGGCCGAGTTCGGCCGCCTCGTAGCCGAGGAGGTGCGGCCCATCGACGACCACCGCTCCACCGCCGCCTACCGCCGCCACGCCGCCGGAGTGATCGCTCGCCGGTTGTTGGAAAGGGCCCTGGCATGACCGCCATTCGCCTCACCGTCAACGGCACCGAGCACCTCCTCGACGTCGAAGGGCCGGTCAGCCTGCTGAACCTGCTCCGGGAGCGCCTCGGCCTCACCGGGGCTAAGAACGCCTGCCGCCAGGGGGAGTGCGGCTCGTGCACCGTGCTCCTCGACGGGGAGCCGGTCTGCTCCTGCCTGGTCATGGCCGCCGATGCCGATGGGTCCGAGATCATCACCGTCGAAGGCCTGGCCGGGCCCGAGGGCGGCCTGCACCCGGTACAGCAGGCCCTGCACGACAAGGGAGCGGTGCAGTGCGGTTACTGCACCACCGGGATCGTCATGAGCGCCGTCCACCTGCTCGAGCGCAACCCCACTCCTACCGCGGAGGAGGTAAAGGAGGCCCTCGCCGGCAACCTCTGCCGCTGCACCGGCTACGGAGCCATCGTGCGGGCGCTGGCCGCTCCGGAAACGGCGACAGATGGGGAGGCCCCATGACCGCCCGCCTCGACACCCCCATCGAGGTCCGGGGCGGGGTGGGGACTTCCGTTCCCCGACCCGACGGCATCCCCAAGCTGCAGGGCACCTTCGCCTACTCGGGGGACCTGCACCACGACCACATGCTGTGGGGGGCCACGGTGCGCAGCCCGCATCCCCGGGCCCGCATCGTCTCCATAGACATCGCCCCCGCCCTGGCCGTCCCCGGGGTGCACGCCGTGCTGCTGGCCGCCGACATCCCGGGCAACCCCCGCTTCGGCCAGAAGGAGCAGGACCAACCGGTGCTCGCCGACGGCGAGGTCAACTTCTGGGGCGAACCGGTCGCCGTCGTCGCCGCCGAGAGCCTGCCCCAGGCCCGCCGGGCCGCCGCCGCCTTGGTGGTGACCTACGAGCCTCTCGAGCCGCTCACCGACATGGAGGAGGCGGCCCGTCGCGGCGAGACGTTCCGCAATCTCCAGGTGGTCAACGGCGACCAGGCCCTGCGGGGCGAAACCGTGGTCGAGGGCTACTACGAGGTCGGCATCCAGGACCAGGCGATGCTGGGCACCGAGTCGGGGCTGGCCATCCCCGACGGCGAAGGCGGCGTGGACCTGCACATCTCCACCCAGTGGATGCACGTCGACCACCGCCAGATCGTGGACTCGCTGGGCCTGCGGCCCGAGCAGGTGCGCCTGCATCTCGCCGGCATCGGCGGCGCCTTCGGGGCCCGCGAGGACCTCACCCTGCAGATTCACCTGTGCCTGCTGGCCCTGCACACCGGGCGCCCGGTGAAGATGGTCTACGACCGGGCGGAGTCGTTCGCCGGCCACGTGCACCGCCACCCCGCCCGCATGTGGTACCGCCACGAGGCCGACCGGGAAGGGAACCTGGTGCGGGTCGAGGCGCGGATCATCCTGGACGGCGGGGCCTACGAGGAGACCAGCGGGGCGGTGATCGCCAACGCCGCCTACTTCGCCGTCGGCCCCTACCGTTGCCCCTCGGTCGAGATCGACGCGGTGGCGGTGCGCACCAACAACCCGCCCGCCGGGGCGATGCGCGGCTTCGGCGCCAACCAGGTCTGCTTCGCCCACGAAGCGCAGATGGACCGCCTCGCCGCCGCCCTGGGCCTGGATCCCATCGACCTGCGCCTGCGCAACGCCCTGGGCCACGGCGACCGCCTGCCCACCAGCGGCCAGGAGATCACCGGCAGCCTGCCCACCGCTGAGGTGATCCGCTCCGCCGCCGCCCTGCCGCTGCCCGATGAGGGCCCGGGCGACGACCCCCGCCGCCTCCCCGGCGGCGTGGGCCTGACCACCCCGCCGGAGGTGGTGCGCCGCGGCATCGGGTTCGCCGTGGGCATCAAGAACATCTTCTTCTCCGAGGGCTTCGACGACTACGCCGAGGCCCGGGCGGTGCTCACCCCGGCGGGCCTGGAAGTGCACACCGCCGCCGCCGAGGTCGGCCAGGGCATGGTGACCATCCTCGCCCAGATCGCCCGCAGCGCCACCGGCATCGAGAACGTGGCGGTGGTCTTCGACCACACCGGGCAGATCGGCTCGGCCGGGTCCACCTCTGCCTCCCGCCAGACGCAGATGGCCGGCGGGGCCTGCCTGGAGGCCTGCCGGGGCCTCCGGGAGAAGGCGTTGGAGAGGGGTGGGGGCGACCGTCTCGATGACGCTGGCGTATGGAGAGGTGACGAGTTGGTGGCCTTGCTCCCGGATCTGCTGGCGGCCGGTCCGCTGGAGCACCACACCCGCTTCCGCCACGCCCCCACCGAACCGCCCAACGCCACCGGCCAGGGCAACCTGCACGCCGGGTTCAGCGTGGCGGCCCATCGGGCGGTGGTGGACGTGGACCCCGAACTCGGCCTGGTGCGGGTGGTGCGGGTGGACACCGCCCAGGACGTGGGCCGGGCTCTCAACCCCCTGTCGGTGCTGGGCCAGATCGAGGGCGGGATCATGCAG
>JAFGCH010000140.1 GCA_016932695.1 Acidimicrobiia bacterium | reverse complement strand
GTCGGCTGGCGCAACCCGCGCGAGTTCCGCATCCGCCCGCGGGCCCGGCGGTGACCTGGGGGGAGCTGCCGGCGACCGAGAGAGCGTACGTCGGCGCGCTGACCGGCAGGTTGCAGGAGTCCCTGGGGCCCGATCTGCTGGGCCTCTATCTGTTCGGGTCGGCGGCCTACGGGGGCTACCGGCCCGGCCGCAGCGACCTCGATGTGCAGGGGGTGGTCCGCCGGGCTCTCTGCGCTGCCCACAAGCGCGCCCTGGCGGGCCGCCTCCTTCACGCCTCCCTGCCCTGCCCGGCCAAGGGCCTGGAGCTGGTCCTCTACCGGGCCGAGGTGGCCGCCCGGCCGTCGGCCCCTCCCCCCTTCGAGATCAACCTCAACACCGGCGTCGGGGTGGCGGAGCGGGTCGGCTTCGACATCTCCGCGGAGCCGGCCGCCCACTGGTTCGTGCTCGACTTGGCCATAGGGCGGGAGACGGGTCTGCCTTTGGTCGGTCCGCCCCCCGAGGCCCTCATCGGGCCCACCCCGCGCCCGGTGGCGCTGGCCGCCGCGCTGGAGTCGGTGCGCTGGCACCGCGCCGCGGAACGGGATCTCTCCAACGCGGTGCTCAACGCCGCCCGCGCCCGCCGCTTCGCCCGGGCGGGCCGCTGGGGGCCCAAGGACGCGGCGGGGGAGTGGGAGGTGACCCGAGGCGGCGCGGCCGTAGTGGTGGCGGCGTTGGCCGCTCGTCGATCCCCGGAGGCGCCGGCGCTGGACCCGATCGCGACCGCCGCCTATCTGGCGGAAGTCGAGGAGGAACTGCATGCGGCGGTGGCGAAAACCGATCCCGGCCCGGTCTCCGGCCGCCATGGGGTTAACGCCATCTAACATACGGCGGACACCCCGGTGGTCGAGTAGGAGGCACACGCGTGACCGACAAGCAGCAGCAGGCGATCTCCGCCCTTTCCTGGGAGGAGCGCTCCTTCCCGCCCTCGCCAGAATTCGTAGCCCAGGCCAACACCGGCCCGTCCATCTACGAGGAGGCGGAGGCCGACTGGAAGGGCTTCTGGATGAAGCAGGCCCTCGAGCGGGTGTCCTGGTTCAAGAAGCCCACGCAGATCCTCGACGAGTCCAACCCTCCCTTCTTCAAGTGGTTCGCCGACGGCGAGTTGAACATCTCCTACAACTGCCTCGATCGGCACCTGGAGACGGGCGGCGACAAGGTGGCCTTCTACTGGGAAGGCGAGCCGGTGGGCGACGAGCGGGTCATCACCTTCCGCCAGCTCCATGAGGAAGTGAGCCGCTTTGCCAACGCCCTGCTCGGCCTGGGCGTCGAGAAGGGCGACCGCGTGGCCATCTATCTGGGCATGGTCCCCGAGCTGCCGGTGGCCATGCTGGCCTGCGCTCGCATCGGGGCCATCCACTCGGTGGTCTTCGGCGGCTTCTCTGCCGATGCCCTCGCCCAGCGCATCCAGGACCAGGAGGCCAAGGTCCTCATCACCGGCGACGGCGCTTACCGGCGCGGCACGGTGTTCCCCCTCAAGACCAACTCCGACACCGCCCTGGAGGCCTGCCCCTCCATCGAGAACGTCGTTGTGGTGAAGCGCTGCAACAACGAGATCGCCTGGACCGAGGGCCGGGACCACTGGTACCACGACCTGATCGCCGCGGCTTCTTCCGAGAACGAGCCGGTGGCCATGAACGCCGAGGACATGCTCTATATCCTCTACACGTCGGGGACCACGGCCCGTCCCAAGGGCGTGGTGCATACCACGGGCGGCTATCTGGCCGGCGCGGTAGCCACTCACGACCTGGTCTTCGACATCAAGCCCGACGACGTGTACTGGTGCGCCGCCGACATCGGCTGGGTCACCGGTCACACCTACATCGTGTACGGGCCGCTGGCCAACCACACCACCGGCGTCATGTACGAGGGCACTCCGGACTTCCCCGACAAGGACCGCTTCTGGCAGATCATCGAGAAGTACAAGGTCACCAAGTTCTACACCGCCCCGACGGCGATCCGCTCCTTCATGAAGTGGGGCGACCACTATCCCAAGGGGCGTGACCTCTCCTCGCTGAAGCTGCTGGGTTCGGTGGGCGAGCCGATCAACCCCGAAGCCTGGATGTGGTACCACGCCGTCATCGGCAACGAGCGCTGCCCCATCGTGGACACCTGGTGGCAGACCGAAACCGGCTGCATCCTGATCACCCCGCTCCCCGGCGCCGTGGCCACCAAGCCGGGCTCGGCCACCAGGCCGTTCCCGGGTGTGGGCGCCGACGTGGTCGACGACCAGGGCCAGCCCGTTCCGTTGGGCGGCGGCGGCTACCTGGTGCTGACTCGCCCCTGGCCGGCGATGCTGCGTACCCTGTACAAGGACCCGGAGCGTTTCGTCTCGGCCTATTGGTCGCAGGTGCCGGGCCAGTACTTCGTGGGCGACGGCTGCAAGCGCGACACCGACGGCTACTACTGGCTGCTGGGCCGGGTGGACGACGTCATGAACGTGGCCGGGCACCGGATCTCCACCACCGAGGTGGAGTCGGCCCTGGTGGCCCACCCCAAGGTGGCCGAGGCTGCTGTGGTCGGCCGCACCGACGAGATGACCGGCCAGGCTATCGCCGCCTTCGTCACGCTGCGTGCCGGGGTGGTCGGCGATGAGGCGCTCATCAAAGAACTGCGCGGCTGGGTGGGTGAGAAGATCAGCCCGATCGCTCGTCCTAAGAGCATCGTGTTCACCGACGACCTGCCCAAGACGCGCTCGGGCAAGATCATGCGGCGCCTGCTGCGGGATATCTCCGAGCAGCGCCATCTGGGTGACGTGACCACGCTGGCCAATGCCGACGTGGTCCGGGAGATCACCTCGCTGGCGCAGACTTCCACCAAGGAAGACTGAGGCGGGCATTCGATCCCTTGCAGGAGGGGAGGCCCGGCGCCTCCCCTCCTGCGTTTCTCGGCCCAAAGCCGAGCCCTCTCGATTTGCACCATCTTGGTGTTGCTAAATCGGGAACCGCCTGCTAAAAATGACCTCAGCACACGAGCTTTGATACGGAGGTCCCCAAGTGCAGGCGACGATGCGAGCCACCGGCATCGGCCGGGCGCGGCGGAGGCCGCGCAACTACGGCGAGAACCGGGTATGCGCCACCGACGGGTGTCGCGTGCGCCTCTCCCGCTACAACAAGGCCGAGCACTGCTTCCAGCACGCCCCGGCGACTTTCCCCCGCCTGCGCGGCGAGTTCAGCGAGAGCTACGCCTCGCGGCAGTCCTAGAAGCCTTCCTCCTCCCGGCTGCGCCCCACTTCCCCCGGTGGGGCGCAGCCGCGTTCTGCGTGCGCGGGAGAGGCCGATGCGGCTCTGCTCCCTCTCCCGCCCACCGCTTCGGGCCGGAGAGGTTTGGGGTGAGGGCAAGGGCGCGACCGAGCCTTCGTTGCGGTTCGCCCTCACGCTCGCCGCCTGCGGCGGCTCCTCAGGCCCTCACGATCCAGGTCTGGCGGGCGAAGCCGTAGAGCCGGCCGTCAGGAGAGAAGAGGGCAGTGCCCGAGTACAGCTTGCGCCCGTCGCGACCCAGTGGCCAACCGATGGCCAGTCCGCCGGCGCCCACCGGCATCGGCCGCAGCACTCGCGCCGCCATCCTGCCCAGGACCACCCCGGTCTGCTCCATGTCCCGTTCCATGGCCCACGCCCCCGGGCAGTCGAGCAGCGACCAGGCGATCTCCCGGGCCAGGAACCCATCGGCGGCGGGCAGAGAGTCGTCGGTGTGCACGGGGGCGGCCACCAGGTCGCGCCCCGCCACCCAGCCCGGGAAGAGCCGTAGGCCGTCCCCGGCGGCTCGTTTCGGCCCGCAGACGAAGCAGGTGGGGAAGACGTGGGTGGCGAACCCGGCGTAGCGGGCGGCCGCCGCTTCGGCCTCGGCCGTGGTGGGCGGCGGCGGCACCTCGAGTTCCAGGTGCGTCGGCACCGCCTCCGCCACCAGGTCGGGCCCGTCGTGCACCAGCACCCGCTCGCCGTCTCGGGTCACCTCGAGGGGGCGTTCCAGGGGCGGAGGCCGGCGCAGGGTGACCTCGGCATCGCCGTCCACGAAGCCGGCCACCAGGCCGCAGGTGTAGCCCCCGTTGCCCGAGTTCTCCGGGCCGCGGAAGCGGCGGCCGATGACGAAGGAGCTGCTCAAAGGATCTGGCTCAGGAACGACTTGGTGCGCTCCTGGCGGGGATTGGCGAACACCTCGCGCGGCGGACCCTCCTCCAGGATCACCCCCTGGTCCATGAAGATCAGCCGGGTGCCCACCTCTCGGGCGAAGCCCATTTCATGGGTCACCACCACCATGGTCATCCCCTCCGCCGCCAGGCGCTGCATCACCAAGAGCACCTCGTTCACCAGTTCCGGGTCGAGAGCCGAGGTGACCTCGTCGAACAGCATCACCACGGGGTGCATCGCCAGCGCCCGGGCGATGGCAACCCGCTGCTGCTGGCCGCCGGAGAGCTGTGACGGCCAGGCCCCGGCCTTGTCGGCCAACCCGACGTGCTTGAGCTGCTCCAGCGCCCGCTGCTGTGCCTCCTCTCCCTTCAGGCCCAGGACCTTCTCCAGGGCCAGGGTGATATTCCCCGTCACCGTGCGGTGGGGAAACAGGTTGAAGGACTGGAAGACCATCCCCATGCGGGTGCGGGCGGCGTTCAGGTTGGTGTGGATGTCGGTGAGCTCCTGCCCCTCGAAGAACACCCGCCCCTCGGTGGGCTCTTCGAGCATGTTGATGGTGCGCAGTAGGGTGGACTTCCCCGATCCGGAGGGGCCGATGAGCACCAGCACCTCCCGGGGGAAGATCTCCAGGTTCACGTTGCGCAGCACGTGCAGCTTGCCGAACCACTTGTTGATGCTTTCGAGCCGGACGATGGCCTCGCTCATTGGTGCCTCCTCCATCATCCGACCACGCTTGTCAGACCGCTGCGCAGCTTCCGCTCCAGGTAGGTGACCAGGCGGATCATCGGCAGGGTGATGATCAGGTAGCCGGCCGCCGAACCCAGCCAGGCGGTGGCGTTGAACGTGGAGCTGTATATCTCCCGGCCCACCCCCAGCAGTTCCTTCTGGCTGAAGGCCAGGCCGAGCACCACCACCAGCGAGGTGTCCTTGATGAGGATCACGAACTCGTTGGTGAGCGGCGGGATGACCCGGCGGATCGCCTGGGGCACCACCACGAAGCGCATCGCCTGCAGGTAGGAGAGGCCCAGGCTGCGGGCCGCCTCCATCTGGCCCCGCTCCAGCGATTGGATGCCCGCCCGGTAGACCTCCGCCGAGTAGGCCGCCAGGTTCAGGGCGAGGACGGCGACGGCGACTCGGTAGGGGCCGTCGATGCCCGAGAAGAAGTCCAGCTTCATGGCGGTCACTACGCCGAGGCCGGCGAAGGAGAGCTGCCAGATCAGCGGGGTGCCCCGGAAGAAGTTGATGTAGATACGAGCCGGGGCCCGCACCACCGGCCGCTTCGACATGGAGAAGAGAGCCAGGAAGAGACCCAGGATCATCCCGAGGCCGCCCCCCAGGAAGGAGAGGATCAGGGTGTTCTTGGCCCCGTTGACGAAGCGGGGGAAGAAGTCGCCCAGCAGGCGGATGTTCAGGAAGTTCCGGGCGAACAGTTCCACGCCCGCGGAGCGGAACCATAGGAGCACTCCGGCCAGCACTGCCGCCTGGATGCCGATGACGGCACCGGCGATGGCCGCCTCCTTCGCCTGCTTGTTGGGCACGATGCGCGCCCGCAACAGGGCCAGGAGACCGGCTACGGCGCCGATGCCGATCACCGCCCAAGCCAGCGCCCCCAATTCGGGGCTGAGCAGGCCTTCGGTGAGCGGATCGGTGGGTGCGCAGGTCCCCTGGGGGGCGTCCGGGGGGCACACCTGAGTCCAGCCGTAGGCGTTGAGGATCGCCACGGTGCCGGCGAACAGGACGACTAGCGCCAGGATGCCGATCCCGAGGGTCACCCACGACCAGGGGGTTTGCTGGGCGGCGAAATAGCGGATGCCGCGTTCCGGGGGCGCCTGGGGCGCGGCGGTAATGGTCAAGGCCGCCTCCTCTCTAGAAGCCGGGCTAGATGCGAGGCGGCCCCGGCGCGGGCGTCGCCTCGCGGCCATGAGGCATCCTAAGCGGAGGCGCCGCCCCTCGTCGGGTCGGGCCCATCGGCGCGGGCACGGGACGGTGTCGCGGCATAGACTCCTGAGCATGAAACGCCACACCATCGTCGTCGGCTACAGCCCCACGGCCACCGGCAGGCTCGCTCTCGACCGGGCCGTGCAGGAGGCCAAGCTGCGTGATTCCCGGCTGCTGGTCGTGCTCTCCCTGTGGGGTGGGCGCCGCACCGGGTTCGAGGAAGTAGAGGAGTCGCGCCGGGCCCTGGAAGAGGCCGACGCCCTGCTTCGGGACAAGGGCGTGGCCTACGAACTGCGCGAACTGGTGCGGGGCAAGACCCCGGCCGAGGACCTGGCCGACCTCGCCGAGGAGGAGAAAGCCGATCTGCTGGTGATCGGCTACCGCCACCGCAGCAAGTCGGGCAAGTTCTTCCTCGGGTCCGATGCCCAGGACATCCTGCTGGCCGCCCCCTGTCCGGTGCTGGCGGTGCGTCCCCCGGAGGACGAAGAAGACTGAG
>JAFGCH010000028.1 GCA_016932695.1 Acidimicrobiia bacterium | reverse complement strand
TCGGCCACGGAGGTGGGGCCCCGGGCATCTGCTCGTCTCTCGGCATCTACCCCGAAACGGCGCACACCGTCGTGATCCTGTCGAACACCGATCAGGACTGCCTCACAGTGCTGGAGTTCCTCAAGGCCCACCCCCCGGGGTGACAACCGGCCGGCCGGAACACACCGGCGAGATTTGAGGGCTCACCCGATGAGGGCGTCCGCTCCGGCCGGCCAGGGCTCGCGTGAGCCGTGGCGGTCGTCGTAGGGGACGTCGAGGGCCCCGGCGAGCAGGCGCCCCACCAGCACCGAGAGTGCCAGGCCCTCATCGCGGGCCCGTTGGCGCAGTGCCCCGGCGACTTCGGCCGGGACCAGGGCCACCAGGCGCTCCCGGGGCTCGTACCACGCGGCGGGGCGGGGAGCACCCCAGTCGATGACTGCTGCGGTCGAGTGAGCGGCTGCCATCGCCGTAAGGTAAGCAGGTTGCGCGCGCCGAGTGAAGGATTTCGCGCTCTCCGCGCGCTCCGTTCGCCGTAACCAAGCATGGGGCGAGCGGTCTCTGGCATCGCCGGCTCAAAGCCGGTAGCCTCTTCGGCGAGCGCTCTGTCAGGAGGAGGCTATGGAGCTCCGCAAAGGCATGCGGGTCAGAGAGCTCACCAAGAAGGTGGGCCAGGTAGCTCGGACCGGCACCGTGCTCGACGTCCACGGGGCAACGGTGGAAGTGCGCTGGGACGACGGCCACACCAGCTCTCTGAGCCACGGGTTCCTATTCCCCATCGCCGAGAAGAAATAGCCGGACGCGTCAGCGCGCCGCGGCCTCACCAGCCGGGATTCCCGCTTCGTCGGGGTGCGTGCGCCGGTGCCGGCGCACCAGGATCTCCCATTGCTGGTCCACGAAGGCCTTGATGCGCTCGAGGCGGGCGGGATCCTCGAAAAGGGGCCGGAAGCGGCCCTGCACCCGGAAGTAGTCCTCGGGAGGCACCGGCTCCGTCGGCCAAAGGCTCATGGTGTAGGCCAGGCCGTCCTCGACCTCGTAGAGGGGGAAGACCCGGCTCTGCACCGCCAGCCGCATAACTTCGATGGCCCGGTCGGAGGGCATCTTCCAGCCCGGCGGGCACACCGAGAGAATATGCAGGAAGCGCGTGCCCTTGATGGACTTGGCCTTACGGAACTTGCGCAGCATGTCGTCGGGGTAGGCCGGGGTGCAAGTGGCGGCGTAGGGGATGCGGTGCGCCGCCATGATCTCCATGATGTTCTTCTTGGGCCGCGACTCCGGGCGCTCATCGGGCGTGGTGGTGGTCCAGGTCCCCGAGGGGGTGGAGGAGGAACGCTGGATCCCGGTGTTCATGTACGCCTCGTTGTCGTAGCAGGCGTAGATGATGTCCTCGTTGCGCTCCGCGGCTCCCGAGAGGGCCTGGATGCCGATGTCGAAGGTTCCCCCGTCACCCGCCCAGGCGATCACCGTGGTGGCCTTACCCTGGACGTCCTTCGCCGCCTTGATCCCCGAAGCGGCCACCGCCGCCGTCTCGAAGGCGGTGTGGAACACCGGCACCTTTAGGGCATGCACGGGGAAGGCGCCGTCGATGATGGACCAGCAGCAGGCGGGGATCACCGCCACCGTGTCGGGGCCCAGCGCCTTCAGGGCGAGGCGCATCGCCAGCGCCCCACCGCAGCCCTGGCATCCCAGGTTCCCCGGGTGGATCTCCTCGCCGAGGGGGATATCCCACTTCATCCCGATGCCTCCGCCTCGAGCGGCTCCAGCGGCCGGACCTCGGCGTCGGGGCGGACGGGGCCGATGGGCAGGCCCTTGACGCCCACGAATAGGCAGCGCTCCGGATGGTCGCGGGCGAGGAGATCCTCGACCGCCTCTACCACCGTCTCCACCCGGATGTCCCGGCCCCCGATGCCCAGGACGTACCCGTAAACGTCCGTGGGCGGCGCCCCCTGAGAGAGCGCGGCGCGGATCTCCTGGGCGAAGATCCCTGAGTGCCCGGGGCTCATGTTGCGGTCGAGCACCGCCACCTTGGCCCGCCCCCCCAGATAGCGGCGCACCTCCTCGAAGGGGAAGGGGCGGAAGGCCACCAGCCGCAGAAGGCCCACCTTGATCCCCCGCTCCCGCAGCAGGCGCACGGCAAAGCGCACATTCGAGGTCATGGCTCCCGCCGACACCAGCACGTAGTCGGCGTCGTCGATCATGTAGGGCTCCACGGGGGCATAGGGGAAGCCGAGGACCTCTCCGAACTCGCGACCCGCCTCGGCCAACAGCGGCCCGGCCCGCTCCATGTTCTCGTACATCTTGAAGCGCATCTCGTAGTAGTGGTCCCGATTCACCAGGCCGCCGTAGGCCCGGGGCTCGGCGGGATCGAGGTCGTACAACGGGCGGAACGGGGGTAGGTAGGCGTCGACCCGATCCTGGTCGTGCACGATTAGCGGCTCGGAGGTGTGCGACAGGATGAAGGCGTCCATGGCCACCATGCCCGGCAGATAGACCTGCTCGGCTACCCGGTAGAGCCAGATGACGAAGTCCTGGGCTTCCTGCACGTTCTCGGCGAAGAGCATCAGCCAGCCGACATCGCGCTGGGAGAGGAAGTCGGTCTGCTCGCTCCAGATGGACCACCCCGGGGCCATGGCCCGGGTCACGTTGCTCAGCACGACCGGCAGCCGCGCTCCCACCGCCCAGTGCAGCATCTCGTGCATCAGCGCCAAGCCCTGGCCCGAAGTGGCGGTGTAGGTCCGGGCCCCGGCGGCCGCCGCCCCTACGCAAGCCGCCATGGCGGAATGCTCGGACTCCACGGTGAGGAACTTGGCCTGCAGGCGGCCGCTGGCCACCATCTCGGAGAGTTCCTCCACGATCGTCGTCTGCGGGGTGATGGGGTAGGCCGAGATCACCTGCACGCGGGAGAGGCGCGCCCCGTGGGCCGCGGCGTGGTTGCCCGTCAGCAGCATGCGTTCACCCATCGTCCCGCTCCCTCACGAACAGGAGCACATGGCCGGGGCACTCCACGCTGCAGATGCCGCAGCCCTTGCAGTAGTCGTAGTCGAAGACCGGGCCGTCGTCCCAGGTGATGGCGGCGTCGGGGCAGAAGACGAAGCAGGTACCGCACTGGTTGCAGTAGCCGCAGGAGAAGCAGCGCTCGATCTCCGCCAGGGCATCGGCGGCGGCGATGCCGGCCGTCTCCTCGCCCAGGATGCCCCCCACCCGATCCGCGGGCGGCACCTCGGACGGCTCGACCCGAGCCCGGCGGGAGAAGTAGGCGTGGTTGACCTCGACCGGTGCCACCACGTCGGGCGATTCCTCGGCCGCCCAGGCCGGCAGGTCGTAACCTCCCCCCAGCCGGGCGCTGACCGCGTCGGCGGCGCGCCGCCCCCGGGCGATGGCTTCCACCACGGTGGCCGGCCCGGTGGCCAGGTCGCCGGCGACGAAGACGGCGCCGTCGGCGGTGCTCCCATCGGATCCCACCGCCAGCCAGCCGCCCGGTTCCTGCCGCATGGCATCGGGGAAGGGAGCCAGGTCGGCGCGCTCCCCCACGGCCTTGAACACCGCGTCGAACTCCAGGTCCACGGTCTCCCCGGTGGGCTCGGGTCGAGCGCGGCCCGAGGCGTCGGGCTCCCCCAGGCGCATCCGCTCCACGGTCAGGCGCAGCGCCCCCGCCTCCTTGGCAGCGGCCCGGGGCAGGCTGAGGAACTCGAAGCGCACGCCGTCGCGGGCCGCGGCGGCTACCTCCTCGGGAATCGCCGGCATCTCGGCGGCGGTGCGCCGGTACAGCACGGTGACCTCACCCCCCAGACGGCGGAGCACCCGGGCTACGTCCATGGCGGTGTTGCCCCCGCCGATGACCGCACAGCGCCGCCCGGGCAGGGTGTGATGCCCCCGGGCCACTTGCTCCAGGTACTCCAGGCCCGCCTCCAGCAGGCTCTCGCCCTCCATCCCCATAGGACGGCCTTCCCACGCCCCGGTGGCCACCACCACCGCGTCGTGAGCCTCCTTGAGCGCCTCCAGACTCATGCCGGGGCCCAGGGCGACGCCGGTGCGGAATTCGATGCCGAGCGCCCCCAGACGAGCCACCTCGGCATCCACCACCGCCTCCGGCAGGCGGTACTCGGGGATGCCGTAACGCAGCAGCCCCCCCGGCTTCTCCCGCTTCTCGTACACCACCACCCGGTGGCCGGAACGCCGCAGGTAGTAGGCGGCCGCCAGGCCCGCCGGCCCGGAGCCGACCACGGCCACGCTCTTCCCCGTCTCCCCCTCGGGCCCGACCAGTCCCAGCCCGGCCGCGGCATCGCCCAGGTACCGCTCCAGAGCGCGTATGGAGAGCGGCCCGTCGTAGGGGTCACGGTTGCAGGCGGCTTCGCAGAAGTGCGGGCAGACCCGGCCGGTGATCGCCGGGAACGGGTTTCGCAAGGTGAAGGTCTCATAGGCCTCGCGCAGCCTGCCCTGGGCCAGCAGGTGCAGGTAGCGGGGCACCGGCACCGCCGCCGGGCAGGCGTCCGAGCAAGGCGCCCGCCGCTCCCGGGCCACCGGACGCATGTTGCGCCACTCTCCGGTGCGCAGCACCCCCCGGCTGGCCAGCAGCGACACCGGGATCTCGGGGTACCGGTCTACGTGGGAGAGGTCGCTCATCGCCTCATGATCCCAGATCGGCCTGCTCGAAGGCCTCGGCGGCCGCCGCCCGGTTCTCCACCGTCTTGACCGGCACCTCGGCGTCGATCGCTTCGAGGAGGGCATCGAGCTCCACTACCCCGGTCGCCCGCACGAACGCCCCCAGGATGGCGGTATTCACCACCGGCTGCGCCCGGCTTCCCAGCCCGTGGCGCACGGCGATACCGGCGGCATCCACCGTCGCCACCTGGTAGTCGCCCGGCACCTCCAGGGAGGCGGGGGGCTTGGGGGAGTTCACCACCACCCAACCGCCCGGCTTGAGCCCCGAGAGGACCGGCGCCGACGTCAGCAAAGTCGGATCTAGCACCAACAGGTGATCCGGCCGGCGGATGTCCTGGCGCACGAAGAACTCGTCGCCCGGCTCGGCAATGCGGGCGAAGGCCACCACCGGGGCCCCGCGGCGCTCCACTCCATAGTCGGGATAGGACTGCACATAGCGCCCGCGCAGGAACGCTGCCTCGGCGAGCACCTTGGAGGCCACCACAGCGCCCTGGCCGCCCCTCCCGTGGATGCGCAGTTCGATCATCTGGTCCGGGGCCATGGAAGCGGAGCTGGCCGCCCGGGGGCAGGGCCGAAGGTCCTCAGCGCAGGTGGGCGGCGTCCCGCCACGCCTCCCGCCAGCGCACCTTGCCGCCCCGCATCAGGGCCCCGGCGTAGAGCCGCCCGGCGAGGACGATGACCCCCCACGCCGCGGCCAGGAGCAGCACCGCGGAGAGAGCAATCTCCCAGGCGGCGACATCCTGCAACACGACCCGCAAGGGCATGGTGAGCGG
>JAFGCH010000139.1 GCA_016932695.1 Acidimicrobiia bacterium | reverse complement strand
CGCCCCACCCGCAGGCCCCCTCGCCCCCCTAGGGGGCCTGCACACCCACCGGGATCGGCCCGGAGCGCAAGCTCCGGGCCGATCTTCGGGTGACATCTCCCGCCCGGTGCTTGAATCCCCCAAGGCATGAAGTTGCGACTCCTGCGCCCGCGCGACCTAGCCCTGGGGCTGAGGCTGATGGCGCGGCGCCGCCCGCGGGATGCCGAGCAGTACCTCGACACCCACCCCGAGCATTGGGTCTCCCTGGTCGAAGCCGACCCTCACGATGCCGCCGACATCCTCGAGGCACTGGAGGACGAAGCCGCCGCCGACCTCATCTCAGGGCTCGACGTCGGGGCCGCCGCCGAGGTCCTGGAAGAGATGCACGACGAGGCCGCCGCGGACGTCCTGGAGGAGATGCAGCACGAGGCCGCCGCCGACATCCTCGAGGAGCTGCCGGCCGACGAGGCGGCCGACATCATCGCCGAGCTGGAGCCCGAGGCCCGCACCGCCCTGCTGGAGAGGATGGCCGACGACAAGGCCGGCGACATCCTGGAACTGCTCGCCTTCCCGCCCGACTCGGCCGGCGGCCTGATGAGCACCGAGGTGGCCACGCTGCCGGCAGCCCTCGGTGCCGGGGAGGCCATCGAGGCGCTGCGCCGCCTCCACGAGCACCTGGAGCACCTCTCCTACGTGTACGTCGTCGACCCCGAGGAGCGGCTGGTCGGGGTGGTCTCTTTCCGGGAACTGGTCTTCGCCCGGCCCGGCACCGCCCTGGAGGAGGTGATGGTCGCCGGCCCGGTGGCGGTGCGCCCGGAGACCGACCGGGAGGAGGTCGCCGACCTGATCCAGCGTTACAACCTGCTGGCGGTCCCGGTAGTGGACCACCGCGGGGTCCTGCTGGGCATGGTGACCATCGACGACGTCATCGAGGAGGTGCAGCAGGAAGCCACCGAGGACATCGCCACCATGGTGGGCGCCGGCAAGGCGGAGACCATCTACACCTCGGTGGCGCAGTCGGTGCGCAGCCGCCTTCCCTGGACGGCGGTGAACCTCGCCACCGCCCTCCTCGTCGCCGCCGTGGTCAGCCGCTTCGAGCCGGTCATCAGCCGCATCGCCGTGCTGGCCGCCTACATGCCGGTGGTGGCTTCGGTGGGAGGCAACAGCGGCGCCCAGAGCCAGGCGGTGGTCATCCGGGCCATGGCGGTGGACAGCATCCCCACCCATTGGGTGCGCCGGGTGATGCTGCGCTCCGGCCTGGTCGGCCTCTTCAACGGCCTGGCCGTGGGGGCCCTATCGGGCGTGATCGCCGCCCTCTTCACCCACCAGTGGCGCATCGGCCTGGTCATCTCAATGGCGGCGCTCGGCAACCTGGTGGTGGCCAACCTGGTAGGCAGCGGCATCCCCATCCTCTTGGACAAGTTGGGCAAGGACCCGGCGCTGGCCTCCAACATCTTCATGACGATGATCACCGACCTCGTCGGTTTCGGCGGGTTCCTGGCCATCGCCACCGGGCTGTTGTAGGACGCCCGCCGCGGGATGGCCTACTGAGCCTGATCCCACCCCAATAGGACGGGGGCCCCCACGGTGGTGGCGGGGGTGGTGCCCTCCGGCGGCGGCCCGTCTTCGGCGTGGCGCAGGATGAGGATGCTCATCACGATCACGGCGACGAGACCCGCCAGGATTATCCAGAAGCCGGGGTCGGTCCAGCGCGAAGGGCCCCGCTCTCCGGGAGGAGCGAGCAGCGGACCCGCCTCCGCCGATATCGGGAAGCCGCAATGCGGGCAGGCCGCCGCCAGGGTGGATACCTGCTCCCCGCACTCGGGGCATTCGATGAGGGCCAACGCTTCCTCCTCGGGCCTCTCACCCTAGCCGCCGGGGCCTACCGCGGAGGCCTGCTACGAGCCGCCGGGATGGCTCCTGCCCCCGACTAGCGTGCCGGCATGCCCTCCGTTCGCGTGTTCATCGAGAACGAAGCCGGGTCGGACGTCAAGCACCATCACGACGAGGTGCGCCTGATCCCGACCATGGTGGAACGGGTGCAGGCCGCCTTCCCCTACCCGTACGGGTTCATCCCCGGGACGGTGGCTCCCGACGCCGATGCGGTGGATTGCTTCGTCATCACCGACCGGCCGCTGCGCACCGGCGATGTGGTCGCCGGTGAGGTCATCGGCCTCATGGAGCAGACCGACGCCGGGGGTGCCAACCACAACGTCCTCGTCGTGCTCCCCGGAGATCCCCTCCCCGACCTGGAGGCACTTCGCGAGCAGTTGGCCCGCTTCATCGTCGCGGTGTTCCGCGGGCTTCCCGGGCGGGAATCGGTTGCGGGGCGCCTGCGACCTGTGGAAGACGCCCTGGCCTACCTGGCGGAATGCACTCCCCCGAGCGGGCCGGATGCGTCTCCTCGTAGGCGCCGCGGCGCGTAGCGGTCCACGAACGCCAACCGCCGCCCGACCTGCCGGCCGATCGAGAACAGCGCCTGCCGGATCCCTCGGCAGCACCCTTGAGACCGACCGAGGAATGACCTCCCTCGGCTTGGGCAGGCTTCACCGCTGCGCCAGCCACTCCTGGTAAGTGGTCCCCTCCATCCAGGGGGCGAAGTGGACCTGGGGCCAGCGGCGGCGCACCTCCTCGAACAAGGCCGGAGACGGCTCCCGCTCCAGGCCCAACCGGGCTACCTCCAGGGAAGGCTCCCACCCGGTGCTCCCCAGCGCGGCGTCCACCGCCTGCCGCCAGTCGGTGGGAAGCAACGCCGCTCGGCCCGGGTCGGCCCAGTAGCGAGCCAGGCGGCCGGCGAGGCGGCCGGCCCGCCGCACCTCACGGGCCAGGGCCTTATCGACCGGCGGCTCGAGCGCTCCCAGGGTGTCCTGCAGCCAGGCCGCCAGCAACTCGTCGCCGCAGGCGGAGGGCGCGGCGGCCACTCGCTCAAACAAGCCGTCCATGGCTGCCACCACGCCCAGGTGCCCTGCCACCGCCTACCCGGTTTCCGCGATGACGATCTCCCGGAAGGCGGCCGCCAGGGCGCCGCTGGTCGGGCCGCGAGACACGGCGTGCTCGCCCACCGCCACCACCGGCGTTACCTCCTTCACCGTGGAGAGGGCCAGGGCCTCGTCGGCCTCGAGCATGCGGCTGAGCGGGAACACCCCTTCGACCACCGACAGGCCCAGCCGGGGGGCGGCCTCACCCAACAGCACCGCCCGGGTGATCGAGGGCAGGATGCCCAAGCCCAGGGCCGGGGTCTCCAGGTGCCCACCGGTCACCCAGGCCACCGAGAAGGTAGGACCCTCCAGGACCAAGCCGCCGGGGGTGATCAGCAGGGCATCGTCGTAGCCCCGCGCCCGGGCCCGGTCGCCGCTTGCCATGTTGGCGGCGTAGGAGAGCCACTTGACGGCGTAGAACGGGGAGCGGTCCGTCGCCGGGTGCCAAGGAGCCTCGAGGGGCAGCAGCCGGAGCACGTCGGGAGCGGGAAGGAGCGGTTCCCAGAGCACCACGGCACGCGCCGCCGCGCCCACCAGGGGATCCCGCCCGCCGCCGGTGAGCAGGATGCGCACCTGGCAGTCCCCTCCGGCCCGGGCCACCGCCCGCGCCCATCCCTCAAGAGCCGGGCGCGGAGGAACCTGAATGCCCAGGACGGCCGCACTGCCGGCCAAGCGGTCCAGGTGGGCGCCGAGGCGGAAAAGAACCCCGTGGTAGGCCCGCACCACCTCGAAACAACCGAAGCCCCGAAGCAACCCCCAGTCGAACACGGAGATCCCGGCTTCGGCTTCGGGGACCTCGATCCCGTCGATGAGCACGCGCACGATACGGCAGCCTAATGGCGCGGCGTGGGGCGAGCGGCGGCTCCCGCACCTACGCTTCCGGCATGCCCGAAGGCCCGGCTCGGCTGCGCCTCCCCGCGGGGCTGACCCCCGTGTTCGCCGCCGCGGGGTGGGCGGAAGGGGACTCCCCGGCGCCGGCAGCCGCCGGGCTCTTCGCCGCCCTGCGGAGCGGCCCGGACCCGGAGGGGGCTCTCGCCCGCCTCGCCTCCCTTTTCATCGCCGATCCCGGCCTGGGACCCGAAGCCCTCGCCGAGCCCCGCATAGGGCGGGCGCTGGTGGCTCTCGCCGGTGCCAGCCCGGCGCTCTGCCGTCCCTCGCTGTTCGACCGCAAGGCCCTGCGCCGCGCCGTCACCGGCATCCCGCCGGCGGCCTTCGACCTCCCCATCGGCGGGACGGAGGCCGCTGCGGCCGCCATCCGTCGCCGGGTGGCGGCACGCCTCCTCGCCGTGGCGGCCGTCGACCTCACCGGCCGTCTCGACATGCCCGGAGTCGGCGCCGCTCTCAGCGAGGCGGCCGACGAGGCGGCCGCGGCGGCGCTCGGCGCGCTGACCGGGGAGATCGGCGATTGCCCCCCCTTCACCGTGATGGCAATGGGCAAGTGGGGTGGCCGCGAGCTCAACTACGCCTCGGACATCGATCTGCTCTTCGTGTATGCCGTGCCGGAGGGGGCGGATCCCGAGGAGGCCGGAGGGACGGCGCAGCGTCTCGCCGCGGCCTTCATCGACTGCCTCAGCCGTCGCACCCCGGAGGGAGCCGCCTACCGGGTGGACGCCGGCCTACGGCCGGAAGGCCGCTCCGGCCCACTGGCACGGACGATCGAGTCGTATCGGGCGTACTGGGAACGCTGGGCGCGCCCCTGGGAACTGCAGGCACTGGTCAAAGCCCGTACCGCCGCCGGCGACGCTGCCCTGGGCGGCGCTTTCTTGGAGGCCGCGGCCCCCTTCGTCTACCCGGAGGTCCTGGCTCCCGAGGCGCTGCGTGAGGTGCGCGCCATGAAGGCCCGGGCCGAGGAGGCCGCCGCCCGCCGCGGTGAGGAGATCAAGCGCGGTGTAGGCGGCATCCGCGACATCGAGTTCGCCGTCCAATTGCTGCAGCTGGTCCACGGACGGGCCGATCCTCTACTGCGCGGCGGCCACACCCTGGAAGCCCTGCGGGCCCTGGGCGCGGCGGGCTACGTCAGCGCCGACGATGCCGTGGCCCTCGAAGAGGCTTATCGCTGGCTGCGCGATGTCGAGCACCGCCTGCAACTCGCCGGACTGCGGCGCACCCACCAGGTCCCGGCGGCCGCCGGGGCGCGGGAGCGCCTGGCCAAGTCGCTGGGCTACCGCGACGGCCCCGGGGCCACCGCCCGGGAGCGCTTCGACGCCGACCTGATGGCCCGCCGCGCCGAGGTGCGCGCCATCCACGAACGCCTCTTCTACCGCCCGCTGTTGGAGGCCTTCGCCGCCGCGCCGGCCACCCATCCCACCGCCGAGGGGGCGGTGCGCCAGCTGGCGGCCCTGGGCTTCCAGGATGTTGCCGGGGCCCGGCGCGCCTTCGAGGAACTGACCGCCGGGCTGTCGCGTCGCAGCCGGTTGATGCAGCAGCTCCTGCCGTTGATGCTCGGCTGGCTGTCGGCCTCGCCGGACCCGGACCTGGGCCTGGAGCAGCTGCGCCTCCTGGCCGCGACCACCTCCGGCCACGCCGCGTTGATCCCCGCCCTGCGCGACAACCCGGTGGCCGCCGAGCGCCTTTGCACCCTGCTCGGCACCAGCCGGCTGCTGGGCAAGCTACTCGACCGCCTCCCTCCCGCCCTGGCCCGCCTGGGCGACGACGGCGCCCTAGCCGCCTTCCCCAAACGCGAGGCCCTGATCGCCGAGGCGATGCGGCGCACGGCCGTGCGCCCCCGATGGGAGGACACCGTCGCCGGGTTGCACCGCTTCGTGGAAGCCCATGTGCTCTGGCTGGCCGCCCGGGACCTCGTCGGCAGTGCCGACACCGCGGCCGTTGGGGAGCAACTCAGCGACCTGGCCGACGCCGCCGTCGCCGCCGCCCTGGAGGCCGCCCGGCGCCGGGCCGCCGCCGCCGGGCCGCTGCCGGCCCTGGCCGTCATCGCCGTGGGCCGCTGGGGTGGTCGCGAGATGCACTACGCCTCGGACCTCGACGCCCTGGTCGTGTTCCGCGCCGGGGCGGACCCGGCCGAGGACCAGGCGGCGGCGCAGCGTGTGACCTCCCTGCTGCTGGAAGCCCTCGGCCCTCGCGGCCCCCTGGGCACCGCCCTCTCCCTAGACCTGGCGCTGCGCCCCGAGGGCAAGCAGGGGCCCGCCGCCCGCTCCCTGGACGCCTATGCCGCCTACTGGGATCGCTGGGCCGAGACCTGGGAGGTACAGGCCTTGCTGCGCGCCCGCCCCGCCGCCGGGGACCGGGCCCTCGGAGCCGAGTTCATCGCCGCTTCGCACGCCCGGGTGTACCGCCCCGGCTTCGGCCCCGACGAGGAGCGGGCGGTGCGGCACATGAAGGCCCGCATCGAACGAGAGCGCCTGCCGGCTCAGGAAGACCCCCTCTTCCATACCAAGCTGGGGAGGGGCGCCCTGGCCGACGTGGAGTGGGCGGTGCAGCTACTCCAACTCCGCCACGGGCACGCTCTGCCCGCCGCCCGCGCCCCGGGGACCCTGGCGGCGATGAGCGCCCTGGAGGCAGCCGGGCTCATGGACCCGACCCACGCCGCCGCCTTGCGCGCCGCCTTCGGCTTCTGCTCTCGGGTGCGCAACCGGCTGTTCCTCCAGGAGGGCCGGCCTCGGGACTCCCTGCCCGCCGACCCGGCCGGGGTGACGCGCCTGGCCCGGTCGCTCGGCTACGAGGGGATCCCCCGCGCCGGCCTGCGGGAGGAATACCGCCGGGTCACGCGTCGCGCCCGGCGGGTCTTCGAAGAGGTCTTCTACGGCGCCCGCCCCGGCGCTGAAGGTCCGTTCAACGCACCGCGGCCAGGGCCCGAACCCGCTCCATGAGGGCAGCGAATTCCACCGGGGTCAGCGCCTGCGGACCATCGACTAGGGCGCTCTCCGGCTCGGGGTGCACGTCGATCATCACCCCGTCGGCGCCCACTGCCAGCGCCGCCAGCGTCAGCGGGGCTACCAGGGATCGGTGGCCGGAGGCGTGGGAGGGGTCCACCACCACGGGCAGGTGGGATAGGGACTGGGCCAGCGGCACTGCCGAAATGTCGAGGGTGTTGCGAGTCCGCGGCTCGAAAGTCCGGATGCCCCGCTCGCAGAGCACAATCTGCTCGTTCCCCTCCTTGTAGATGTACTCGGCGGCATCGAGCCATTCCTCGATGGTGGCGGTGAAGCCCCGCTTCAGCATCACAGGCCGGGGCTGCCGGCCGGCCTCGGCCAGCAGAGTGAAGTTCGACATGTTGCGCGAGCCGATGCGAACCAGGTCGGCGTAGCCGGCCACCAGCTCCACGTCGCGCGGATCCACTACTTCGGCCACGAAAGGCAGCCCGAAGCGCTCTCTCACCTCGGCCAGCAGGTCCAGCCCGGCGCGGCCCAGGCCCTGAAAGGAGTAGGGGGAGGTCCGCGGCTTGAAGGCATCTCCCCGCAGGATGGCCGCCCCCGCCGCCTTCACCGCCCCGGCAGCGGCGCCCAGCTGCTCGCGGCTCTCGACGGCGCACGGGCCGGCGATGACCGTGAAGCCGCCGGGGCCGAGGGGCACGCCGCCCACTCGCACGATCGTCCTCTCGGGGTGATAGTCGCGGCTGACGAAGCGGAAGGGGGTGGTCAGCGACAGCGCCCGCTCTACCCCGGGGAAGGCCTCCCAGGGCAGCGACGGCACCGCCCCCGGCTCGCCGGAGGCCACCAGCACCGCCCGGGGGGCGCGTCCCGCCACTTCCACCCCGGCCCCGGAAGTACGCAGGCGCTCCACCAGCCGCTCCAGGTCGCCGGGCGCGGCGGTGGGGCTCATGACGATTATGAGAGACGCGTCGCCGTTGCTGACTGCAGCCACCTGGTATCCCTGGGTTCCACCGGGAAGATAGTCCGCCGCCGATGCTGCCCGGCTCGCCGGCGCCCTCCAGACGCGGCTGAGGGGCCCCGGGCGGGGCCCCTCAGCGAAATCGCGTTTGCTCAGTACTCCACCATGGGAGCCAACGTCTTGGCGTCGGCCACCCAGCGAGCCACCATCGACTCGGTGGGCAGGCGCCGCACGAGGCGCTTCTTCTCGTTGGTCTCGGTCATCTTGGCGAGAAGGCTGGCCGGGTTCCGAGTGCGCAGTTCCTTAACCGTGTCCACCCCGGCCGCCTCGAGCAGGTCGGAATACTCCTCCCCCACGCCCTTCACCCGAAAGAGGTCGGCTCGGTTGACCCATTCCAGAATCTGGTGCTCGCTGAAGCCCGAAGCTGCCGCCAGTTCCTTGCGCCCCTTGCGGGTGGCGCCCGCCTTCAGCAGAGCTTCGGTAGTGCGGATACGGAGCTTGCGCAGGATGGTGGCGCTCTTGACCCCGATTCCCTCAATCGCATCGATGGACGCCATGGTGCTCCTTTCCCCGGCTGGCGCCGCCGGCCGTCCTCTCCGCGCGGCAAGGGCAGCATACCCCAACCCCGCGCCCCACTCTCAGGAGCGTCGTGGCAGATTCTGGATGTCGTCGGGAAGGTCGATGTCGGCCGGCACGGTGCACTCGAAGCGCACCTCGTACACCCAGGCCGGATGGGCCGCCAGGAGGCCGGCGGCACCGGAATCAGCCTGCAGGCTCATCAGCTGCCCCCAGATCGGCCGCCTCACCAGCACCGGGTTCCCCCGCTGATAGCGATACACGGGGACCACCGCGGGCCGGCTGCTCTCCTCCGCGCCAGCCAGGAGGGCAGCCGGCACTTCAGGCGGGATCTGCGGTTGGTCCCCGAGCACGATGAAGGCGGCCTCGTAGGCGGGATCGCGAGTCAGCAGATCGAGGCCGATCCGCAGCGAGGACGCCAGGCCTTCCTTCCAGCCCGGGTTCAGCGCCACCAAGGCCGTGCCGAAATCCACCCGGTCGAGGATCTCCTCGGCGTAGGCGCCCAGAACCACCACCACACCGGCTACCGGCCAGGAGGCGACGGCGCGCACCACGTGCTCCAGCAAGGGGCGGCCTCCCCAGTCGATCAACTGCTTGGGGCGGCCCATGCGGCGCGCCTCTCCGGCGGCGAGCACCAAGGCGGCGGTGTACAGAGGGTCACCTCACGGTCGGGTAGATCCACGATAGAGGCCCCGGGATCCGGACTCGGTCCCGGCTCAGCCTTCTCGGCAGAGGGCAATCACCCGGGGCTTGCCCTCCTCGTAGGCGAAGTGAACGAGCCAGGCGGTCTGGTCGAGGCGCTCCGGGCCGAGGAGGTCCGCCCCCACGCTGATGAAGTGCAGGTTGGTGAACTCCACGGGGATCACCGTCGAGGGGACGGCCGGCTCATCCGGTGCCAGTTCCATCTTGGGGTGGTCGTAGGCGTCGAGCACCCCGGCCGCCACCGCGGTGTCGAAGGAGCCGCGCACCTGGGGATAGGCGGGGTTGCGGCCCTTCCAGACCCTTACCTCGTCGTCGTCCCAGATGGCAGGCACTCGCTCCGGGGGATAGTGCACCGGCGCATCGTGATGGGCCACCCACAGGCCATGGCGCGACACCGCGTCCGCCAGGGGCCCTCTTCGGCGCAGGGCGTCCACAAAGCGCTCCAACATGGCTTCGGCAGCACGGTCCTCAGCGAAGAAGGCCCGGTCGAGGTGCTCGGTGAGATGGACCGACTCCACCCAGGCCGGGCCCTCCTCGGTGAGCACCTCGTGCCACTCCCGCCCGGCGGCGCGACTGCGCCGCCCGGTCGCTTTGATCCGGGCGTCGGTGGCCAGGTACTCGAACACGATCTCGGCGCCCCCGGGCTTCCGGTAGGCGGGAACCTTGGCCCCGTGCGCTGCCATGACGATGGCCATCAGGCGCCCGCGACGCGACAGCACGGCGGGCAGGCCCCGGCGTAGCGCCAGGCCGACGTTGAGGGCGCCACCCAGCAGCAGCGACCAGATCACCGCGCCGCCCAGCAGTGCCAGGGGCACACGCAGCACATGCAGCGACTGCACCAGGGTGCCGAGCAGGGCCCCGGAGCCTCCCAGAGACGGCACGGCCACCCCGGCGGCTTCGGGAGGCTGCCACTGCAGGTTCGAGGCGGCCAGCAGCACCTCGAGACTGTCCCGCACGGTGATGGTGACCGTCGCCTCCGACGACAGGCCGGAGGGATCGGACACCCGATAGATGATGGTCACGTTGCCCAGCCAGTCCGCGGGGGGACGGAACACCACCGCGCCGTCCACCACAGTCACCTCCCCCACCTCGGGTGTGCCGACCTCGGCGAGGGTGAGGGGGGCGCCCTCCGGGTCCCGGTCGTTGCCCAGGACATCGGCCACCACCAGGCCCGACTCGCCGAGTTCGTCGCGCCCCACGATCACGAAGTCGTTGCTCGCCTCCGGAGGCAGATCGGCGGAGTCCACCACGGTCCAGAGGAAGGAGGCGCCGGCCGAGTGGCCCTCAGCATCCTTGACCGTGATCGTCACCGGGAAGACCCCGGGCATGGTCGGCGTCCCCGACACGATCCCGCCGCCTGCCGAGAGGCTGAGCCCGGGAGGCAGGCCGGCCGCCGAGTAGGTCAAGGAGCCCCCGGTCGAGTGACCGGCTACCAGCGCTAGAGAGGCCTCCTCGCCCACCTGGCCAATCTGGTTGCCGATCGGCTCGATGGACGGCGCCCCCGGCGACTCGACCACCCAGGAGAAAGCGCCGGTGTCGCGGGCCCCGGCTGCAGTGACCGCCACCGTCACCGTGAAAGCCCCGGCGCCGGTCAAGGTGCCGGTCAGGCGGCCCGTCCCCGCCGCCAGCGACACGCCGGGGGGCAGGCCGGTGGCCGACCAGGTGAGAGCGTCGCCGTCTGGGTCGGTGGCACTGAGGGCGGCCGACACCTCCTCCCCCACCTCACCCTCCCGGTCGGGAAGCGAGCCGAGCACCGGGGGCCGGTCCACGTTCCCGATCGACCAGGTGAAGTTGCCTCCCGCCACCAAAGAGGGACTGCCGTCGTCCGCCGCGGCCACCGTGACCCGATAGGGAGACCCGGCGGCGACACCGAAGCCGAGGGTGCCGGATACGACGCCGCTGGCGGGATCCACGGAGAGGCCCGGGGGCAGGCCGGCGGCCGACCAGGTGAGGGTATCGCCGTCGGGGTCGGAGCCGGCCAGGGCCAACTCCACCGCGGCCCCTTCCGGGTCGGTGCGGTCGGCCGGCGCGACCACCACCGGCGCCCGGTTGGTGTTGGCCACCACCCAGGTGAACGAGACCGAAGCGGCCAGAAGCGGGCTGCCGTCGTCGGTAGCGGTGATCGTCGGTACATATGCCCCGGCGCTGGAGAACCCCAGGCTTCCGATGATGCTCGCGGTGGCCGGATCGATGCTGAGGCCGGGCGGCAGGCCGCTCGCCGACCAGGTGAGCGTGTCGCCGTCGGGGTCGTATCCCTCGACCACCAGCGAGACGGACTCACCCTCTGCGTTGAGCAGGCTCCCCGGCGAGGTGATCTCAGGGATCCGGTTGGTGCCCTCGACCTCCCAGGTGAATGTCACACCGGAAGACAGCGCCGGGTCCCCATCATCGGTGGCGGTGACCGTCACCGGATAGGTGCCGGCCGCCTCGAAAGAGAGGGTGCCCGAGATGACGCCCGTGACCGGGTCGAGGGCCGGGCCCGGCGGCAGGCCGGCGGCCGACCAGGTGATGGCGTCGCCGTCGGGATCCGCGCCGACGATCGGCAACGCGATCGCGGCGCCTTCGTCGTTTCGCTGGTCGGGGGGACGCAGGATCTCGGGGGGCCGGTTGGTGTCGGTGACCGTCCAGGTGAAGGCGAACCCGGCGGTGAGCACCGGCACCCCGTCGTCGGCGGCGGTCACCGCCACAGTGTGCGGTGAGCCCGCGCAGGCTTCGTACGAGATGGCCCCCGAAATCAGACCGGTCGCCGGGTCCATCGACAGGCCCGGAGGCAGGCCGGTGGCCGACCAGGTGAGGGCATCGCCGTCCGGGTCGGACCCGGACAGGGTCAGGCTCACCGCATCGCCCTCCGCCCCCTG
>JAFGCH010000138.1 GCA_016932695.1 Acidimicrobiia bacterium | reverse complement strand
GGGCGCCGACTATCGGCCCCCGGCTCCCCACCCTGGGGAGGACCCGGTTTCCGGCTGCGTCTAGCCGCTGAGCAGGTCGATGATCTGCTCGGCGGCGGCGATCAGACTGTCGGCGTCGGCCTGCGGGATCTTCTTGCCCGCCTGCGCCTCCACCTTGCGGATGAACGCTCGGAGTTGGCCGACCGCGGCCACATCGTTGCTGTCGTTACCGTCCTCCAAGATGCCGGTCGCGCTAGCCAGGCTGGCAGTCAGAGGCTCAGAAACGCCACCCGGCAGCTCCAGGTCGGCAACCATCCCGCTCAGGTCATCGACAAGCATCTTGGGCGGCACGGCGACCGGCCCCACTGCCTCTGTGAAATAGAGGGTGTAGGCCTCGATTGCCCCCGGTGGGTAGCTGAGCGCGTGGTCCAGGAAGAAGGTGACCAGACCCACTGTTGTCGTGTCCACCTCCACGTTGTCGACCTGGAAGCTGAATGAGACGGGAGCACCAACCGGGTAGATCGATTCGGGCATGAACCCCCAGAAGGTCATGATTACGTACCCCGGCATGACCTCGTATCCCAGATCGGCCTCCCACCAGGCGTTCCACGAGTCCACAAGGCCGCAGTACTCCCACCTCACAAGGGGATGGCTCGGGAGGCCCGCTACCTCGCTGTAGGGAGGCGGAATCTGGATGGCGGAGACCACTGCCTCCTCAGGGATAGGCACGCCGAGGCCGTCAAGGCCCGTGTAGTCGAAGGCATAGAACGGAGGACGGCCGCCGGTATCCGAGTAGTCGCCCACCTCGGTCAGATTGGTGATCGTGTAGGTGAACACGTAGGAGTGGTTGCCGGTCTCCTCCACGGTGACATCGACGTCGTACTGCCCGGCCAGGAGGAACGGGCCGAAGGCCGGTTCGTGGGCCACCGCCGGAGCCGCTGAGGCCACCACCCCCAACAGCACGAGCAACAGCAAGGACCTGATCCGCTTCATGTCTGCTCCCCTGCCCCGCCGTCTCCGGGCCACGGTCCCGGAACACCCAAACCGCCCCGGCGGGGCCGTCACCCACAAAGGTGTCCGACACGGCCGAAAGGTGACATGGTTTCTCGCCTCACCCACGGCCGATCCGGCCCGATCTTCGCCCTGACCGAGCGCGGCGCGTCCCGTCGCATCGACAACCGAAGCATGAGAACCTGCCCGCACGCGACCACGCCACAGCCTCCCAAGCGCGTCCCCCCTGTTCCGCTTCCTCGCTTAGTTCGGAAGGGCTCGCTCGCTTCGCTCGGGCGGCACCCAAAGGCAAGGGGTCTCCTCTACCCGAGGGACTGGGGCGGCCGGATCCCCAAGCGGTTCACACGGGATGTACGCCGCCTGGACTTTCGCCCCCATCGTCTCGATGACCTCCCGGGGACGGGGTGTAGCTTGGGTGGCAGTGGAGGCGCTGATGCGCTGGGCAGTGGTGATGATCGTCTTAGGGGTGCTGGCGGCCGGTTGTGCGGGGGAAGCGCAGCAGGCCGGCACCCTGCCGGTTCCGGCAACGAGCGAACCCACCAGCAGCGACGCCGCCACCACGGCCACGGCAGCGCCGGCCGCCACGGCAGGGGTCGTGGAGGATCTGGTCTACCGCTCCGCGGTCGGGGGGCTGGGGCCGGGTCTGGTGGACGTGTGGGCGTCCCCCGGAGGTGAGGGCGGCCCGGTGGTGGTGTTGCTCCCCGGGGGTGGGGCGACCAGGGACGACTACCGGGAACTGGCCGGGGCGACCGCCGAGCGGGGTGCGGCGGTGTTCGTGCCCGACTGGGGCAATGGAGAGCCCTTCACCCGCAGCACCCGGGATGACCTGGCGGCCATGGTGGAGGGGGCGTCCTGCGCGGTGTCCTATGCCCTGGCCCACGCCGTGGAGTACGGGGGAGACCCGGAGAGGCTGGTCCTGCTGGGGCACTCGGCGGGGGCAATGGTGGCGGCGGTGATCGGCCTGCGCCCGGCGACCCCCATCCCCGAGTGCGCCGCGGCGGTGACCCCGTTTCGGGTGGGCGGGATGGTGCTGTGGGAAGGGGACTGGATGCTGATCCACCCCGGGTGGGACCGGCAGGGGGACGCGTTGCCCTCGGTGATGGAAACAATCACCCCCTGGGCCTGGTTGAGCGGCGGCCCCGCCACGTCCGTTGTGCTGATCACCACTGCCGCCCGTGAGAGCCGCTGTGGCATGACCGCTCCCGGCGACCCATACTGGCTGCGCGACCCCGACGGCCGGTTCCGGGAACAGCTGGAGGCCTTGGGAGCACTGGCGGACGGGTGTATCGACGTGGGCGAAACCAACGCCATGCTCGCGGCCGCTATGGAGGAGCAGGGCTTCGATGTGCGCGAGCTGTTCCTGGAAGAGTCCACCCACGACTACTTGAGCCGCCACGATCAGGCGCTGCTGGTGGTCGAGACCATCGCCATCGCCGATCGGTGAGCACCCCCGCACCGTCAACCGCCCGCCGCTCCGCTGTGGCGGGCAGATCCTCCGACCCGGGCCGGGCGGCCGCCCCTCCCGGCAGTCTGTGCGCCTGCGGTTGCCGGGCGCGGGCCCGGACCAGGAGGGCTTCAAGGGGCACCCGTCGAAGTGGCAGAGCCGCCGCCCGCCGCCGATTCCCAGCACCCGGTGCCGGTCCACCCAGCGGAGGGCGAGGGAGGTAGCTTGCGGGTCGAGGCCGTGGGGCGCACCTGGAGTTGCTGCGCGACCAACTCGGCCATTGCTCCATCGCTGTCACCCAGCGCTACGCCCACCTGTACCCCGGAGCCGCGGAGGAGGTGGCCGCACGGCTCGACACGGTGTATCGCCAGAGCGTCTGCCGGGTTGCCGCCGGGTTGGGGGCCTCATGACCTCGCTGGGGTAGGTCCCGAAACACCAAAACCCCTTGCCGCGCAAAGGGTTCCAATGGTGGTCGGGGCCGGGATCGGACCGGCGACCTCCGGTTTTTCAGACCGGCGCTCTCCCAACTGAGCTACCCGACCGG
>JAFGCH010000137.1 GCA_016932695.1 Acidimicrobiia bacterium | reverse complement strand
CCGGTCTGGCAGCGCGGGCAGTAGTTGTCTTCGTCGTCGGCGTGGACGATGCGCTGCACCGGAGCGCCGCAGACCGGGCAGGGCTGCCCGTAGCGACCGTGTACCGCCATCTCGGGATGGAACGCAGTGACTTTCTCCGGGAAGCCGTCGCCGACCTCGGCCCGGAGGCGGGCTACCCATTCGGTCAACACCTCTTGGGTGGCGGCATGGAGTCGGGTCAGATCCTCGGGAGTGAGCCGGTCGGTGCGGGCCACCGGGCTGAGCCGAGCCCGGTGCATGATCTCATCGGCGTAGGCGCCGCCGATCCCCGAGATCAGGGTGGGGTCGGTCAGGGCACGCTTGAGGGTATGGCGCTCCCGGGTCAGTGCGGTCGCAAAGGCCGCGGCATCGGCCGTCAGGGGCTCCACCCCGCCGCGGTCGTGGGCCGCCAGGCCGGCCGTCCCGCGCACCAGGTGGAGGGACGCCCGCTTGCGGGTGCCCTCCTCGGTGAGCAAGAAGGTGTGCACCGGGAAGTCGAAGGCGGCCAGGCCGCGCTTCTTGGGGATCGTCGCCCCCGGATCGCGACGGCGTAGCCGTCCGGCGACCATCAGGTGAGCCACCACGAAGTAGCCGCCCTCGAGTTCCAGGACGATCCGCTTCCCCAAACGGCGTACCCCGGCCAGCACCCGTCCCTCTACCTCCCCTAAGGGCGGGTCTACCGAGCGCAGCACCCAGGGGCTGGCCAGGCGGAGGCGCCGTAGGGGGGTGCCCCCGGCCAGCGCCTGGAGGCGCTCGCAGTAGACGACGACATCGGGGAGTTCGGGCAATCATCCCCCCATCTAGAGAAACATATCCTCGCCGGTGGGGCGCACCAGGTCGGTGGCCCGGCCCTCGCCCCGGGGGGCGGCCAGGCCCCGGATCAGGGCGGCCGGGATCCCGGCGGCCTTGCCCATGGCCAGGTCGGCGGCGGCGGCGATCTCGTCGATGATGGCCACCTCGGTCACCTTGAGCTCCCGGTCCATGGCGTCCCTGGTGCCGCGCAGGTCCAGGATCGCCTCGAGGCCCGAAACTCCGATGGCCACATCGACCAGGCCACGTCGCCAGGCTCGTCCGAAGGTGTCGGTGATCACCACCGGGACGTCCACCCTGGTCAGGTGGCGCAGGGCCATCCGCAGGCTGTGGGCCGAACGGTCCGGGTCGAGGGGGAGGAGCACGGCGGTCCCCGGGGCGGCATTGGAGCGGTCCACTCCGGCGTTGGCGCAGATGAATCCGTGGCGGGTGCGGGCGATGATCAGGTCGCCGCGCCGGCGCAGGATCTCCACCGCCTGCTCCCGGGCGAGGCGCCGGTAGGCGGCCTCTTCGTCGCCCTCCAGGTGGGCGATGGCGCCCTCGGCCTTGGACACGACCTTGTGGGTGACCACCAGGATGTCTCCGGCCTGGGGGCCGAGGCCGGCTCGGGCCAGGGCATCGGCCAGGAGAGCCGCCAGGTCGTCGCCGGGGTGGATCTCGGGCAGGCCCGGAACGGGGTGGATGCTGAGGGTCACGGCAACTCCAGGAGCCGGCGGGCGAAGCGGGCGGCGGCGGTGGGGTCGGCGATGCGGGTGTCGGCAGCGTGGAGGCGGACCGCCCCGCCGCTCAGGGCTGCCAGGTCGGCGGCGTCCCCCCGGTCGATCATGAGGTCGGTGAGCAGGCCCTCGTAGGCGGCGAGCACGCCGGCATTCCCGGGGGGGAGGCCGAGGGCGGCCATGACCCGGTCGGCGGGGCCCTTGAGGGCCTTGCCGCCGAAGAGGGGGCTGACGGCGATCACGCGGGGGACGGCGGCCACTGCCTCGCGAATGCCGGGCACGGCGAGGATGGGCCAAATGGAAAGAGGGGGATTGGAGGGGGCGATCACCACGAGCGCCGCGCCGGCCAGGGCCTCGAGCACTCCGGGAGCGGGCCGGGCGCCGGCGGCGCCGTCGTAGCGGACCTCTGCGACCTCGTCGCGGTGGCCCCGTAGCACGAAGTAGTCCTGGAAGGAGAGCCACTCCCCACCCTGGGTGCGCACCCGGGTGCGCACCCAGTCGTCGGTGGCGGGCAGCAGGCGGCAGGGCACTCCCAGAGCAGCAGCGATGCGGTTGCTTGTCGCGCTCAGCGGTTCCCCGGAACGCAGGGCGGCGGTGCGCAGCAGGTTGACCGCTAGGTCGGTGTCGCCCAAGCGGAAACGCGTGTCGACCCCGAGCGCGTCGAGGTGCCCCATGACGGCGAAGGTGTCGCCGGCAACCCCCCAGCCTTGGAGCCCTTCCCGGCCGGCGAGGGTGTAGGCCACGGTGTCGAGGTCGGGGGCCACGTGAAGGCCGTAGATTTCCTCGTCGTCGCCGACGTTGACCACGACGGTCAGGGCCGCCGGGGGCACCACCGCGGCTAGGCCGCGCCCCATCCGGGCGCCGCCCACGCCGCCCGACAAGAGGGCTACCGGGCCGAAAGATTGCCGTTCTTCCAATGAGGCTCCACAATGGCGGGGCCGATGACCGTTCCAGCCGCTCCCGAACGCCTTGAGATGCCCGGCGCGGTCGCCGCCGTGGTAGTGGCCGAGTCGGCGGAGCGGCTCGAGGCGTGCCTGTCGGCCGTCGGGCGGCAAGTGTACGGCCCGGCCCAGGTGTGGGTGGTGGGCGGCGACGCCCGAGTGCGGGCGGTGGCCGCGGAGCACGAGGTTCCCTGGCGGCCGCGTCTGGGAGCGGCGCTGGCCGCGGTGGCCGCCGACACCGAGCACGTGTGGCTGCTGCGTGACGGTGCCCGGCCCCGGCCCGACGCCCTGGCGGCCCTGGTGCGCGACGGCGCCCGAGCCGAAGCCTCGGTGGCCGGCTCAAAGGTGCTCGATGCCGGCAACCCCGCGGTGCTGCTCTCGGTGGGCTACGCCACCGACGTGTTCGATGCCCCCTACAGCGGGCTCCAGGACGGTGAGCTCGACCAGCAGCAGTACGACGTCATCCGCGATGTAGCCGCCGTCTCGGCGGTCTCCATGCTGGTGCGACTGGACCTCTTTCGCGGGCTGGGCGGCTTCGACTCCTCCATGGGGCCGATGTCGGCTGCGGTGGATTTCTGTCAGCGAGCCCGCCTACGGGGAGCGCGGGTGGTGGTGGTGCCCTCTTCCGAGGTGCTCTTGGAGGGCGAGGAGCCCTCGGACGGCTGGCGGGAGCGGGCGGGGGAGCTGCGAGCCATGCAGAAGGTCTACAGCCCCATCACGCTCGCCTGGGCCATGCCGCTGGCCTTTCTCTCCGGCCTGGCCGAGAGCCTGGTCGGGCCCTTCCTGGGGCGGTTCCCCCTGTTCGGCTTCCTCGGCGGTTGGCTGTGGAATCTGCTCTATCTCCCCGCGACGCTGGCGCAGCGCTGGTCGGCCCGGAGGGGCCGGGTGGTGGGGGACGAGGAGCTGTTCCGCTATCAGACGGGTGGTTCGGCGCGCCTCCGAGTCCTTTACGACCAAGGCCTGGAGCGCCTCCGGGCGCGTTTCCCCGAAGGGGTGCTCTCCGGTTTCAGCGATGTCCTCGAAGCAGGGCAGGAGAGGCTGCGCCGTCCGGCGGTAGCGGTGGTGCTGGCGGTCATCGCCTTCGCTTTCGTGGCCACTCGCAGCCTCTGGACGGGGGACTTCCCCATCGACGGTTTCGCTCTGCCGCCGCCCGAGTCGGCGACCGCCGCCCTGGGGTCGTATGCGGGCGGTTGGAACCCGGCGGGGTTGGGTTCACCCGAGGTCTTGCGACCCGAAGTGGCCGCTACCGCGCTGGTGCAACTGGCCCTGTTCGGGAACGGCACCCTGGCGGTGGGTCTGCTCACCCTGGCGGCGTTCCTCTGCGGCGTCATCGGGACCGGCCGCCTGCTACGGGTCTGGGGTATCGGCCCGGTGCCCGGGTACCTGGCGGGTACGGTGCTCATGGGCGGACCGGCGACGGCGGCTCTGGCCGGGGGTGCAGTCTGGGGGCCGCTGATCGCTCTGGGAGCGCTGCCCTGGGTCGCCGCCTTGGCGCTGGGGCCGTGGCCCCGCGGCTGGCGGCGGCGTCTGGGCCGGGTGTCGGGCGCCGTGCTGGCGACGGGGGTAGTGGGGGCCTTCGCCCCGGCGGCCTTGCCTGTGCCGGCGGTGGCGGTGCTCCTGTGGGCGCTGGTGGGCCGGGGACGCCGCTGGCCGGCGGTGCCTCTTGCTTGGGGCGCAGCGGTCCTGGCGCTGCCCCTCCTCATGCCCTGGGTGCTGTACGCCGACCTGCCGAGCCTGTACACCGATGGGGCCGCCGCCTTCTGGGAGCCCACCTGGGTTCTGGCGGCGGCGGCCGGCGCCCTCCTGCTCACGTTGGAGGCGGGGGATCCGGCGGTATCGGCGGTGGCGGGCTGGGGGGGAATCCTTGCGGTACTGGGAGGCGTGCTGGCGCGGGCGGGGGGTTTGGGTCTGGGCCGGGAAGCCGAGCAGACGGGCTTGATGGCCGTGGCACTAGGGGTAGCTGTGGTGGCCGGGGCGGCGCTGGAGGCGGGGGCGCGCCGCCGCCGGGTGGGAGGCCCGCGCGGCGCCCTGGGGGCGGTGGCCGCGCTGGCGGCGGTAGTCCTTGTGGGATCCACTGTGGCCGTGGCCCTGCCGGGGCGGGCCGGGCTCCCCGAAGACCGCTACTCAGATGTCCTCGCTTTCGCCACCGCCGGCGGGGACTCCGGCTCGCGCGTGCTGCTGTTCGGCCCGGCTGAGGACCTTCCCGGCACCAGCCGCGACTTCGAAGGCCTGGGCTACCGGCTGCTCGATCCTCCCCATCCGGAATCCTGGGACGCCTACCTGCCGGAGCCGCGCCTGGGCGACGAGGCGCTACGGCACCTGCTCGATGAGTTGCTGGGAGGGGAGGTGCGCCGGGCCGGGGAGCGCCTGGCTCCCTTCGGGGTGGGCTGGGTGGCTTTCACGGAGCCCAGTCCCCTAGAGGCGGTCTTCGAGGCTCAACTCGACATGGTGCCTCTGCGCGGCTTGGCCGTTCCGGTGTTCCGCAACGAGGTCCCGGCGACCGAGGCGTACGGGCCGGGCGGCACCCCTTGGCCCGGCGACGGCACCGCCTACCGGCGTCCCCAGGGGGCTCCCTCCGGCCTGGTCTACTTGGCCTCCAATGCCGACTACCGCTGGGGCCCCGGCAACTGGAGCCAGGCCGACTGGGCGAACCAGATCGACACCGCCGGCACGGAGGTGCGCTTCTCCGGCCATACCGGGAGGCGGAACCTGGCGTTGGGTTCTGCAGTCTGGCTGGCGCTGCTCGGGTTGCTCCTCGGCGTCGGGTGGTGGGGGAGGAGGCGGGAGCAATGAGGCGGGCGCTGGTGCTGGTGTTGGTGGCGGCGGCCGCCGCCGCGAGCGTGCTGCTCCCCGCCCCGGAGCCGCCGCGCGAGCCGCTCACCGGGTTGATCATCGAGCCTCCCGGCTTGTCCTCCCCCGAGGATGCGGGTATCTGGTACTGCCCCTGGGCCCAGTCCGACGCCTCCCGCGACACCGCTTTCGGGGTCGCCTCGCTGGAGGAGGCGACCGCGGCTTTCACCTTCCCGGTGGCCATCCCGGGTGAGCCCGAGGACCGCGCCTCGGTGCAGGTGGCCGGGCGGAGCGGCACGGTGCTGACGCTGGGCCGGGTGGCGCAGCGGGGCGACTCCCCGGGGTTCGCCGAGTTCACCGCCGGGCCGGGGGCCGTCTCGGCCACCGTCAAGGGCGACGACCTCCTGGCCGCCGACGCCTGCGTCTCCTCGGGCCCGGCCGTCTGGCACTTCCCTGGTGGCTCCACCATGCCGGGGGAGCACCTCACCCTGCGCATCTTCAACCCGTTCCCCGACCCTGCCAAGGTGACGGTCACCGGGGTCTCCGAAATCGGCCTGGAGGCTCTGGGTGAGTTGGAGAACCTCCCGGTGGGGGCGCGTTCGTGGCGCGACGTGGATTTCACCTCGCTGTTGCGCCAACGGCAGAACCTGGTGATCACCGTCACCGCCGCCGAGGGAGTGGTCGTGCCGGCCATGGCCTTCGGCAACGAGGGCGACGAGGACTGGTGGCCCGGCGTAGGGGAGGCGACCGGGTGGGAGTTCCCCATCGCCCGGGTGGAGGGGGCCTCGGCTTTCCTGGTGGTGCACAACCCGGGATTGGGGCCGGCCGAAGTCACCGTGGACCTGTTCACCCCAGAAGGGCAGATCCCGGAGGCGTTCACCGCCACGGTGACCGCGGAGACCCCGGCGCGCTTCGACCTGTCGCAGTACCCGGGCGATCCGGTGGCGGCGTGGGTACAAGCCTCCGTCCCGGTGGCGGCGGCCGTGGTGGCCATCGCCGACGGGGAAGTGGCGGTGATGCCGGGAGTGCCCGAACCCGCCTCCACTTGGCTCCTCCCGGGCCTGCGGCGGCTGCCCTTGCATGCCAGCAGCCTCTGGCTGCTCAACTTGTCTTCCGAGGACGCCATAACGGCGACGGTGAGCGCCCTCACCCGGACGGGCACGTCAGGGCAGACGGTGGTGGTGCCCCCGGGCCTGCCCGTGCAGGTCGACGTCACCGCTCCGGACGCTTCAGGCTTCTTGGTGGAGGCCTCTTCGCCCCTCACCGTGGCCTGGACGGTGCGGGGCCCCTCGGGCCTGGCTTTTGCCTCCGCCTCCCCCGTCTTCGGTGGGGAGGCTACGGGGGATTACGGAGGCGGGGGGTACGGGGGAGGCGAATGACAAAACCGGCTTACGCGCCCCGGGCGCGGGTAAGAACCCCACGCGTGGAATAACAAGCGTGTGGTTCGGTGCAGTAGAGTGAGCCGACGATGGTTCCACATTGCGTGCGCTGCGGCGCTCCCGCCGGGATCGTGATGGCTTTCGCCTATGAAGCCCGCTTGGTCTGGCTGGAGGATCTCACCGGGCCCGTCGTGCCGGGAGCCGGCTACGCCCTGTGCGAGACCCACGCCGACCGGCTCACTGCGCCGGTGGGGTGGACCCTGCTCGACCGCCGCGGCCCGGAGCGTCCCCTCTTCGCCTCCCTCGAGGTGGCGTGATGGCGATCACGGGCGGCTGAGGCGCCGTGCCCCTCGACCGTGACGTACTCGACGCTGTTCGGGAGATGGACGAGCACGACCTGCGCCGCCTGCTGATCCTGGCTAAGGCGCGGCTCGAGGCTAAGGGGGCTTCCTTCGATGCGGCCGCCCCGCGAGTGTCGTTGCGGGCACAGTATGTGCGGTGCGGCAAGCCGCACTGCACCCGCTGCCCACACGGGCCCTACTGGTACGCCTACTGGACCGAAGGGGGGCGGCGCCGTTCGCGCTACATCGGCAAGCTGGAAGACCCCAACGCGGCAGGCAAGGGCGCTGCTTCGACCTGAGCCGGTGGCGCGGCCCGCATCAGGCCTCGCTCAAGTTTCCCCGGGTCGCGGCCGACATTGAGGGGGAGCGCATGAGGAGGAAGGTTTGATGCGCACGCCCCGGTCCCGGCGTTGGGTCGAAAGCACCGTCGTCTGCGCCCAATGCGGCGCGGCCGACGCCATCGGCATCCGCCTACGGCTGAACGAGGAGGTCGAGGTGGACTTCCACAGCTGCCACCGCTGCGAGCATCGCTGGTGGGACGCCAACGGTGAGGTGATCGACTTGACGACCGTGCTCGACCTCGCCCGGCGCCGGTGAGGCTGGAACCCACCGTTCCTTCGCGCTCGCGGTAGCCTGCGGGCGCCGTGACGCGCCCCAGACTGCTCTCCGCGGCCGATACCGCCGAACGCCGCTCTCGCTTGATCGCGGGGGCGATGGTGGCCGCGGCTGCATTGATGGCCTTCATCTTCATGCGGCCGGACAAAATCTTCCTGGCCAACACCCCCTCCGGCGGCGACATGGGGGCACACGTCGTGATCCCGGCCTACCTGCGCGACGTGCTCCTCCCCTCCGGGCGGGTGCTGGGGTGGAGCAACGATTGGTACGCCGGGTTCCCGATGCTCTACTTCTACTTCCCGCTGCCGGCGTTCACCGTGGTGCTCCTCGACCTGCTCCTTCCTTACGGCGTGGCCTTCAAGCTGGTCACGGTGGCCGGCCTGGTAGCCCTTCCGGCGGCCTCGTATTACTTCGCCCGGCAAATGGGCTTTGCCCGTCCCGTAGCGCTGGTCGGCGGCCTGGCCGGGTCTTCCTTCATGTTCATGGAGACTTTCTCCATCTTCGGGGGCAACACCCTGAGCACCCTGGCCGGGGAGTACTCGTTCTCCTGGTCGTTCGCCTTGTGCCTGGTCTACCTGGGCATGGTGATGCGCAACATTCGGGAGGGGAGAGGCTTCACGGTGGGCCCGGCGGTGGTGCTGGCCCTGGCGGCCCTGTCGCATGTGATCACCACGGCGGTGGCGGTGGTGGCCTCGCTGCCCCTCCTGTTGCGTCGCAAGGGTGCCCCGGCGGTGGTGGGCTCCTGGGCGCTGGGCTTGGCGGTGGCCGCCTTCTGGGCGGTGCCGTTCCTCACCCGGGCGCTGTTCCCCAACCTGATGACCGACATGGGGTGGAACCCCCGGCGGGACTGGGCCGACATTTTCCCCCGCGACATGTGGCCCGTGCTGGTGCTGGGCGCCGCCGGCCTGGCCTGGGCAGTGGCCCGCCGCGCTTTCGTCGGCCCCGTGGCCGCCCTGTTGGTGTTGGGCACCGGCGGTTACTGGCTGATCGCCGAGATCGGGTATACCGCTCTCTACAACGGGCGGCTCCTTCCCTTCTACTACTACGGCGTCTACCTGTTCGCCGGGCTGTTCGTCGGGCTGGCCGCCATGGAGCTGGTGCGCCGGCTGCGGGCGGCCGAGGGGCGTGCCTGGGGGGTGGCCGTCGCCGGCGCGGCGTTGTTCCTGGTGATCGCCGGGGTGGGGGTGCACAAGACGCCGGCCTGGGCGCAATGGAACTACACCGGCTACGAGGGCAAGGCGGCCTATCCGGAGTACCGGGCGCTCCTCGAGGTAGTGGACCACCTCCCGCCGGGCCGCATCATGTGGGAGTACAACTCCGACCAGAACAAGTACGGGACCCCGATGGCCCTGATGCTCCTGCCCTACTGGAGTGAGGGCCATTCCTCCATGGAGGGCCTGCTGTTCGAGTCCTCGCTGACCACCCCGTTCCATTTCCTGATGCAGTCGGAAACCAGCTACCGGCCCTCGAGCCCGGTCAGCGGGCTGCGCTACCGCGGCCTCGACATGGAACGGGCCGTGCCCCATCTGGCCCTCTACAACATCTCCTACTACATCTCCTACACCGAAGAAGGCGCCATGGCGGCCGCCGACTACGGGCTGGAGCAACTGGCCGAAACCCCGCCGTTCGAGGTATTCGCTCTGCCCGAGAGCAGCCTGGTGGATGTGGCCACCTACCAGCCGGCGGTATGGGCCGGGGAGGAGTCCTTCTACGAGGCCGCTCTCGACTGGTTTGACGACATCACCCGCCTGGATCGCTGGGTGGTGGCCGATGGGCCGGCGGAATGGCCCCGGATCGACGCCATCCGGCCGGCAGACGTGCGCCGGCGGACCATGGCCACGGGCGAGGTGAGCGAGGTGGTGCTCGAGCCGCACCGGATCTCCTTCCGCACCACCGCGGTGGGGGTACCGCACCTGGTGAAGGTGTCCTACTTCCCCAACTGGAAGGCAACCGGGGCCGAGGGCCCCTTCCGGGCGGCACCCTCGCTGATGGTGGTGGTGCCCACCTCCGAGGAAGTGGTCCTCGACTTTCGCAACACCTTGCCGGAGTACGCCGGGATGGCCCTCTCGGTGGGCGGGGTGGGCGGGGTGGCCGTCCTCCTCCTCCTGGCGCGCCGGCGGCGGCGGCAGGGAGCCGAGCAGCCGTGATCGCCTACCTGAAGTCCTTCTTCAACCGGGAAGGCATGAGCCAGATGGCCAAGCTGGTGATCATCGGCGTAGTGAACACCGTCGTCGATTTCGGGGTGTTCAACCTGTTCCCCTCATCGGTCCCGCTGTTCTGGCGAGTGACCCTCGCCTTCGCCGTGGCCACCGAGGTGTCCTACTTGCTCAACCGGCGCTGGACCTTCCAGCTCCGGGGCGGGGCCGGGGTGTGGCGGGAGACGACCGTCTTCTTCCTGGTCAACGGGGTGGCCTGGGCAGCGACCGTGGGCATCGTGCTCGGCGCGGAGGCGACCTTCGGCGACCTCTCGCGTCTCGAGGAGAATGTGGCGAAGCTGGTGGCCGGGGTCCTGATCCTGCTGCCGAAACTGGCCTCGTACCGGGATCTGGTGTTCCGCCGGTCGCTGGCTCGTCGCGAGGCTTCAGCCGACGCGGCGGAACAAGGTGCGGAACCACAGGACCAGGGTGTCCCGCCCCATCTCCCATAGGGTCCCCGCGGTCACCTTGCTGGCCGAGGCCTGGATGGCCAGGTCGACCGGGTACTCGCCCAGGCGGCACCCGGCGCGGTGCAGGAGCACCACCAATTCCAGGTCGAAGGTGTAGCGGCCGATCCGTACCCGGGGGAGGGCGGCGGCGAGCGGTTCGCGGCGGAACGCCTTCAGGCCCGTCTGGGTCTCGGCCACGGGCAGGCGGAAGGCGAAGCGGACGACGGCGGAGAACACCCGGGAGAGGACCCGCCGGGTAGCCGGGTAGCCGCCGACCACCAACGCGGCGCGCTTGGCCCCGAGCAGGGCGTCGTAGCCGCCGCGGCGCAACTCGGCCACCATCGCCGGCACCTGCTCGGGCGGCAGGTCGAGATCGCCGTCGAGGAAGACCACGATCTCGCCGCTCGAGGCGGCGAAAGCCAGTTGCAGGGCGCGCCCCTTGCCGGCGTTCTGCGGGTTGGCCACTACCAGCACGTGGGAGTGGCGGGCCGCGGCCGCCTCAGCTGCCTGGAGCGTGCCGTCGGTGGAACCGTCGTCGGCGACGATCACTTCCACCCCCTCCTCCGCGGCGGTGGCGGCGACTACCCGGTTGATGTTGGCGGCGATCGACCCGGCGAGCCCGTAGCAGGGCATGAGGATGGAGAGTCGGGCCCCGGAAGGCATCGAGGAAGCCTACCGGGCGGCGCGGGGCCCGGGGAGGGGGGAAGCGCCCCGCCCCGTACAATGGCCCGGCGATGGAAACCGAAGCCCGCTTCGACGCCATCTTCAAGGCCTACGACATCCGCGGCCTGGTACCCGCCGAGCTCGACGAGGGTACCGCGGAGCGCATCGGCGCTGCCTTCGCCGCCTTCTGCGGAGCAGAGCGCATCGCCGTCGGGCGGGACTGCCGGCTGTCGTCCCCGTCCCTGGCCGCTGCCCTGATCGCCGGCATCTCTAGCCGCGGCGTGGGTGTGGACGACCTCGGCATGATCACCACCGACATGGTCTACTACGCCGCCGGCTCGCTGGACCGGCCGGGGGCGATGGTCACCGCCTCCCACAACCCCCAGGGGTGGAACGGGATCAAGCTCTGCCTGGCCGGGGCGGCCCCGGTCGGCGCCGGCTCCGGGCTCGAGGAGGTACGCCGGCTCGCCGAGAGCCCGCCACCGCCGGCGGCCGTGCCCGGCGAGGTACGCCGAGTGGAGGTGCTCCCCGGCTACGTCGAGCATCTGCTGTCCATCGTGGACGCCGCCCAAATGGCCGGGCTGCGGGTGGCGGCCGACGGAGGGAACGGGGTGGCCGGGGTGGCGGTCCCTGCCGTGTTCGAGCGCCTGCCGGCGACGCTCATCGGCCTGTACCTGGAGCCCGATGGCCGCTTCCCGCACCATCACCCCGATCCCCTGCGTCCCGAGAACCTGCACGACCTGGAAGCCCTGATGCGCCGGGAGCGGCCCCACCTGGGGGTGGCTTTCGACGGCGATGCCGACCGGGCTTTCTTCGTGGACGACGCCTTGCGCCCGCTGCCCGGCAGCACGGTGACGGCCATGGCGGCGCAGTGGTTCCTCCGCAGGGAGCCCGGCGCGGCGGTGGTGCACAACCTCATCTGCAGCCGGGCGGTCCCCGAGACCATCCGGCGAGCCGGAGGTATCCCGGTGCGGACCCGGGTGGGGCACTCTTTCATCAAGACGGTCATGAAGGAGACCGGGGCGGTCTTCGGTGGGGAGCATTCCGGTCACTACTACTACCGGGACAACTACCGGGCCGACTCCGGCATCCTGACGATGCTGGTGCTGATGCAGGTGCTCGCCGAGGACGGCCGGCCGCTCTCGGAGATGCGCAACGAGTTCGAGCCGTATGCCCAATCGGGGGAGATCAACCTGCATGTGGCCCACCCGGCGGCGGCAGCCGCCGCGGTTGCCGGGCGCTTCGCCGACGGGGAACAGGACCGGGTGGATGGGCTCACCGTCTCGTGGGAGGATCGGTGGTTCAACCTTCGCCCCTCCAACACCGAGCCGGTGCTGCGGCTCAACGTGGAGGCTCCCGACGCGACGGCAGTGGAAGAACTGGTGGCTCGGGTGCGGGCCGCAGTGGAGGAGGTCGCCGATGCCGGTGCCTGAGGATTTGCTGGCCATCATGGCCTGCCCCGTTTGCCACGGGGCGCTGGAGGATCGGGGGGAGGGCCTGGCCTGCACGGCCTGCGGCTTGATCTACCCGGTACGCGACGGCATCCCCATCATGCTGCCCGAGGAAGCAAGTCGGACCGGTGGGGAGCCGCCGGCATGACCTCGATGCGCGATCTCATCGGCACGCTGCCCGACCAGCTGCGCTGGGCGGCCGACTTGCCGGCCCCCGAGGTTCCTTCTGCGGCCGAGGCCTTGGTGGCCGGGATGGGCGGCTCGGGCATCGCCGGGAGCATCGCCGCCCTGGTAGCCGCCGACCACGGCAGGCGCCTCGGGGTGCATCGCTCCTACGGCCTCCCTTCCTGGGCGGCGCAGGTTCGGCCGCTCGTAATCGTGGTCTCCCACAGCGGCGACACCGAGGAGGCCCTCTCGGCGGTGGAGGAGGCAGGACGGCTGGGGTTGGCGCGGGCGGCGGTGACCACCGGGGGGCGGCTGGCCTCCCTGGCCGCGGCAGAGGGCTTCCCGGCGGTCATTACCCCCCCGGTGCCCCAGCCGCGGGCGGCGGTGGGCTACCTGGCCGGGGCGGTGCTCCGGTTGCTGGAAGCGGCGGGGGTGGTCCCGCCGGTGTCGGCCGGGTTGCGCGAAGCGGCAGAGGTGGTGGCCCGCTTGCTCGACGGGGGCAAGGGGGCGGCGGTCGCCCTGGCCGACGACCTGGCCGGGGCCCTCTACAACCGTTTGGTGGTGATCTATGGGGCGGAGGGCTTGCCCGCAGTGGCCGCCTACCGCTGGAAGACCCAGATCAACGAGAACGGCAAGGCCATCGCTTACTGCTCCTCGTTCCCCGAGCTCGACCATAACGAGATCGAGGCGTGGGCGGCCTACCCGGACCTGGCTCGCGACCGGGTGGGGGTGGTGTGGCTGCACGAGCCGCAGGAGGATCCCCGCCTGTCCCACCGGGTACAGGTGAGCCGGCGGCTCCTCGAGGGGCGAGTGGGCCTGGCCGGGGAGGTGCATGCCCAAGGGGAGGGCGTCCTCGCCCGGCTGTTCAGCCTCACTGTGGTCGGGGACCTGGTGGCCGTCTCCCTGGCCGAGCGGGCCGGGATGGACCCGGTGCGGGTCGACGTCATCGCCGCTCTGAAAGAGCAACTGGCCGGGGAGGGATCATCCGGGGAGGGATCATCCGGGGAGGGATCATGAGATTCGACATCGCCGACGCCTCGCTGGCCGAAGAGGGCCTGCTCCGCATCGAGTGGGCCGCTCGCCGCATGCCGGTGCTCGCCGCCATCCACCGCCGGTTCGCCGGCGAGCGCCCGCTCGAGGGTCTGCGGCTGGGCGCCTGCCTGCACGTCACCGCGGAGACGGCCAACTTGATGCAGGCGTTGCGCGCCGGGGGAGCCGAGGTGACCCTCTGCGCCTCGAATCCGCTGTCCACCCAGGACGATGTGGCCGCCGCCCTGGTGGAGGAGGGGATCCCGGTCTATGCGGTGCGAGGGGAAGATGCCGACCGCTACTACGGGCACATCCGGGCGGTGCTCGAGCAGGCCCCCCATGTCACCATGGACGACGGTGCCGACCTGGTGACCACCCTGCTCAAAGAGTGCTCCGGGACCGACCCGCTGGGCTCTACGGAAGAGACGACCACCGGGGTGCTGCGCCTGCGGGCCATGGCCGAGGCCGGGGTGCTCCGTTTCCCGGTGGTGGCGGTGAACGACTCGGCCACCAAGCACCTCTTCGACAACCGCCACGGCACGGGGCAGTCGGCCCTGGACGGCATCCTGCGGGCCACCAACCTCCTCTTCGCCGGGCGCACCGTGGTGGTCGTGGGCTACGGAGACTGTGGCACGGGAGTGGCCGCCCGGGCGCAGGGCCTGGGGGCTGCGGTCATCGTGGTGGAGGTAGACCCGGTGCGGGCGCTGGCCGCCGCCATGGAGGGCTATCGGGTGCTGCCGGGCCTCGAAGCCGCCCGCCGGGGCGACGTCTTCGTGACGGTGACCGGCGATCTCCACGTTCTGCGTGCCGAGCACTTCGCCGTCATGAAGGACGGGGCGGTGCTGGCCAATGCGGGGCACTTCGACGTGGAGATCGACCTGGCTGCCCTGGAAGCGGCGGCGCAGGGCCGGCGCCGGGTCCGGGCCAACTTGGAGGAGTGGACTCTGCGCGACGGGCGGCGCCTGTACGTCGCCGCCGAGGGGCGCCTGGTCAACCTGGCCGCCGCCGAGGGGCATCCCGCCGACGTCATGGACATGTCCTTCGCCGACCAGGCCCTGGCCGCCGAGTGGCTGGCGGCCAATGCCGGGAAGCTGGAGCCGCGGGTCTATCGCCTTCCCGAGTACCTCGACGCCGAGGTGGCCCGAATCAAGCTGGAGAGTCTGGGCGGAGGGGTCGATGCCCTCACCCCCGAGCAGGAGCGCTACCTGCGCAGCTGGGAGATGGGGACCTGATCGCCGCCGGCCCGAGCCGTCATGAGGCCGGGCCGCCCGGAGTCGGCTCCGCGCTGCGGCCCGATCCAGGGCGGCGGCGGGCTAGACGCCGGATCCGGAGGCGCTTCCTTTGGCTGCGGGGGCGGAGGTCGGCCGCCCGGGCGGCGAGGGGCCCGAGAGTGGCCATGATCAGCACGTAGGCCGCCGCCAGGGGAGCCAGTTCCTCGGCGCCGCCGGCGGCTGCGCCCAGGCCGGCAATGACCACCGAGAACTCGCCGCGAGCGATCAGGGCTGCGCCGGCTCGGACCCGCCCGCGCCGGCCCACCCCGGCTCGACTCGCCGCCCACCACCCGGTGGCGATCTTGGTGATTGCGGTAGCTGCCGCCAGGCCGGCCGCGGGGGCGAGCACTCCGGGGATGGCCGCCGGGTCGGTGGAGAGCCCGAAGAAGACGAAGAAGACCGCGGCGAAGAGGTCGCGCAGCGGGGTGAGCAGAGTCCGGGCGCTCTGGGCGGCTTCGCCCGATATGCCGATGCCCACCAGGAAGGCGCCCACCGCCGCCGACACGTTGAGCTGCTCGGTGAGACCGGCAACGACCAGCGTTACCCCGACCAGGGTGAGCAGGTTCACTTCATCGGACCCGGAGAACACCAGCCGTCCGGCGCCCTCGCCGAATCGGGCGGCGACGGTCAGCACCAAGGCGACCAGGGCCAGGGCGGCTCCCACGGCCAGGATCGCTCCCAGGGGGCTGCCCCCCAGGGCCACCACGGCCAGGAGAGGGAGCAGGATGGCCATGGCCAGGTCCTCGAAGACGAGGATCGAAAGCACGAGGGGGGTCTCGCGGTTGGCGGTCCATCCCAGGTCGCCGAGGAGCTTGGCCACCACGCCGGATGAGGAGATGTAGGTGACCCCGCCGAGGAACAGCGCCGGCGCCCAGCCCAGGCCCAGCAGCAGGCCGGCGGCCACCCCGGGGGTGTAGTTGAGGGCCAGGTCGAGCAGGCCGGCTGTGGCCCCCGAGCGCAGGGCGCGACGGAGTTCGACCGCAGTGAACTCGAGCCCGAGCAGCAGCAGCAGCAGGATGACCCCGAGATCGGCGCCGATCTCCACGAAGTCCTGGGAGGGGACGAGAGGGATCAGGCCCCCTTCCCCCACCACCAGACCGCCGAGAAGGTAGAAGGGGATGGGGGAGAGGCGCCAGGCCACCGCCAGGCGGGCGAGCAGGGCGAGCCCCAGGATGAGCCCCCCCAGTTCCAGCCAGAGCAGGGCCTGGGCGTGCACGGGTCAGCCGCGACGCAGCAGGTGGCCGAGGGAGCCGATACCCTCGGGAGTGCCTACCACCACCAGGGTGTCGCCCGGCGAGAAAGCGAACTCGGGACCCGGGGCGGGATGCGGCACCGCGCCCCGCAATACGGCGACCACCGACACCCCGGTGCGAGTTCGGATGCGGGCGTCCCCGATGGTTCGGCCGGCATAGGGGGAATCCGGGTCCAGGGTCAGCCAGTCGATCCCCAGTCCCTCCACCTGTTGGCGCAGCCCCGCCAGGGCCTCGACGATCTGGGATCCTCCCAGCACGTCGATGAGGGCGTGGGCCTCGTCCTCGGTGAGTTCGATGGTGACCCGGGCGCTGTCGGGGTCATCGGCGGAGCAGAGGAACAGTTGGCGCCGGCCGGAATGGTGGTGCACCACGCCCAGGCGCAGTCCCTCCTCGGTGGTGAAGTCGTAGCGGACCCCGACGCCGGGAAGGGGGGTCTGCTGAATGGCGGTGGTCACGGTGGCTTCCTCCCAAACTGATGGGAGCATGATGCCACCGGGCGGTCCCGATCGGGGATCGGGCGGCCTCAGCCGGCGCGCAGGATGCCGGCGGCGGCGGTGATCCCTTCCGGGGTTCCCACCACCACCAGGGTGTCGCCGGCGCTGATGCGGAACTCGGGCCCCGGGGCGGGGTGGGTCTGGTCGTCGCGTAGCACGGCCACTACGGACACCCCCGAGCGAGCCCGGATGCCGGCGGCGGCGATGCTGACCCCGGCCACCGGGGAGCCGGCGCCGACCTTCAGCCAATCGAGGGTCAGCCCCTCCACGAACTCCTGGAGGCGGGCCAAGCCGGCGGTTACCCGCGAGCCACCCAGCACCTCGGCCAGGGTGGCCACCTCGGTGTCTTCGAGGCAGAAACACGGAGCGGCCGCCTCGGGGTCGGAGGCCGTCCCGACGTACACCTCTTTGCGCCCATCGTGATGGTGGACCACGCCCACGCGGCGGCCCTCGGCGGTGGTGAAGTCGTAGCGCACCCCCACGCCCGGAACGGGGGTCTGCTCCACCTGCGCCATCTCGGGTCCTCCGCCGCCGCTGATGCCGCCATCTTGGCATCCCGGCAGGGATGCGGCGCCGCCCGGGCCCCGGGCATCGAGCTCAGCCGACCGGGGCGCGAAGGTCGACTACCAGGTCGTGTTCGGCCTGAGCGGTCTCGATGACCTCGATGATCTCCCGGCCGACCAGTTCCTCTCGTTCTAGGAGAGCGTCGCGCAGGGCCTCGACCAGGTGGCGATGGGTGGCCAGCAGCGCGGCGACGACCTCCTTCTGCTCGCGCAGCAGGGCGTCCACCGCCTCGCGCGCCCGGTCGTCGGCCAGCACCTTGGCGACCAGGTTGCCACCTAGGGGGCCGTCGTCGAGGGCCCGGAAGGAGATCAGCGAACCGCCCAGGCCCATTGATCCGACCATCTCCACGGCGATGGCGGTGGCCGCGGCCAGGTCGCCCGCCGGCCCGGTGCCGGACTCGCCGAACATCATCTCCTCAGCGGCCATGCCGCCGAGGGCGATCTGGATGAGGGCCAGAGCCTCGCTACGCCGCTTGGTGTAGCGCTCCTCGACCTCGCTGTGCGCCAGCAGGCCCAGGGCATCCTTGCGTTTGACGATGGAGAGCAGGTCCAGCTTGCGGCCCTTCCCCACGAGGTAGGCGATGGTGGCGTGTCCCGACTCGTGGGCGGCGATGGTGGCCCGCTCCTCCGGCGTGTATTCGGTGGGTTCGGCGAGGCCGATCTCGACATCGAGGCGGGCCCGGCGCAGATCGTCGCGGTTCAGCCGGTCGCGTCCGGCGCGCAGGGCGAAGAGCAGGCCCTCGTCGAAAAGGCGCTCGAGGCTGGCGGGCGAGTAGCCCATGGTCGAGGCGGCCAGGTCGTCGCGCGCCTGCTCATCGAGGGTTTCGTCGTGGGCCTTGCGGATGAGGAAGTAGTCGATGAGCTCGCGCCGCTGTGCCCGCGCGGGCATGCCGAAGTGGAGGACCCGGTCGAAACGGCCGGGGCGAAGCAGGGCGGGGTCGAGGTTGTCGGCCCGGTTGGTGGCCCCGATCAGGAGGATGTTGGCGAAGGGGGCCCGGCGGGTCTTGAAATGCCGGTGCGGGGGAAGGAACTTGTTGGCGAAGCGCCGCAGTGCATTGCCCCGCTTCATGGAGCGCGGCGGCTCGTCGAAGGACTGCATCTGCACGAGCAGTTCGTTGACCACTCCGCCGGTGCCCTCGGAGACCATCGAGGGCTCCACCCGGGTGGCGGCGGCGGTCATGTGGTTCATCCCGCCGCGGCGGGCGCCGATGGCATCGAACTCCTCGATGAATCCGATGGCCCCGCCCTCCTCGCGGGCCACCTTGCGCAAGCGGCGGAAGTAAGAGCGGATCTTGCGGGCGGTGGCCCCGTACCACATGCTCTGGAAGGCGGTGGAGGAAACGAACAGGAAGGGGACGCCGGCTTCCTTGGCCATGGCCTTGGCGGTGTGGGTCTTCCCCGTGCCGGGAGGGCCCTCGAAGAGGATGCCCCGCCGCGGCTGGCCGCCCATGTGGTCGCGGAAGTGCTGGTGGTTCAGGAACACCTCGAGGGACTGGCGCACCTCGCCGAGCACCGGGCCGAGGCCGAGGACGTCGTCGAAAGTCACCTCGATCTGCTCGGGGAGGAAGATGACCTCGGGCGACCGCCCGCTGCCCATCATCGGGGCGACGAGCACGATGCCCAGCAGGAGGACGATGACGATCCCGGGGATCCAGTAGACCGCCTCGGGAGGCAGGTCCGGCCATCCGGGGGAGACCGGGTTGCCCGTCAGGAGGCGCACCCACAGCCAGAGGACCAGAGGCGTCAGGACGATGGCGATACGGCGGAGGCGGCGGCGCCTCTGCCGTTCCCGGGTCACTTGAACGTCCAGCGGCATGTGGTCCCTCCGCGAGTCTGCCATCCACCGACACTGTAACCACTAGGAGTAGTGGAGTGTGGCGATATCGGCCGCTCAGCGTGTTCATTCTGGCGGCAAGGGGTGACTAGTGCTCTGACCACAAACGTTCGCGCGGTTGGTGGTCATGCGGCGTGGGTGTGCCGCGTGTCAAGATTCCCGGGACAGCCCCTCCTCATCAGTCAACCGTCGCGCCCGAACCCGCTCCGCCATCCCAACCCTCCTTGATCAAACACACGCGCAACACCCCACGATGCGCGATGCGATCAACCGAGTCCAGAACCCCCCAACATTTGTGGTCAGAGCACTAGTCAGGGGCGGCGACTTCATTGCCGCTGAGGCGCCCGGCAGCGAAGGCGGAGATGTTGCCCAGCGTGGTGGCCGCTATGTGCTCCATGGCCTCGACTGTGAAAAAGGCTTGATGCCCGGTGATGATCACGTTGGGGAAGGTGAGCAAGCGGCTGAACACGTCGTCCTGGATGATCTGGTCGGAGAGGTCGGCGAAGAACAGGGACGCCTCTTCCTCGTAGACGTCGAGCCCCAGGCTGCCCACCTTGCCGGTCTTGAGGCCCTCGATGACGGCCACCGTGTCGATCAGGCCGCCCCGGCTCGTGTTGATCAGCATGACCCCAGGGCGCATCGTCTCCAGGGCAGCCGTGTCGATGAGGTGGCGGGTATCGGGGGTCAGCGGGCAGTGGAGGCTCACGACCTCGCTGCGCTCCAGCAGCGCCGGCAGGTCCGAGTAGGCAACGCCGAGGGCCTGCAGACCTGCATCGGGAGCGATGTCGTGGGCCAGCAGGCGGCAGCCAAAACCGTGGAGGATCCGGGCTACCGCCCGGCCGATGGCGCCGGTGCCGATGATGCCGACGGTGCGCCCGTGCAGTTCTCGGCCGAGGAGGCCCTCCAGCGAGAAGTTTCCTTCGCGGACTCGGGCGTGGGCGCGATGGATCTTGCGCTCCAGGGCCAGCATCAAGCCGACGGTGTGCTCGGCAATGGCGTTGGGGGAGTAGGCGGGGACCCGGGCGACGGTGAGGCCGCGCCGGGCGGCGGCCTCGAGGTCGACGTTGTTGATCCCCGAGGCGCGGAGGGCGATGAGGCGCACACCTTCGTCGGCCAGGCAGTCGATGGCCTCGGCGTCGAGAGAATCGCTGACGAAGGCGCACACCGCTTCGGCGCCGTGTGCCAGGCGGGCGGTGCGGCAATGCAGGCGTTCTTCGAAGAAGACGAGTTCGTGGCCGAGGCCGGCATTGGCCGCCTCGAGGAAGCGGCGATCGTAGGGCCGGGTGCTGAATACAGCGACGCGCATGGCAATGAGGGTACCGGGGTGCCGGCTGCATCAAAGGGTCGCGGCTCAGGTGAGGCCGGCCCATCTGCGGGAAGGCCGTCTCCGACCCACGGGGCCCGGGAGTGTCATCCCGGGGGTATACGTTTGGCGTGTGCCCTGCCTGGCTTGTGCCCTGCATCCCGCCGCCGCCGGCGGGCTGTGTGCCGCTTGCCGTGCCGACCTGGCGCCGGGGGGTGAGCGCCGTCTGGCCGGGGGAGTGCTGGTGCGCAGCGCCTACGCCCACCAGGGGGCGGCCCGGGCCCTGGTCCACCGGCTCAAGTACGGCGGCCACGCTGCCGCGGCCGCGGCCCTGGCGACCGGCATGATCGAGGCGCTGCCTACCGGGGCCACCGCGCTGGTTCCCGTGCCCCGCGCCCGGCTGCGGCTGTGGCGTTACGGTGTCGACCCGGCCGTCGAGTTGGCCGGCGCGCTGGCTCGGGCGTGCCGCTTGCCGTTGGTGATGGCTCTGGATCCGGCTTGGTGGCACCAGCGCCGGGCCGGTCCGGCCGGGGCGGGCCGGGGGCTTCCTCGGTTCCGGGCGGTGCGGAAGGCCCCGCCGGGTGCCGTCCTCGTGGACGACGTGGTCACCACCGGCGCCACCCTGCGGGCGGCGGCCGCCGCGCTGGGCGGGCACTGGGTCGCGATCACCGCTACGACGGCCCGGCGCCATCCGGCGCCCTACCGCCCGGGGGCACCGGGGGTATAGTGATGACGAGCCCTACGGGGAAGCCGACGACGGGAGAGTGCGTGCCGCCAGGAGCGCACCACTTTCGGTTTGGCCCTCATTTCCAGTCTGCCCGCCGCCCTTGGCTCGCGCCCCACGACCGAAGAGGAGGTCACGGTGGAGGTTCATGTCCGCGGTAAGCGCACCAACGTCGACGACGACTTGCGCCGGCTCGCCGAGGAGAAGGTGGCCCGGTCGATTCGGGCCTTCGAGGATGCCGGGCCCATCGACGTTGAGTTCACCGACGAGCCGAATCCCCGGCAGACGGAGGAGCGCTGCCGGGTCGAGATCACCACGAAGGCAGCCGGGCAGATGGTGCGGGTCGAAGCGGCGGGGTTCGACCACCGTTCCGCTCTCGACCTGGCGGTGGGCAAACTGGAGAGGCAGATGAGCCGGCTCAAGGAGCGGCTGGTGGAGCGGCATCGCCGGGGTGGGGACAAACAACTCAATGGCACCCCCGGTGGCGTCGAAGAAACCGGCGACACGACGGACCTGCGGATCGAGCGAGTGAAGCGGTTCGACGTCAAGCCGATGACGCCACAGGAGGCAGCCCTCCAAATGGAACTGCTCGGGCACAGCTTCTATCTGTTCCTGAACGCGCAAACCGATCGGTACAGCGTCCTGTACCGGAGGCGCGGCGGTTCCCTGGGGCTGATCGAGCCCCAGTGACCGCGGTGCGGGTCCTCGTCGTCGACGACGTGGACCTCTTCCGCACCGGTTTGAGCGCCGCGCTGCGCGCCGCCGGCTTCGACATCTGCGGCGAGGCCGCCGACGCCGAGGGCGCGGTGACCGCTGCCGAGGAGTTGCTGCCCGACGTGGTAGTGCTCGACATCCTGATGCCGGGGCTCTCGGGCCTCGAGGTTGTCGAGAAGGTCCTGGCCGTGTCCCCCGGCTCGAAGGTGATCCTGCTGACGGCCAGCGAGTCGGTAGAGGACCTGCTCGAAGGCATTCGTGCCGGGGCCCGAGGCTACCTGGTGAAGGACACCGCCTTTGAAGGTCTGGCCACCGCCATCCGGGACGTGGTGCGGGGCGGGGCGGCGGTCTCGTCCCGTATGGGTGGCAAGCTGTTCGACATCCTGCGGCGCCACCTGCGCCACCAGGACATCGTCGGTGACCGCGAGCCCGCCCTCACGGGACGCGAGATCGAGATCCTGCGCCATGTAGCCCAGGGGGAGACCTCTCGGGAGATCGGCCGAGTGCTCTTCATCTCCGAGAACACCGTCAAGAACCACATCCGCAACATCCTCGACAAGCTGGGCTTGCACTCGCGCAGCGAGGCCGTGCTGTACGCGGTGCGCGAGAGCCTCATCGAGTTGTAGCCATGGACCCTGCCGCCGACCTCGCCGCTTCGCCCCAGGACCTTCCGCCGGATGCAGGGGAGCCGCTCCGGGAGGAAGCCGCCGAGGTGGCCTCCCTCGACGAGGCCCTGGTGCAGCGCCTCGCCGCCCAGTTCTCCGACACCGGCTCGCCCGATGCGGGCATCACCGTGCTGCGCGACTTGCTCCGCATCGAGACCCGGCGCCCCCGCTTCCATCGGCTGTTGCGGGTGTGGGTGGGCAAGGTGACCTCCGCGGTGCGGGCCGGAGACCTGGCGCGAGCCGAAGCCTGGATGCGGGGGCTGCTGGTCGCCCCCACCTACCCGGCGGAGTATGCCGACCTGGTGGCCGAGGCCTTCGATGAAGTCTCCGACCCACAGGTGCTCGACGACCTGGTGGTGCGTCTCGCCGCCGCCGATCCTCCGGGGACCGGCGCCGGCCTGGTGGCGGTGTGGGGAGAGCGCCTCGCCCGCTACCTCGTCCAGGGCATGGTGGTCGAGGAGCCGCCGGTCAACCGCAGATACCTGGTGGAGTTCCTCTCCTGGATCGGCCGCAGCGACGTTCGGCTGGTCGCCGCCTTCGTGGCCGACCCGCGGTGGTTCGTAGTTCGCAATGTGGCCATTGCCCTAGGGCGCACCGGACGGCCGCAGGCGGTTCCTCCGCTGGAGTCGCTACTCACCCACCCCGATCATCGGGTGCGGGTGGAGGCGATGCGCGGCCTGTTCGCCTTGCGCCGCGGGGAGGCGGTGGCGCCGCTGGTGGGCGCCCTGACCGATCCCGAGCCGCGGGTGCGGCACGCCGCCGTCTCTCTCCTTCGGGCCTCTCCCAGCCGGGAAGTGGTGACCGCTTTGGTTGACCTGCTCGAGACCCGGCCCCCGGTGGCGGCCGAAGCCCGTCGGCTGGTAGAGATTATCGCCGAGCGTTCCGATCCGGCGGTGCCCGCGGCTCTCGAGCGGCTCGCCGGGCGGCGGCGGACTATGGGGACTGCTCGGGTCGTCAGGGACGCGGCGCGGCAGGCGCTGGCGGGGCTGCGGCGATGAGCGAGCTGGTTGCCCGGGGGTTCCTGCGGGCCCTCTTTCACGCCGGGCAGTGCCTGTTGCGCCATCCCCCGACCCACGACGCCGTCGAGGATGCCATCACCGCCCTGCAGCGGGCGGCCGAGGTGCTCACCTCCGGTCAGCCCGAAGTCTGCCTCACTGTGGGAAAGGAGGCGTTCTTCCTGGGCCCGCGCCTGCTGCCACATGCTTCCATCGAGTTCCACGGGATGAGGCGCGATCTGCAGCAGCGCGGCATCGACTCCATCACCGTGTTGCGCGGGGCCTCGCGCCGGGACCTCACCGACCTGGCGGCGGTAGCGGCCGGGCACGGTGCCGACCTGCCGGTGGGAGGCACGGTCCGGCTCAACGAGCGGCCGGTGGCGTTCGCACAGCTGGAGACCCGCCCGCTGTCGGGGCTGCGCCGCACGTACGCTGCTTCGCTGGATGCTCTGCGGGCGGTGTCGTCGGGTCGCCGGCTAGAACTGGAGAAGGTGGCCGGAGCAGTCGACGGGTTCTTGCAGGGAGGCGCCGCCGACGCCGGGCCATCGCTGATGCTGGCCACCCTGCACAACCACGACGAAGCGATGTTCTACCACTCGGTCAACGTCTGCCTGCTCAGCCTGGCCCTGGGCCGGGCGGCGGGACTGGGCGACGACGAGCTGCGCCGGCTGGGGATGGGGGCCCTGCTCATCGACATTGGGCGGGTGGTGCTGGACGACCCGGCCCTCCGCCTGCCGGGCCGCCTGTCCAACGAGGATTGGGGGCTGGTGCGCCTGCATCCGCAGGAGGGCGCGCTGGCCATCTTGGCCGCTACCGGGCCCGGGCAGGAAATCGCCGCCCAGATCGTCCTGGAGCATCACGTCCGCTTTGACGGGGGCGGGTACCCCGACCTCGAGGGGCGGCGTCCGCACTTCTTCAGCCGGCTGGTTGCGGTCGCCGACACGTACGACGCCGTGACCGGCCATCGCCCGCACCGGCCGGCGCGCACCCCGCAGCAGGCGACGGCCATCCTGCTCCGGGGCGCCGGGGAGGCCTACGACCCCGACATCGTCGAGGCCTTCAACCGGATGATGGGCCTCTACCCGCCCGGCTCGCTGCTCCGTCTCGAAGGGGGTGAGGTGGTCATGGTGACGGCCGCCGCCGGCGGGGACCGTCGCGCCATGGTGGTACGCGACCGTGAGGGGGCTCTGCTCGAGGTTCCCGAACCGGTGGACCTGGCCGGCAGCCGGGTAGCCGAGGTGCTGCTGCCCGACGAAGTCGGGGTGCCGCCGGCCTCCCTCCTGGAGGTCGCCGAGGCCGCGGCAGGCAGCTCTCCCGGTCGGAGCTGACCACTGCCCGCAGCGGCAGGCCGTCGATATGATGGCCGATGCCATGCCTCTCCTTGCCAAACTGCTGCGCGCCGGTGAGGGCCGCGCCATGAAGGATCTGCAGGCCCTGGTGGGCCGGGTCAACGTCCTCGAGCCGCAGGTGGAACGGCTGACCGACTCGGCCCTGCGGGCGAGGACGGGGGAGTTGAAGGAGCGGCTGGCCGCCGGGGCGAAGCCGGACGACCTCGAGGCCGAGGCCTACGCCGTGGTCCGGGAAGCGGCCCGCCGCGTCCTGGGGCAGCGCCACTTCGACGTGCAGATCATCGGGGCCGGGGCGCTGCACCGGGGCATGATCTCCGAGATGAAGACCGGCGAGGGCAAGACGCTGGTGTCCACGATGCCTGCCTACCTCAATGCCCTCGAAGGCCGGGGGGTGCACATCGTCACCGTCAACGACTACCTGGCCAAGCGCGATGCCGAGTGGATGGGAGGCATCCATCGCTTCCTGGGTCTCAGCATTGGCCTCATCCAGGCGGCAATGCTCCCCGACGAGCGGCGCCCGGCCTACGCCGCCGACATCACCTACGGCACCAACAACGAGTTCGGTTTCGACTACCTGCGCGACAACATGGCAATGAGCCCCGAGTACATGGTGCAGCGGGGCCACCACTTCGCCATCGTGGACGAGGTCGACTCGATCCTGGTGGACGAGGCCCGTACCCCGCTCATCATCAGCGGACGGGTCACCGATGTGGCCAAGTGGTACCGCGACTTCGCCCGCATCGTCGAGCGGTTGCGGCGCGACGTGCACTACGAGGTGGACGAGGCCAAGCGCGAAGTCCTGGCCACCGAGGCGGGCGTAGCCCGGGTCGAGGAGATCCTGGGCGTCCCGAACATGTACGACCACACCAACATCGACTTGGTGCACCACCTCGATGTGGCGCTGCGGGCCAAGGAGATGTTCCACCGCGATGTGGACTACGTGGTCGCCAACGGCGAGGTCAAGATCGTCGACGAGTTCACCGGTCGCATCCTCGAGGGGCGGCGTTACTCCGAAGGCTTGCACCAGGCGATCGAGGCGAAGGAAGGGGTCCGGATCAAGGAGGAGAACCAGACCCTGGCCACCATCACCCTCCAGAACTACTTCCGCATGTACGAGAAGCTGGCGGGCATGACCGGCACGGCCCTCACCGAGGCCGCCGAGTTCGAGCAGATCTACAAGCTCTCCGTGCTCGAGATCCCTCCCAACGAGCCGGCGATCCGCCTCGACCAGCCCGACATGGTCTATATGACCGAGAGGGGCAAGTTCGGTGCCGTTGTCGATGACATCGCCGGGCGGCACCAGAAGGGCCAGCCCGTGCTGGTGGGCACGATCTCCATCGAGAAGTCCGAGCGGGTCAGTGAACTCCTGCGCAAGCAAGGCATCCCGCACGAGGTGCTCAATGCCAAGCACCACGAGCGGGAGGCGGCGATCATCGCCCAGGCCGGGCGGGTGGGCGCGGTGACGGTGGCCACCAACATGGCTGGGCGAGGCGTCGACATTCGCCTGGGGGGCAATCCCGAGGAGCTGGCCAAGCTCGAGTTGCACAAGCGAGGGTTGGAGCCCGACACCCCGGAGTGGGAGGCCACCTATCCGAAGGTCTATCGGGAGACCCGGGCGGCCACCGACGCGGAGCAGGAGCGGGTCCTCAACGCCGGCGGCCTCTACGTGCTGGGGACGGAGCGGCACGAGGCGCGTCGCATCGACAACCAGTTGCGCGGACGCTCCGGGCGCCAGGGAGACCCGGGGGAGTCGCGTTTCTACCTATCCCTGGAAGACGACCTCATGCGCCGGTT
>JAFGCH010000136.1 GCA_016932695.1 Acidimicrobiia bacterium | reverse complement strand
TGCGAGGTAGCCATCGGCGAGGGGCGGATCACGTTGCGCGGCCCCCGGCGCCTGCGCGCGGTGGATTTCGCCACGCTGCCCTACCCGGGGTTCCACACCGACATGCACCCGCAGATGGTGGCGTTGCTCACCCTGGCGGACGGGACCTCGGTGATGACCGAGAACATCTACGACGCCCGCTTCCGCTACGTGGGCGAGTTGAGCCGCATGGGGGCCGACATCACCACGGAAGGCCAGCATGTGGTGGTCAGAGGGGTCGAAGCATTGAGCGGATGCCCGGTGGAGGCGTGGGATATACGGGCGGGGGCGGCCGTCGTCCTGGCCGGCCTGGCGGCGGAGGGCACCACCACGGTGGCCCACGCCCAGCACATCGACCGGGGCTACCAGGACCTCGACGCCGGCCTGGCCGCCCTGGGTGCCGACATCCGCCGGGAGACGGCGGAAGGCTGAGGGGACGGATAGGGGCTCCTCGCCCTTAGTATTGGAACAGTTAGTACGCCCTTCGTGTTGGAAACTGGGAAGATGACCGACATCGTGGACCTCGCCGACCAGAAGGCCGACACCGCCCCGACGGCAGTAGACCTGGCCGCCCTCGCCGACACCATCGAGTACATCCGGCCCGCGCTGCAGGCCGACGGCGGGGACATCGTCCTCATCGGGGTTGAGGGGGGCAAGGTCAACCTGCAGTTGGTGGGCGCCTGCGGCGGCTGCCCCATGGCCACTCTCACCCTCACCGCCGGTGTGGAGCGGATCCTGAGAGATCGCGTCCCCGGGGTCACCGAGGTCAACGCGGTCTGAGCCTCTGCGCGCCTCCCGGCGTCGCCGGATGATGCGGAAACCCTCACCCCCTGCCCTCGGCCGCGGCGCGGGAGAGGGGGTCGCGAGCCGCCCGCGGCGGTGAGCGGTGAGAGCAAAGAGCAACGAAACCTACGTCGCGTCTTTGCCCTCACCCTGACCCTCTCCCGGCCGAAGCGGACGGGAGAGGGCACCAATCATCTCCGCGGCCGGTACGCCACCATGATGTCGCCCACGTTGGTCCCGGTGGGGCCGCACCGCAGCAGGTCGCCGCAGGCTTCCAGGTAGGGGAGGGAGTCGTTGGCCGCCAGCGAGGCGGCGGAGTCGAGCCCCCGCTCCCGGCCGCGGGTGACCGTGCGGGGGTCGCCGATCCCCCCGGCAGCATCGGTGGGGCCGTCCACTCCGTCGGTAGCGAAGGAGGCCACCAGCGCCCCGGTCCGGCTTCCCGCCAGGGCGATGCCGGCGGCCAGTGCCAGTTCCTGGTTGCGGCCCCCGTTGCCCGTCCCGGCGAGAGTGACCGTCGTCTCTCCGGCGTACAGGGTCATCTGCCCCGGCCGGAGGCGGCGCGCCGCCGCGGCGAGATGGGCCCCGACCAACCGCGCCTCTCCCTGCACTGCGGTGGAGGCCACTCGCGCCTGCAGACCCCTCTGCCGCGCCCTTTCCACCGCCCCCTTGGCAGCGATCGCCCCGTCGGCCACCAGGACCACCGGCCCCGCAAGGGCCGGGCCGCCGGAGGGCGTGTCGCCCAGACGGCCGGCGGCGCCCGCCTCGAGGACGGCCCGGGCGCAGGGTGCGGTCACCTCCCACCGTTCCAGGACGGCGAGGGCGTCGGCGAAGGTGGTCGGGTCCGGAACCGTCGGCCCTCCGGCGATGGCCTCCAGGGGGCTGCCTACTACGTCGGAGAGGATCAGGGTTGCCGTCGGGGCCGGGTGGGCGGCGGCGGCCAGCCGGCCGCCTTTGAAGGCCGACAGGTGGCGGCGCACCGCGTTCACCTCGGTGATCGGGGCCCCGCTGCGGAGCAGGGCGCGGTTCACCTCCTTGAGATCCTTCAGGGCGAGGCCGGGAAGAGGCGACTCGGCCAGGGCGGAGCCGCCGCCGGAGACCAGCACCAGCACCAGATCGTCGGGGCCGGCGTCCCGGGCCAGGCTCAGGAGTCGGCTGCCGGCCTGGAAGCTGCCGGCGTTCGGCAAGGGATGGCCGGCGGCGATGGCCTCCAGGGGGGCGACCTCGGCCCCGGACGGTGAGGCCACCACCCCGGCCACCTCGCGGCCGTCGAGCACTTCGAGGGCTGCCGCCGCCATGGCCGGAGCGGCCTTCCCCAGCGCGAGGACGAGGAAACGGCCCCGGGGTAGCGGCAGGGGGCGGCCGCCCACCATCAGCCCGCGTCGGGAGAGGCGGAGGTACCGGCGCACAGCGGCTGCCGGGTCGGCGGCTTCCAGGGCGGCGGCTAGGGCGGCCAGCACGTCCCGACGAGGCGCCGGGTCGGCGGCGAGCACGGCGGGGTCGAACACTGCAGGCACAGGGCGACTGTAGGCGGGCCCGTCGAGGGCGGGGGGCGGCGCAGCGGTATCCTGCCGCGGTGCCCCTCACCGGCGACGTAGACGACCTCGCCGCGGCCGCCTTCGACGGCGACCGCCGCGCCCTGGCCCGTCTCATCACCATCGTGGAAGAGGGCCGCCCCGGTGCCTCTCGGGCGCTCGGGCTCGCCTACCCGCGTTCCGGGCGGTCCTATCGCATCGGCATCACCGGAGCGCCGGGGGCCGGCAAGAGCACTCTCACCGACGGCCTCATCACCGCTCTGCGGCGGTCCGATGGGCCGGTGGCGGTGCTGGCGGTCGACCCCACCAGCCCGTTCAGCGGCGGGGCGGTGCTCGGTGACCGGGTGCGCATGCAGGACCATGCCTCCGACCCGGGGGTCTACATCCGCTCGATGGCCAGCCGTGGCCACCTCGGCGGGCTGTCGTCGGCGGCCCCCAAGGGCCTGACCTTGCTCGACGCCGCCGGCTTCCCCTATCTGCTCATCGAGACGGTGGGGGTGGGCCAGGATGAGGTGGAGGTGGCCGATGCCGCCGATACCACCGTGGTGGTGGTTACCCCCGGCTGGGGCGACGGGGTGCAGGCGGCCAAGGCCGGCATTCTGGAGATCGGCGACGTGTTCGTGGTCAACAAGGCCGATCGCCCCGGGGTGGACGACGCGGTGGCCGACCTCCGCACCATGCTCGCCATGGGAGGGGAGCGGCCCTGGGCCCCGCCCATCCTCACCACGGTCGCCTCACGGGGAGCCGGGGTCACCGAAGTGCTCGACGCCGTCCTGGCTCATCGGGCCCACCTGGAGGCGGGCGGGCTGGAGGAGGGACGGCGGCAGCGGCGGCGAGGAGAGCTGCGCTCCGCCCTGGCGGCGGCCTTGGCCCGACGATCCGCCGCCGCCGCCGATTCGCCGGAGCACCGCCGCCTGGTGGCCCTGGTCGAAGCGGGCCAGCTCGACCCATGGACGGCCGCCGAGCACCTCCTGGGAGCGGTAGCCTCGGGCTGACCCCTAAGGAGGCACCGTGAGCCTGGTCGAGTACTCCGTGGAGGGCGACGTCGCCGTCTTCACCCTCAATCGTCCCCCCGTCAACGCTCTGTCGGTGGGCCTGACCGCCGACCTGGAGCAGGCGATCGCCCGGGCCCAGGACGCGGCGGTACGGGCCGTCGTGGTGACGGGCAGCCCACATTTCGCCGCCGGGGCCGATATCACCGAGCTCAAGGCGGCAACGCTGGCCAAGGACGAGACGCCGCTGGCCTTCCGCCTCTCGGCCGCCCTGGCCACTCTGGAAGGGCTGCCCAAGCCGGTCATCGCCGCGGTGCGCGGCTTTGCCCTCGGCGGCGGGCTAGAGCTGGCCCTCGCCTGCGACTTCCGCTTTCTGGCGGAGGACGCCCGCGTCGGCCTGCCCGAGATCAAGCTGGGCATCTTCCCGGGCGCCGGCGGCACCCAGCGGCTGCCCCGGCTGATCGGCATCGGCAAGGCGCGCGAGATGATCTACACCGGGCGGCACCTGAAGGCCGCCGAGGCACTGACCATCGGCCTGGCCGACAGGGTGGTTCCCGCCGACGACTTGCTCGTCGCCGCCATGGAGTACGCCGCCCTGCTGGCCAAGGGGCCCACGGTGGCTCTGGGCGGGGCGAAGAGGGCGATCAACGCCACCCTGGGCATGCGGATGGAGGAGGGCCTGGCGGTGGAGAACGCCGGCTTCAACGCCTGCTTCGAGACCGAGGACGCCGAGGAGGGCCTGGCCGCCTTCCTGGAGAAGCGGGAGCCGCACTTCAAGGGTAAGTGAGCCGGGCCCGGAAGCGGGCCAGGTTGCGCCGCCAGACCCAAGTGAAGATCGGCCGGGCGGCGAGGGCCCCCAACGGCCCGCCCAGATACCAGGGGAAGTGGATGCTCTCCTCCCAGGTGAAGCGGGTACGCGCCGGGCCCAGGGGTTCGAGGTGGAAGCGGCCCCATCCCCGGAAGCGGCCGTGGTGCTCCACTTCGATGCGCCGCGGAGGCTCCCACGCGGTGACCATCAGTTCGTCGATGGTGTGGAGCGGGCCCAAGCGGGTTGCCACCCTCAGCCGTGTGCCGACTCCGGAGCGCTCCGGGCCGAGGAACTCGATCGATTGAGCGTCGGCCATCCATTCGGCGTGGCGATCCAAGGCGCCGGCTTCCTCCCAGACCCGCTCGATCGCCTGGGGGATGTCCACACTCACCCGCACGGGGCCCACGGGCCGAGGTTAGGCGTCCCCCAAAGGCAGAGACGGCGCCGGGGGTAGCATCGCGGCCGATGGTTGGGGTGCGTGCCGGGCGTTGGCTACGAAGAGGGCTGGCGGTGGGCGTCGCCCTGGTGGTGGTGGGGTTGGCCGCCGCCACCTGGATCTACAGCGGGCAGATCCACGGTCTGCTGCTGCGTTCCGATCACCGCCTCCCCGTCTACGACGTCGAGGTGCTGGCGGTGGGTGAGGGTGAGGTCACCCTGCCTCGAGGAGCAGGAGAGGTTCTGGGGACTTGGGGCCTGGAATGGGAGACCGGATATGCGCGAGTGGGGCCGGTGGCGGCGACCGGGGAAGCCGGGGTGGTAAGGCCGCTCCTGGAGGCCGCCGGCCAGTTGCGCCCCGGCCTGCTGGTCTTCCTCGACGTCTACGCCTACGAGGCCGACCCGGCTTCGGTCGGCCTGGCCTTCGACAACGTCATCATCGAAGGCCCTGAGGGCAACTACCCCGCCTGGTTCACCCCCGGGTCGGGGTCCACCTGGGTGATCCTGATCCACGACCGGAATGGGTACCGACGCGAAGCACTGCGGGTGCTGCCCACCCTGGCGGCGGCGAGATGCCCCACCCTCACCATCACCTATCGCAACGATCCGGGGGCTCCCGACGGCGGGGGGCGCTACGGCCTGGGCGACCCGGAGTGGAAGGACGTGGAGGCGGCGGTGGAGTACGCCGCCGAGGAGGGGGCGGCGGCGGTGATCCTGTACGGCTGGGGTATGGGGGGCACCGCGGCCGCCATGTTCCTCCACGAGTCGGCCGAAGCCGACCTGGTGGCCGGGCTGATCCTCGATGCCCCCCTGCTCGACCCGGGAGCGGTGGTCGATGCCGACGCCCACGCTCACAACGTGCCCGGCCTCATCGCCGGCTGGGCGAAAGGCCTGGCCACCCTGCGCTGGGGAGTGGATTGGGGGGCGCTGAACCAGGTGGACCGCGCTGCCGAGTTCGAAGTGCCGATCCTGCTCTTCCACGGAGACGGCGACACCGTGGCCGCCGTGGGGGTGAGCGATCGCTTCGCGTCCGCCCGGCGCACTCTGGTGCACTACGAGAGGATCGCTGGAGCCGGGCACGGCGCCGCCTGGAACGCCGATCCCGCTCGGTATGAGGCGGCGCTGGCCGACTTCGTCACCCGGGTGATCACCGACCTGGCGTTGCGGAGGTAGGGCTAGGGCAAGGCCCCCTCGCGCTCCATCTGGAAGCCGCGCGCCGTGTGGTAGATGGCCTTGTCGAAGAAGAGCACGATGCGGCGGCTCAGCTCCATCACCCGGTAGACGTCGAGCGGGCTGGCCAACACCTGATGCTCGCGGGCGAAGGCCCAGATCTCCTTGCGCAACAGGGTGAGGGCGCTGAGGACCTCGGGGAGCTCGTAGCCCTGGCGGGCCCGCCTGCGGCCGATCCCCAGATAGAAGGACTCCATGGTGGAACGGGCGGCCGGCTCTTGCAGCCAGGAGCAGAAGCGCGAGAGCACTTCGAGAGCGGTCTGTTCCACGTCGTGTAGGTCGCGGCGGGAGTAGCTCGGCGTGGTCGGGCTGCGGCGCACCCGGGCCAGCCAGCGGGCGCAGATCTCCCCGGCGCGCTCCTCCACCAGAGCCACCAGGGCATCCGACAGCATGGCGTCGCTCTCGTCCTGGTAGAGGCGGGTGAAGGAGTCCTGGATGGCCCAGGGCTCGCGATGCAGCGCGGCGCACACTCCCAGGGCCTCGGTGTGGGCATCGAAAGCCAGCGGGGGCAGCGCGTCGAGGGGGAAGTAGCCGAGTTCGGCAGCATCGTCGCCCGGGGCTTCCTGGCCCCCGGTCCGCTCCACTTCGAAGCAGGTGAAGAGGAGGCCGCCGTAGAAGTCGGACTCCATGGAGCGGGCGGTCAGCAGCCGGTGGACTCGCCCGGTGATGCCGGTCTCTTCGCGCAGTTCCCGCAGAGCGGCCTCGTCGATGGTCTCCCCCAGTTCGGCGAAGCCCCCCGGCAGGCACCACATACCGGCGTGCGGCTCGTGCTTGCGCCGCACCAGGAGCGCCCGCCGCTGCTCGTCGAGCAGCACGGCGGCGGCCACCGGCAGCGGGTTGCGGTAAGCGACCGCCCCGCAGGCCGGGCACACTTCCCGCGGCCGGTCCGCCACCGTCTGCACCTCCAACCGGGTGCCGCACGCGGGGCAGAAGGCCTCGGTCACGGTACGCGCGGTCCGGTGCAGACGAAGATGGCGTCGTCCTTCTCGATGACGACTCTGCCCATGTAGCGCAGCATGTCCCGGGCTCGCTCCTCGATCTCCTCCGGCGGCGTGGGAGGTTCGCCGTCGGCGGGCACCAGTTGGGGGGCCTTGTAGCGGACGAGGGTGAGGAACTCCGTGAGGTCGCCGATCTCGAACTCCAGGGTGTTCGGATAGGGGCGGGCCTCAACGTGCGAGAAGTGCCGCTCCAGCAGGCCGGCTCCGTTCTCCGCTGAGAAGCTGCGGGTGAGGGCCCGGCGCGCCGAGCGTTCCGGAGGCACGCCGACCGCCCAGAGCAGCGCGGCGAAGTCGGACTCGCTGTGGGTGACGGCCACGAACCAGCCCCCCGGCTGCAGCACCCGGGCCACCTCGGGGATCACCGCCGGGAAGAAGTACAGGGAGTAGGAGGCGAGCACCAGGTCGAAGGCCCGGGTGGGGAAGTCGAGCTTCGACTGGAGGGTCTGGCACAGGAAGCTGCCCCGGCCCCCGGCCGCCTCGGTCGAGGCCAGGAAGGCGGTGCGGTACTCCGCGCGGCAGTCGACGCCGATGATGCCGGCTCCGAGGCCGACCCGGCCCTGGAGGGCGCGGGTGGCGAAGCCGAATCCGCATCCCAGGTCGAGGACGCGGTGCACCCGGCCCAGTTCGAGCCCGTCCAGGGCGGCGCGGCGGATGTCCTCCCGGTTGCTCGAGTGGCGGCGGATGATGCCGGAGATGCGCTCCTGCAGGGCCGGGTCGGGAGGGCCGAGGGTCGAAGACGGCTCCATCCCCGCCGATTATGGCGCGCCGAGCGCCCGGGGGCCGCGTCGCCCCCGGCTTGCCGCCGACCCCTGCCACAATCGCCGGCGATGTTCCCGCTTCATCACACCCCATTGCGGGGTCCCAGGAGCCGCCGAGGCCGGCGGTGAAGGCCCTGGTCGCCCTCTCCGGCGGGGTCGATTCGAGCGTGGCCGCCGCGTTGCTGATCGAGGCCGGGCACGAGGTCGCCGGGGTGACCCTGGTGCAGACCTGCCGGCCCGCCGGCGACGGCGGGGGGTGCTGCTGCGACCCGGGCGATGCCCGGCGGGTGGCGGAGCAGTTGGGCATCCCCCACACCACTCTCGACTACACCGACCTCTTCTGCCGGGAGGTGATCCGCCCCTTCGTCACCGCCTACCAGAGCGGGCTGACGCCGAATCCTTGTGTCGAGTGCAACCGGAGAGTGCGCTTCGGGGCCCTCCTGGCGGAGGCGGATCGTCTGGGCTTCGACTTGCTCGCCACCGGCCACCACGCCCGGATCTGGCGTGACTCCCAGGGGCGCCACCTGCGGCGCGGCGCCGACCCCGAGAAGGACCAGTCCTACGTGCTCTTCATGCTGGGTCAGCGGCACCTGGCTCGGCTGGCGTTCCCGATAGGGGAGATCACCAAGGTCGAGGTGCGGCGCCGCGCCCGGGCCCTGGGCTTGTCCAGCGCCGAGCGGGCGGAGAGCCAGGATCTCTGCTTCGTGGGGCGCGGGGGCTATCGCGAGTTCCTACGGGGGCAATTGCCGGAGAGCCACGCTCCCGGCCCAATCGTCGATACCGCCGGCCGGGAGATCGGCCGCCACTCCGGGGTGGCCGGCTTCACCGTGGGCCAGCGCCGCGGCCTGGGAGTGGCGACCGGCGAGCCGCGCTACGTGGTGGCGGTCCGCCCCGACACCGCCACGGTGGTCGTGGGCCGTCGGGAGGATCTCCTCGCCGCCGGGTGTCGGGTGGGGGGGATGTCCTGGGTGGCCGGAGCGCCTCCCGAAGGCGGCGGCCTGGAGGCCAAGGTGCGTTACCGCTCTCCCGCCGCTGCCGCCCAGGCGGAGCCGGGCGACGGGGAGGAGTGGCGGGTATGGTTCGACGAGCCGCAGGCGGCGGTCACTCCCGGCCAGGCGGCGGTGCTCTACCGGGGCGACGAGGTCGTGGGTGGGGGCACCATCCTGGCGGCGCTGCCCGGTAGGTAGACGGGCACCGTCGCCCGTCGCGGCCGAGCATCGGCGTGCCCCACTTTCACAGAAGCTTCATGGAGCCGTCCGGGAGGCCTTCATCCGGGCCCGGTTGGATGGCGGCGTCATCACCCGATGGGATCGAGTGATCCGGAAAGATGGGATCAAGTGATCCGGAAAGGAGTAGGGAGATGATGAGGAAGATCCTGGTGGTCGGGGCGCTGCTGGCCGTCGTCGCTGCCGTGCCCGCCATCGCCCTCGCTGCCGGCAAGGCCGATCGGCCCGTCGCGGCGGAGAACCAGATTGGGAACCAGGCCCAGCTGCGCTCGTGCGACGGCACCTGCGACGGTGAGGGCAACGCCTTCGGACACGGCCCCGGCGACGGCAGCGGCCTCGCCCCGGCGCCCGGTGACGGCACCGGCTACGGGCCCGGTGACGGTACCGGGCAGGCGGCCGGCGCCGGTCATGCCTACGGGCCCGGCCCGGGCGAGGGCGAGCAGGCGGGCCACGGCTACGGGCCGGGCGACGGCACCGGCAACGACGGTGCCGGTCCGGCCGACGGCACGGGTCATGGCCCCGGCGACTGCAACGGCTCGGGCGACTGTGACGGCTCGGGCGACTGTGACGGCACCGGGAGCCAGTTGCGGCGGGGTCAGGACCGCTGAGCCCGCACGGCTCCGGGCGACATGAAGCCCATCGACCCGAAGGGGCCCCGGGCATCCCGGGGCCCCTTCCCTAACATCCCCTCATGGCCTCCGCTCGCATCCTCGTAGTCGACGACGAAGCGAACATCCGCCGGGTCGTCACCTCCTACCTGCGGGCGGAGGGCTTCGACGTCGTCGAGGCCGCCGACGGCCGGGCGGCCCTCGCCGTGTTCGACCGGACCTCGCCCGACCTGGTGATTCTCGACGTCATGATGCCGGGAGCCGACGGCATCGAAGTGCTGCGGGAACTGCGCCGCCGCTCGGAGGTCTACGTGATCATGCTCACGGCGCGTGCCGAGGAGACCGACCGGGTCGTGGGGCTTTCGGTGGGTGCCGACGACTACGTCACCAAGCCTTTCGGGGCCAAGGAGTTGGTCGCTCGGGTGAAGGCCGTCCTGCGCCGCCGTCGTGAGGGGAGTGCGCCTCCCGAAGGGGACGAGGTGCTGCGCCTCGACGGCCTGACCATCGACCCGGCCCGCCACGAGGTGCGGCGCGACGGTGAGGAGGTCGGGCTCACCGCCCTCGAATTCGAACTGCTGGCGGCGCTGGCCGCCTCGCCGGGACGGGTCTTCAGCCGGCGCCAACTGCTCGAGCGGGTCTGGGGCTGGGACTACGTGGGCGACGAGAGGCTGGTCGACGTCCACATCCGCAAGCTGCGCCGGGCCCTGGGCGACGACGTCGCGGCCCCCCGATTCATTGCCACGGTGCGCGGCGTGGGTTACAAAGCCGTTGTGAAACGATGAGGCGGCGCAGCCTCTCCCGTCGGCTCCTTTGGTGGAACCTGGCCGTGGTCGCCGTCGGGGTGGCAGCCCTCTTCGCCACCGCCCGGCTCCTCGGACCGCGGCTCTTCGAGACGGAGGTCGAGAGCATCGGCCGGCGATACGGGTGGAGCCAGGAAGGGGTCAGCCCGGGCGGCGGCGGCCCGGGCCGCGACGACGGGGCAGGGCAGCAGGCGGCGATGGTCGAAGAGGAGCTCAACGACGCCTTCGGCACCTCGCTGACCATCGCCCTGCTGGCGGCGGTGGCCGCCGGCGGGGCGGCGGCCGTCATCGGCGCCGTGCTGGTGTCCCGGCGCCTGCTGGGTCCCCTGGGGCGGACGGGGGCGGCGGTGCGCCGGCTGGCCCGGGGCCACTACGAGGAGCGGGTCCCCGTGCCCGCCGACCGAGAACTGGCCGAACTGGCCGACGACGTGAACGCCCTCGGTGCGGCCCTGCATGAGACCGAGCAGCGGCGGGCCCGCCTGGTTTCCGACTTGGCCCACGAGTTGCGCACTCCGATCACCGCTCTCGACGGCTTCGTGGAGGGCCTGGAGGACGGGGTGTTCGCTCCCGACGGCGAGACCCTGGGGGCGATGCGGCACGAGACGCGTCGGCTGCGGCGCCTCGCCGCCGACCTCGGTGCCCTGTCGCGAGCCGACGAGCAGGCCTTCGACCTCCATCCGGAGGACGGTGATCTCGGAGAGATCGCCGCCCTCACGGCTGCCGGCCTGGCGGCGTCCTATGCCGCTGCCGGGGTGAGCCTGGAGGTGGCTCCGGCGCCGGCGCTCCCGGTGCGGGTGGACTCCGACCGCCTGGCCCAGGTCTTCGCCAACCTGCTGCGCAACGCCCTGCAGCACACCCCGCCGGGCGGAACGGTGACGGTGCAATCCGAGCAGCGTCCCGGCGAGGTGGTGGTCACGGTGACCGACACCGGACGAGGAATCGCGCCGGAGAACCTGGAGCGGGTCTTTGAGAGGTTCTTCCGAGGGGAGGGCTCGTCGGCGGCGGGAGGGGCCGGGATCGGGCTGACCATCGCCCGGGGGATCGTCCGGGCGCACGGCGGCCAACTGACCGCAGCCTCGGCCGGGCCGGGCAGGGGTGCCACCTTCACCGTGCGCCTGCCGGCGGCCAGGTGAGCCCGGCCTCCCCGGGCCGGGTTTCACCGGATCTTCATGGCGGCGCCGGCCCGTCCTTCATGCCCGGCCTGTTGGATGCGGGACGGCAAACCAAGGACAAGGAGCCGTTCATGTTCTCCCAGCGGACCATCAAGGCGGGTCTGGCCGCCATCCTCACCGTTTCCCTCGGCATCTCCCTGGCCTCCTGTGGGGGCCGGGCCGACGCCTCCTCGCCGTTGGTGGAGGAGCCTGTGGCAGCCTCGTCGGCCGAATCGGCCGCTGCCCTCTACGAGAACGAGGCCGCCGGCCCGACGACGGTCGATGTCACCGTTGCTGCGGAGCCTTCCCCCGAGGCGGGCACGGCCACCGAGCCGGCAACGGTTGGCTCCGGGGTGCTCTCCGCTGCTGAAGAGGAGGCGCTCTACTGGATGCGGGAAGAGGAGAAACTGGCGCGCGACGTCTACCTGGCGATGTTCGACCTCTGGGGCCTGCAGGCCTTCGAGAACATTGCCGCTTCCGAAGCCCGGCACATGGAGGCGGTGCTGGGGCTGATCGAGGCCTACGGCCTGGAGGATCCGGTCCTCGACGACACCCCGGGGTCGTTCCGCGACCCGGAACTGGCCGCTCTCTACCACGAGTTGGTCTCGAGGGGGGAGGAGTCGTTGGTGGAAGCACTCACCGTGGGCGCCCTCATCGAGGACCTGGACATCCTCGACTTGGAGGAGAGGTCGGAGGCGACCGACCGGGCGGACATCGTCCGGGTCTTCGAGAACCTCAAGCGGGGGTCGCAGAACCATCTGCGGGCCTTCACGACCCGCCTGGCGGCCGAGGGGGCGGTGTACGAACCCGTGTATCACACGGAGGAGGAACTGGCCGCACTCCTTGCCGGGACGGAGTCCGGTGGCGGGCGGGGCCCGGGCCGGGCTCGGGGCGGGCGTTCTCGCTAGGAACCGCGGTTCTCGCGCCGCGGCCGCGGCTCCCTCAACGGGGCCGCGGCTGCAGCGCGTGTGCGGCAGGGAGACGCGGCGGGAGGGTCAGGGCAGCGTCTCGCAGGGCACCCGGTCGTTGTCGTAGTCGAGGTGGGCGATGTCCCCGTACAGGGGGTAGTAGAGGTCGAACCAGGCCTGGGCCTCGGCCTGGGTGGCGAAGTCGGCGCAGTCCTTGGCATCGCCCGGATTGGGGGGATTCGGCTCGGCCTCGCAGCGGCGCTCGATCTCGGCGTCGCAGGCGTCGCTGCCCGCCCCGCCGATGACCCGGTCGCGGTGGTCGCCGCCGATGATGACGTCGGCGCCCCCGTCCCCGCGTAGGCGGTCCCGTCCCGGGCCTCCCTTCACCAGGTCGTCCCCGCCTCCCCCGCAGATCACGTCGTTGCCGCCCTTGCCGTCGATGACGTCGTCGCCCCCGAGGCCGGCGATGACGTCGTTGCCCCAGGTGCCGTTGATCACATCGGCCTTGGCGGTGCCGACCTTGGTGGGAGTGAGGCCGAAGCAGAGGGGGGCGGGGCGGGCGGCGGCAGCGGCCGCCGGGACGACCGCGGCGCCGGCCAAGGCCGCGGCGACAGCGAGGCGGGTGAGTCTGGGCATGGGGGCAAGGTATTCGCGCCGACGGCCGGGTTGAAGGGGGTTGTTCCCCGGCCGCGGGCAGGGGGGCGGCTGCGGGCGTAACCTCGGGACCGGCCCGGGAGGAAGCGAGGTCGCCGTGCGCCGTCTCCACCACGTCCATCTGATGAGCCGCGACCTGGAGGCCGCCCTGCGCTTCTACCGGGACCATTTCGGGGGAGAGGTGGTGGCCGACCTGGACTTCGCCGGGGCCCGCAACGTCTTCATGGAGGTGGGCGGCGCCGCGCTCCACTTCTACGATCAGGAGCCGAACCGGCGCGGTCCCGTGAATCATCTGGGCATGTGTGTCACCGACCTGGAGGCCTGCGTGGCCGAACTCGAGGCCGCCGGGCATCATCCCCGGCCCATCGTGGACACCGGCATGGGGCGCTACTCGATGGTGGAGGCGCCCGACGGGGTGCTGCTGGAGGTATTCGAGCCCCCTCCGGGCCTGGGGCCGGAGATGCGCGCCTACTTCGGGCTGGGGGACGCATAGCGGGTTCCTCGAATCGGGGGGCCGGTCAGGATTGGCAGGTGGATTGCGCGCCACCGCCCGATCACAGTGGGTAGCGTTCCGCCATCGGCCGGGAGACCGCGTGGACCGCTCACGTAGCCACAACCCAGCGGGTGAGGGGGTCGGCGCTCCATTCGAAGCGCCGAGGGGGTCGGCTGCTGCACCCGGGCCCACCGGCCGCGCCCTGGTTCCAGACGCTCCCGGCCTCGCTCTTGGGTCGTCCCTTTCTCGCCGGAGCTCTCCTATTCGCTGCACTCACGACTCGGAGAATCGCCCATGAGCCATCCCCGCTCGCTGCGCCGGGGCCTTCTGCCTGTGGCGGTGGCGGCACTGTGCCTCATCGCCCAGGCCGTAGGAATGACCCCGGTCGGCGCCACCACTACCGCCGGGCCCGCCTATGAGTGGGATCGTGAAGATGCCGCCGGGTTGTCCCCCGACACCCAGGCGATTGATCCCCGGGGCGACCCGGAAGCGTTCAGCCAGACCTGGCCGCGCGACGCTGCGGTGATCACCGGTCGCGCGGTGTACCTCGCCTGGGAGCCGTCGGTAGGCGCAGACGAATACTGGTACTGCTACGACGATAGCGGCGTTGACTCCTTCGATTGCCTGGGGCCCGTGGCAACCACGGGTGCCCTGTTTGGGCCGCTCGATCCGGACGCAACGTACCACTGGATGGTGGTGGCGATGAATGACTCCGGCTCTACAAATGCCGGCATCTGGTCGTTCCGCGTTGTCCCCGAAGCCGGCATTGCGTCCTGGGGCTACAACATTGATGGGGAGGTTTCGGACACGCCTGCGGCGAGCATCTTCGTCGCGGTCCACGCGCGCCACAGGCATAGTCTGGCATTGCGGGCGGACGGGTCTCTGGCCGCCTGGGGTCGGGACGACTACGGGCAGGTTTCGGGCGCGCCTGCGGGGAGTATCTTCGTTGCGGTTGCCGCCGGTGGGGAACACAGCGTGGCGTTGCGGGAGGATGGGTCTCTG
>JAFGCH010000135.1 GCA_016932695.1 Acidimicrobiia bacterium | reverse complement strand
GTCCTCTGCCCCTGGGGCGGCGTCCCCGGCTCAGAGGAGCTGGTGGTGCGAGAGGTGCTGCCCGCCGTTCGACACCAACCCGGGCGGTGAGAGTCGGGGTCACGGCTGCCGAACGTGGACCCGCGCCGATGCCATGTCCGGGTGCCCGGAGGCCTCTCATGAGAACCGGGCAAGGGACCGCATGCTTCCTGTGGCAGCCTCGAGGGCAACCAGGCACTTGCGCCGGAGGTGGTTCGGGCCGATAATGCTCCCAACTACCCCAGACGCTTCGGCGGCTGGGTGCGAGACCCGCTTCGGCGGGTCTCTGCGTTGTGGGAGTTGCCACTCCGCCGGCTTCCTGAAGGCGCCTACACCGTCGTTCATCTCGGCAGGGAACTGGCACTGGGCAACGGCGCTCACCCTCAGCTGCTTGAAGAAGTCACCCCGGAGAGCCTGACTGCGCAGCCGTGCCGGATGCGGGTTCACGATCCCCACCTTGAGGCCGAGCCGCATGCGGGCCAACTCGATGGGAAGGCACAGGTCGGCGTCGTTCGATACGACCACGGCTACGTCGCAGTCCCGGTCAAACGCATCCATGAGAAGGAGGCTGGCCAGGTTGACGTCCGAGCCTCTCTCCTCGGTCTTGATCACCTGCACCGTCCGCGGTCCGGTGGCAGGGACATCCGCCAACGGCATGCGGACCGAGTGTGAGCGGAATAGCCCCAGGTGGATCTCGAGGTTCGGAATGGTGCGCAGGACCCGCAGGTAGACGCTCTGGCGCCGGGGTGCCCCGGGATCGTTCGGCAACGCTCCGACCAGGGCGGTGAAGAACCTGATCCGGCGTACCTGATCGGCGGGGAACAGCCTCCGACATAGTCGAGAAAGGTCCAACCACTTGTGCGGCGTGCCCCGCAACGCTCCGTAGTAGAGATTGAACCCGTCGACTTACACGTTCGTCGCCACCGGTACTGAGCGTACATAGCGCCATCTCAGGACGGCAGGGGGTCGTCGGGCCTGGCGCCCCTCCACAAGACACTCACCTACCACCCCTCCGCATCCAGCAGGGCCATCAGGTTGCGCTTGGGGCGATGCTCGGTGCGCACCCGGGCCAGGATACGAGTGAAGACCTCGGGGTCTCCCGCGGCATCGGCCAGTCGACGGATGGCGGCCAGGTGCTTCACCGCATTCCGGTAGCCGTCGTTCTTCTTCGTGTCGATCTGGGCCAGAGCCTCACGCTCGTACACCGCAACGGCATCGAGAGGGTAGGTGGCTTCTCGCGCCCGGGCCAGAGGCAGCCAGAGGCGCGCCTCGCAGCCGCAGGCCACCGCCGTGTCCCAGGCCTCCTCCACCTCGCCCTCATACAGCAGTATCTCCACCAGCGGCGAAGCCACCGCGCCCGTCTGGGGGGTCGGCCCGGCCGGCAACCCGGTCACCCGAGTGCGCAGCAGGGTCAGGGCGCGCTGCTCGAGGTGGGCGGACCCGTCGCCTGCCTCCGCCAGCAGCTGCCGGTAGGCCCCCAGTGAGGGGGCTTCGGCGAAGGCCTGCCAGTAGAGCCGCACCGCCGACTCCTCCTCGCCCCGTCCCCGGAGCAGGGCGGCGCACAGGTCGCGGAGGGGCCCCGTCTGCCAGTGCCGCCGCCCGAATGCCTCCAGGCCGTGGCGGGCCCAGTCGATCGCTTCTTCGACGCGCCCGGCGCGCTGAAGAGCCTCGGCGATCTCCTGGTAGTCGCTCGGGGCCTTCATGTCGTCGCGCTTCACCGCGATCAACTCGTCGGGGTCGCCGACGGCCAGCGCCAGGCCGATCCGGGTCTGCCGCAAGGCAAACCGCTCCGAAGACCACTCCCCGCTGTCCGGGGCAAGCGCCTGCCAGCGGGCCTCGACCACTCGCCGGTACTCCGCAAGCCCGTCGGGGCCGAGCACCTCGGCATAGTCGGCCGCCGCCCGGTGGAACCCGAGCAGATCCGTGGTCACCTCGAGGTCGACCAGGCGCCGGGCCAACTGGACCGGGTCGGGACGGCACTCCCAGCAGGCTCGCAGGTGCAGCGCCGCCAGGCGGAACGAGATGTCGTTGAGACACCCGTCGGAATCGTCGACCGCGCCGATGGCCCGGTCGGCCCGCTGATGGGCCCGCTCGGCCAACCGCACCACCGCCTCGGCGTGGCCGGCGTCGAGCAGATCGGCCAGCCCGTCGATAAGGTCGCTCACCCCGGCGGCCCAGTCGGCGGCCCGGCGGTAGGGCACGAACCCGCCCGGGGTGCGGAAAGCGGCGGTGATCCGCTTGCGCCAGGCGCCCTCGTCGATGCCGGCCCCGGCTGCGGCAGCGGCCCGGGCGGTGAGACGATCGCGCAACCTGAAGTCGGCGGCGGCCTGCTCGAGCAGCAGATCTACCAGTTGCTCCGTGCCCAGGGAGGCCAGGTAGGAGCGGAGGCCCTCATCGTCCGCGGCACCGCGCTCCGGCGCCCTCCGGAACAGCAGCCCGCCTTCCCCGACAGCCGGGTCAACCGCCATCGCCACCGCCACGGCGTGCTTGCAGAATTGGCCCTCGGCGCCCACCGGGCAGGTGCAGGACCAGGCCGGCCGGCCCCCGGAGACCCGAAGCTCGACCCAGTAGGGCATCGTCCCCCGCACGGTGGCCTCCACCGCGTCGGGGCCCACCGGGCCCAACTCCACCCGGCGGTCCTGGAAGTAGGAGGCGCCGCGCATCAGCGTGCGGGGGTCGGCGAGCTTCCTCAGCCCCTCTGCCGAGAACGCCTCACGGAGCAGGTCGGTCATGCCCTAGCCCTCCCCCGGGTCGCCTGTGATGGCCCGGCCGAGGATACCGGCGGCCGCCGCCCGTCGGAGCCGCTCAACAGGAGCCCTCGCCCCCACCGGGATCCTCGCGAGGTCGGCCGCCACGCGGATCCGTGGTACCCAGCCCTCAGAATCACAAACGCTCCCACCCGCAAAGAACGAGGCGACGAGAATGGAACCCGTGGTGCTGCGCGTTGAAGTCTCGCCCGGAATGCTGGCGTGGGCTAGAGCCCGCTCCCGTATCGAGTCCGACGCTCTCTCCCGGCGCTTCCCCCGGCTCGGTGCCTGGGAGGCGGGGCGCGGACAGCCCACCCTCAAGCAGTTGGAGCAGTTCGCCGCCGCCACCCGAACACCGATCGGCTACCTCTTTCTGACGGAGCCCCCTCCCGAGCCGGTCCCCATCCCAGACTTCCGCACGGTTGCCGACACACCGGTCGGCAAACCGAGCCCCGACCTGCTGGATGTCATCTTCCAGTGCCAGCAGCGCCAGGAGTGGTTCAGCCACCATGCCAGGGTCAACCGCTTCGACCCGGTGGCCTTCGTCGGTTCGGCCACTCTGGAAGATCCGCCGGAGACGGTGGCCGGGAGCATGAGGCAGACCCTCGACTTCGCCGTCGAGGACCGCGGCGCCACCTGGACGGAGGCCTTCCGACGCCTCTCCGACGCCGCCGAGGACGCCGGAGTGCTGGTGATGGCCAGCGGGATCGTCGGCAGCAACACCCATCGCCGGCTGGACCCAGCGGAGTTCCGGGGATTCGCTCTTGTCGATCTCCTGGCTCCTCTCGTCTTCGTGAACACCGCCGATACCAGAGCGGCGCAGGTGTTCACCCTCGCCCACGAACTGGCACACCTGTGGCTGGGCGAGACCGGTCTGGACGATGCCTCCCCCGACCCCCCGGCCCACCGCCGAGTCGAGCGCTGGTGCAGCCGCGCCGCGGCGGAGTTCCTGGTCCCAATGGAACAGCTTCGCCTCGTCGGCCGGGCGGGCGAGTCGCGGGCAGAGGAGCTCGACCGGTTGGCCCGCATGTTCAAGGTGAGCACGCTCGTGATCCTGCGCCGCCTGTACGAGGCGGGCCGCCTCACTCGGGAGGAATACCGCCTCACCTTCAACGAGGAGTCTGCCCGTATCTCGGGCCTGTCGGCGCAACCCGGGGCCGGCGGCAACTTCTACCACACCCAGCCGGTGCGGGTGAGCAAGAGGTTCGCCCGGTCCGTCATCTCCAGCACTCTCGAGGGTCAGACCCTGTTCACCGAGGCGTTCCGGATGCTGGGGTTTCGGAAGCAATCCACCTTCGACGAGCTCGCCAGGCGCCTGGGTGTCCTCTGATGGCCTACCTCCTCGACGCCAACGTCTTCATCCAGGCGAAGAACCTGCACTACGGCTTCGACTTCTGCCCTGCCTTCTGGGACTGGCTCGACGTCGCCCACGCCGACGGACGGGTACTCAGTGTGGAGCGCGTAGGAACCGAGATGCTCGGCCGTGGCGATGACCTGTCGACATGGGCGGCTGCCCGTCCTTCGCTATTCCTGGCCCCGGACGGAGCAGTACTCCCCAGCCTTCGCACCGTCGGCCAGTGGGCGGCGGGGTCCGGCTATCAGCCAGCAGCGATCCCCGTCTTCCTGGACGGTGCCGACTACTTCTTGGTGGCTCATGCCCTTGCCCACACGCAGACCATCGTGACCCATGAAAGACCATCGTCCTCGCCGAAGCAGATCAAGATCCCCGACGCCTGCATCGCTCTCGGCGTGAAGTGCCTGACGCCCTTCGAGATGCTTCGTCTGGAGGGAGCCCGCTTCGTCCTGTCGCCCTAACGGCTTGCGCCGCACCGGCTCGATGGGCCTCCACACCCGAAGAACGGCATCGAACCTGCGGTCCGGTCGAGCCGACTACCCGATCGGTCGATCGCCCGATGGGTGGCAGCTCCCCCGTTCAGCGGCCGCCGACCCGAGGATCGTCGACGCCTGCAAGAGCGCGCCGTCTTCGACCGGCGTCCGATGCTCAGTACTCATCCGCTGCCGACACCCAATACCCGGCCCCAGCCGGTCGACGTCACCGGGGGCCCCGGGATGCCGCGGCCAACCGGCTCTGCTCCGGCCACCGCCTCGGCCATCATCTGCCGAGTGTCACGCCGCACCCCTCATCTGAGGCTGAAGGGCGGGTAGCGGTCGGTCACCAGCAGGAAGGCGTAGGCCTCCACCCGCAGGGTCCACCGGCCCACTCCCACCACGAAGTCGAACAGGCCTCGGGGGTAGCGGCCGGTGAACAGGATGGCGAACCAGGCGATGACCCACACGAACGCGGCGACGAGCCACAGCACCGTGAGCACCAGGTAGTGCGGCAGGGCCAGCAACCACTTGACCAGCGGCAGCCAGCGGTTCAGATCCCGTTCGACATCGGGGTAGTCGATCTCGACGTGCACCGACTGCTCGTCGGTGGTCGACGGATAGCGGTCGGTGAGCAGGAAGAGGTAGGCGCCCACCCGCGCCCCGAAGCGGGCCAGTTCCCGGATGAAGTCGAACCACCAGCGCGGATAGCGGAGCCGGAACACGATCATCAGGGCCGGGGCGATCCAGAACCATTCACTCCCGGCCAGCAGGCCCAGGATCACGGCGATCGGGATGATCCAGATCACCCGGAAGAAGGTGGTGAACCGGTCCAGCTTCTCGGGGTAGTCGACTTCCAGACGAGCCGGGTAGGGGGTGGCTGCGGGCATCGCGTCGCATCTCCTTCAATGGGCGGCAGGTCCGCCGGGCGAGTGGCCCGGACGAGTCCCTGGGCGAGCCGGCCGGCGGTACCGCAGCGGGCCCGGGCCCGATGGCGCGGGCCTCGGCACCCGGGGCCGTCCGGCCTCGGCATCGGGCAGCTGTCTGATGAGGGCGAAGAGCTGCGCCGCCAGGTCGCGCGCGGCGTGGTGCAACTCCTCGTCGGTCACTCGTCGTCTGGTGATCGTCACCGGCTCCCCAGGGTCGATGGCAGCATCGAACCAGGCCGGCCTGTACCCGGCGTGATGGGGACGTGAACTCCAGGTCACCTGAACCGAAATCGGGGAGGGGCGCGGGGAGCCGGGTTGCCACCTGCCGGAGTCGAACCGCAGATGCCGGCGGCACCACCTGCCGCCCGAAACGGCCGCTCGCCGGCCCCGGGCTACCGGCAACCAAGATTCGCACTCCGCTCACCTCCCGTCCACGGCGGCGTCACGCGGCGGCGCGAGGCTCTGCGGTGAGCAGTCATCCTTCTTCCTCCCCGATGGCTCCTCCCTAAAGCAGGTGGGCGGGGCGGGGGCCGGTCGTCCCCCACTCCGCCCACCACTCATATCGACGCGGGACGGGGAATGCCGGCCCTCCAACCCACTATGGACGACCGATGGCGTCGGCCTCACCGGCTCTGCCGTGTATGGTGTCGCCCCTCTGCAAGAGCCGCCCTCTCCAAGAGCCGCCCTCCGCCAGATGAAACATCGGGAGCCTCCGTAGTGCGCCGGCACCGCCTCCTCGCCGCCGTCGCCGGCGCTCTCCTGCTCACCGCCTGCGGGTCCGCAACGACCGGCTCGACCGCCGGCACCGTCGCGGTCACCACCACCCTCGCCATCACAAGCAGCTCGGCCGCCACCACCGCACCCCCTCCGACCACGGCTGCCGAGGACTGGCGGCTGGCCGCCCTGGACCAGGCCCGGGCGGCGTACGGCGCCCCCGGCGCGGTGGCCTTCCTGTTCCTCGGCGACAAGCAGTGGGCCGGCGCGGTGGGCGCCGCGGACCTGGAGGGAACGCCGGCCGCGGCCTCCATGCGCTTCCGGGCCGGCAGCATCACCAAGACCATCGTGGCCGCCGTCGTCCTGGACCTGGTCGAGCGAGGGCTCGTCGACCTCGACCGGCCGACCGAGGAGATCCTGCCCGGCGTGCTCCGGCCCGACCAGCCGGTAACCGTGCGCCAACTCCTCGACCACACCAGCGGCGTCTTCGACTGGGGCAACGAGGGCGACCCGGCAACCGATGTCACCGCCCTGACCGACCCCGGCCTGCGAGCCGAAGCCGCGGCCCTGCTCGCCGCCTACCTGACCGAGGAGCCGGTGCAAGTCCCCGATCGGATCCTCGTCGCCCTGGCAGAGACCCACCCCCGCTACTTCGCCGCCGGCACCGGCTGGCACTACAGCAACCCCAACTACCAGGTTGCGGGCATGGTCGTGGAGGCGGTGACCGGCCGGCCTCTGGCGTCCGTCCTGCAGGAGACGATCGCCGGCCCCCTCGGGCTGGCGAGCTTCTCGCTGGCCCCGGCCGACGAGTCGAGCCCCGAACTCCGGGGCTACGCGCTGCTCTCCCCCGACCGCCACGAGCCGGTGGCTCATCCCGAGGACGGCGAGTTGTTCGACTTCACCGACGACCTGAGCCTCTTCGGCAACGGCGGCAACGGCGGGCTGCTGACCACCGCCGAGGATCTCGCCCGCTTCTTCCGGGAGCTCCTCGCCGGCCGGGTGCTGGCCCCCGGCCTGCTCGAGGACATGAGGCAGGCGTCGGCCCCCGCCCGCTCCCTCGGAATCGACTACGGGCTGGGCCTCTTCGCCATCGAACTGCCCTGCGGGCGCTTCTACGGCCACGACGGCAGCGTCAACGGCACCGCCTCCATCGCCCTGGCGGACGAGGACGGCGGCCGGGTG
>JAFGCH010000134.1 GCA_016932695.1 Acidimicrobiia bacterium | reverse complement strand
GCGCCATCCAGTCCGGGGCGCTGACCACGACCTTCACCGCCTCCCAGGGTCTGCTGCTGATGCTCCCCACCATGTACAAGGTGGCAGGCGAGCTGTCCTGCGGCGTCATCCACGTCTCGGCTCGCACCATCGCCACTCACGCCCTCTCCATCTTCGGCGACCACAGCGACGTCATGGGGGCCCGGCCGACCGGCTTCGTGCTGCTGAATTCGGCTTCGGTGCAGGAGGCGCACGACATGGCGGCAGTGGCTCACGCCGCCACCCTGACTTCCCGGCTTCCCTTTCTGCACTTCTTCGACGGCTTCCGCACCTCCAGCGAGGTGGCCAAGATGGAGCTGCTCACCGACGACGACTTGCGGGCCATGATCGACGAGGACGCCTTGGCCGCTCATCGTGCCCGCGCCATGGACCCCGAGCGCCCCGTGCTGCGCGGCACCGCCCAGAACCCCGACGTCTTTTTCCAGGCTCGCGAGGCGGCCAACCCCTTCTTCGACGCGGTGCCGGCCAAGGTGCAGGCAGCCATGGACCGCCTCGGGGCCCTGGTGGGACGCCACTACCACCTGTTCGACTACGTGGGCGCTCCCGACGCCGAGCGGGTGATCATCATGATGGGCTCCGCCATCGGCGCCGCCGAGGAAACGGTGCGAGCCCTAGAACGGGACGGGGAGAAGGTGGGGCTGCTCAAGGTTCGCCTGTATCGGCCGTTCGACGCCGGTGCCTTCCTCGGGGCGCTGCCGGCCACCGTGCGGGGCATCGCCGTCATGGACCGCACCAAGGAGCCCGGGGCCGTAGGCGACCCTCTCTACCAGGACGTGATCACCGCTCTGGCCGAGGCCGCCATGGCGGGCACGCTGCCCACGCCCGGCCTGCCGGTGGTGATCGGCGGCCGGTACGGCCTGTCGTCCAAGGAGTTCACCCCGGCGATGGCCAAGGCGGCCCTCGACGAACTGCAGGCCGAGTCGCCGCGACGGCACTTCACGGTGGGCATCGAAGACGATGTGACCCACCTGAGCCTGGACTACGACCGCGATTGGCACCCCCGGGTGGAGCGCGAAGTCCGGGCGCTCTTCTTCGGCCTCGGTTCGGACGGCACCGTGGGGGCCAACAAGAACTCGGTGAAGATCATCGGGGAGAACACGCCGCTTTACGCCCAGGGCTACTTCGTGTACGACTCGAAGAAGTCGGGCCAGACCACCGTCTCTCACGTGCGCTTCGGGCCCCAGCGCATCGAGGGGGCGTATCTCATCGAGCGGGCCGGGTTCATCGCCTGCCACGACTTCGGCTTGCTGGAGAAGGTGGACGTGCTGGCCCAGGCGGAGCGGGGAGCGACCTTCCTGCTCAACAGTCAGTACCCCCAGGAGGAGGTCTGGGAGCGGCTGCCGGTGGAGGTGCAGCGCCAGATCATCGACAAGGGCCTGAAGTTCTACATAGTCGACGGATATGGGGTGGCCGAGGCCGCCGGCCTGGGTCGCCGGGTCAACACCGTGCTGCAGACCTGCTTCTTCGCCCTCAGCGGCGTGCTCCCCCGAGAACAGGCGATCGAGGAGATCAAGGCCGCGATCAAGAAGACCTACGGTCGGCGCGGTGAGGCGGTGCTGACCCGCAACTACGCCGCGGTGGATGCGAGCCTGGACGCTCTCCATGAGGTGGAGGTGCCGGCCGAGGTGGTCGGCGAGGTGCACCGGCGGCGGCCCGTGCCGCAGGAGGCCCCCGAGTTCGTGCGGAAGGTGACGGGCGAGATCATCGCCGGGCGGGGCGACCTGCTGCCGGTGAGCGCCTTCCCGCCGGACGGCACCTTCCCCACCGGGACCACCCAATATGAGAAGCGGTCCATCGCTCTCGAGATCCCCATCTGGGACCCGGACATCTGCATCGACTGCGCCCGCTGCGCCCTGGTGTGCCCGCACGCCGCCATCCGGATCAAGTACTACGACCCGGCGGTACTGGAGCAGGCCCCGGCAGGCTTCCCCTCCCGGGAGCCCAAGGGCAAGGACTTCCCCGGGAAGCTGCTGACGGTGCAGGTGGCCCCCGACGACTGCACCGGCTGCGGGGTGTGCGTGAGCATCTGCCCGGCCAAGTCGAAGGAGGAGGTGAAGCACAAGGCCATCAACATGGAGCCCAAGGACCCGCACCTGGAGCGGGAGCGGGAGCGCTTCGACTTCTTCCTCACCATCCCCGAGGTGGACCGCTCGCTGGTGAACGTCTCCAGCCTCAAGGGCTCCCAGGCGCTGCTGCCCTTGTTCGAGTACTCCGGTGCCTGCGCCGGCTGCGGCGAGACCCCCTACGTGAAGCTGACCTCGCAGCTGTTCGGGGACCGCATGATCATCGGGAACGCCACCGGCTGCTCGTCGATCTACGGCGGGAACCTGCCCACGACGCCGTGGACTACCAACGCCGCCGGCAAGGGCCCGACGTGGAACAACTCCCTGTTCGAGGACGCCGCCGAGTTCGCCTTCGGCATGCGCCTGGCCGCCGATACCAAGATGCGGGCGGCGGAGGCGGCCATCAAGGCTCTGGCCGGCATCCTGGGCGACGACCTGGTCGCCGCCACCGTGGGGGCCGATCAGAGCACCGAGCAGGGCATCGAGGAGCAGCGGGCCCGGGTGGCCGCCATCCGGGAGAAGCTCACCCGGGTGGACGGCTCGGACGCCCGGTGGGCGCTGGGGCTGCTCGATTCCCTGGTGCGCAAGAGCGTGTGGGCCATGGGCGGCGACGGCTGGGCGTACGACATCGGCTTCGGTGGCTTGGACCACGTGCTGGCCAGTGGGCGGGACATCAACCTGCTGGTGCTCGACACGGAGGTGTACTCGAATACCGGCGGCCAGGCCTCCAAATCCACCCAGCGCGGGGCGGTAGCCCGCTTCGCCAGCGGCGGCAAGCCCACCGCCAAGAAGGACCTGGGGCTCATCGCCATCACCTACGGCAACGTCTACGTCGCCTCGGTGGCCATGGGAGCCAACATGACCCAGACGGTCAGGGCCTTCGTCGAGGCCGAGTCGTACCGGGGGCCCTCGCTGATCATCGCCTACAGCCCCTGCATCGCCCACGGCATCGACATGGCCGAGCAGATGGACCATCAGAAGGACGCGGTGGCCAGCGGCTACCTGCAGCTGTATCGCTACGACCCGCGCCTGGCGGCCGACGGCGGCAACCCGCTGCAACTCGACAGCCGGCCGCCCACCATCCCGGTGCGGGAGTTCACCGCCACAGAAGCCCGCTTTGCCATGCTGGCCCGATCTAGGCCGGAGCGGGCGGAGGAACTGGCGGTAGCGATCCAGCAAGATGCTCAAGAACGCCGGCGCCTCTACGAGGCTCTGGCCGCAGTGAGGCGCGACGTGCCCGGGGAGGACGAGAAGTGAGCGTGAACCTGGAGACCTCGTACCTGGGGATGACCCTGTCGAGCCCGCTGGTGGTCGCGGCGTCGCCCTTGGGGCGGCGCCTGGGCAACCTGCGGCGCTTGGAGGAGGCGGGGGCGGCGGCCCTGGTGCTCCCCTCGTTGTTCGAGGAGCAGATCGAGCACGATTCCTATCAGACCCACGCCGTACTCGAAGCCGGCGCCGGGGTGTATCAGGAGGCGGCACGCGGCTACCTGCCCGAGGCGCCGGAGGGCTACGTGAACGGCTCCGACCGCTACCTGGCCTTGCTCGGCGAGGCCCGGCAAGCCCTGAAGATCCCGGTGATCGCCAGCCTCAACGGCGCCTCCACCGGCGGCTGGGTCGAGTACGCCCACAAGATGGAGGACGCCGGAGCGTCGGCCCTGGAGCTGAACGTCTACTTCGTGGCCGCCGATCCCGACGAGACCGGGGAGCAGGTGGAGCGGCGCTACCTGGACCTGGTGGCGGCGGTGCGGGGGGCGGTGCAGCTGCCCCTCGCCGTCAAGGTCGGGGCCTACTTCTCCTCGATGGCCAACATGGCGCGCCGGCTGGTGGCCGCCGGAGCCGACGGCCTGGTGCTGTTCAACCGCTTCTACCAGCCCGACATCGACATCGAGGACCTCAAGGTCCGGTCGAACGTCGAGCTGAGCTCTTCGGCCGAGCTGCGGCTGCCGCTGCGCTGGATCGCCATCCTCAAGGGCCGGGTGGAAGCTTCCCTGGCCGCCACCACCGGGGTGCACACCACCGCCGACGTCCTGAAGCTGGTCATGGCCGGAGCGGACGTCGCCATGTCGGCCTCGGCACTGCTGCGCCACGGGCCGGATTGGCTGACCAAGGTACGCGCCGAGATGGCCGCCTGGATGGAGGAACACGAGTACGAGTCGGTCGAGCAGATGAAGGGCTCCATGAGCCAGCGGGCCGCAGACGACCCGGCCGCCTTCGAGCGGGCCAACTACATGGAGACCCTCATCACCTACGCCACGCCGACGCTCTGATCGTCGGCGGCGCTACAGGGCCCGGGCGTACACCCGCAGGGGGTGGAGTTCGAAGCCGGCCGTCTCCAGCGCGTCGTGGAGCCAGTCGACGTTCGGCACCTCCATCTCGAGTCGGTCGGCTTCGGCGCGCAGCGCCAGGTCGGCCAGAGCGCGCAGCATGAGGCGGGCGTCCTCGGGGTAGGTGCACAGCCAGGACAGCTGGAAGGTGTTCTCGTCCATCTCCCCCACCGCCCATCCCGAGGGGGCTTGCCATAGGGCGCGCCGCCGCGCCGCCGCCTCCAGATCGGCCAGAGTGAGGCGGCGCCAGGCCCAGTCGGCGGCAAAGAGGCCGTGGGCGGCCAGTTCCAGCGAGGTCCCCGCCCAGGCGACCATGGCCAGGTCGGCGTCGGGGGGTGGGGCCGGAGTGAGGCGTTCGGAAGCCGGGACCCGTCTGCCTCCGTTGCCCCGCGGCTGGGGCGGCCCCGAGGCCAGAGCTCGCTCGGCGGCCAGCCAGGACCCGGCAGGTCGAAAGCCCAGGCTCTCGAAGAGGCGGAGGGCCGGCTCATTCCACTCTTCGGTGGAGAGGCGCACCACCCGGGCCTCGCGCCCGGCAGCCCAGTCAATCAGGTGCTCCAACAGGGCGGCACCCAGGCGATGGCGCCGGTGGTCGGGATGAACTCGCAGGCCTCGGAGCCAGGCCTCCGTCGGCGACAGCAGCGCGCCGTGGGCCAGGCCGACCGGCGCGCCGTCCACCTCGGCTACCAGGGCGAGGGCGTCGGGGCCCGCCAGCCAGGCGTCGAAGCGCTCGGTGACGTAGTCGCCCCAGGGAAAAGTGTCCTGGGTGAAGGCAGCGATGGCTGCTTTGTCCTCGGGGCGCGCCGGACGCAGCACAGGTTCCACGGTGGGGGAGGATAGGGAAGGCAGGACCGCTCCCTCTCCCGCGCCGCCGGAGAGGCAGAGACCCGCCTAGAACTCCGCCAGGTCGCGCGCCCTCTCCACGATGCCGTCGACGGAGGGCATCACCTGCTCCTCCAGCGAGGCGGCGTAAGGGAACGCCGGCACGTCGGGGGCGGCATATCGGCGCACCGGGGCGTCGAGCCACTCGAAGGCCTTCTCCCCGATCTGGGCGGCCACCTCGGCGCCGAAGCCGGCGAACTCGTTGTCCTCGTAGACGATGAGCACCTTGCCGGTGCGCTTCACCGCCGCCTCCACCGAGGCCCAGTCGAGGGGTCGGATGGTGCGCAGGTCGAGCACCTCGGCCTCGATGCCTTCGGCGGCGAGCAGGTCGGCGGCCTCCACGGCGTAGTGCGCCATGGTGCCGTAGGCGATGATCGTCAGGTGATCGCCGGTGCGGCGCAGCGCCGCCCGTCCGAGAGCCACCCGGTGTGGCCCGGCCGGCAAGGGCCCCTTGGCCAGGCGATAGAGCTTCTTGGGCTCCAGGAAGAGGACCGGGTCGGGATCTTCCACCGCCGCCCGCAGCAGCCCCTTGGCGTCGGCCGGGGTCGAGGGGACCACCACCTTGAGGCCGGGCACGTGGGCGTAGAAGCCCTCGATCGACTGGCTGTGATACAGCGCCCCGTGGATGCCTCCGCCGTAGGGCGCCCGGATCACCAGGGGGCACGACCAGCCGCCGCCGGAGCGGTAGTGCAGGCGGGCCGCCTCGGAGACGATCTGGTTGAAGGCGGGGTGGATGAAGTCGGCGAACTGGATCTCGGCGATGGGCCGGGCCCCGGCGGCGGCCATGCCGATGGCAGTGCCTACGATCAGCGACTCGGCCAGGGGGGTGTTGAAGCAGCGCTCGACCCCGTAAGCGTCGCTGAGGCCCACCGTCGCCTTGAACACCCCTCCCTTGGGATCGGCGACGTCCTCCCCGAAGACCAGGGCTTCGGGATGGTCGGCCAGGATCTCGTGCAGGGCCTTGTTGACCGCGGTGATCAGGTTCACCTCGGGGCCGGCGGGTGGGGCTTCCAGCGCCTCGGCGGCCTGCAGGTTGCGCAGCGGGCGGGCATACACCAGAGAGAGGGCATCGCTGGGATCGGGGGCCAGGTCGGCGGCGGCCACCGCGGCCGCAACGGACTCACTCGCCTTCTGCTCGATGGCTTCTTCCTCGGCCGCCGTGAGCAGACGGCTCTCCACCAGGTACTGGCGGAGTTGGGCGATGGGGTCGCGGCGGCGCCACTCCTCGACCTCCTCGGCGGTGCGGTAGAGGCGGTCGTCGTCGTCGGAGGTGTGGGCGTAGTAGCGGTAGGTGAGGGCCTCGATGAAGGTGGGCCCTTCTCCGGCCCGGGCCCGCTCTGCCGCCCGGGAGACGGCGGCATACACCTCCAGCACCCGGTTCCCGTCGATGCTCAATGCCTCCATGCCGTAGGCCCGGGCCCGGTCGGCCAGGCTGCCGGCCACGGCGTCGGCCGCCGGCACCGAGATGGCGTACTGGTTGTTCTGGATGAGGAACACCACCCCGAGGCGGTGGAGGGCGGCGTAGTTGAGGGCTTCGTGGAAGTCGCCCTGCGAGGTGGCGCCCTCCCCGCCGGTGACCAGCACCACCCCGGGGCGGCCGGTGCGGCGCAGTTCCTGGGCGATGCCGGCGGCGTGGGGGAACTGGGTGCCGATCACCGAGGAGTGGCTGAAGACTCGCTGCCGGGGGAGCGACCAGTGGTTGGGCATCTGCCGGCCGCCGCTGCTGGGATCCCCTTCCTTGGCGAAGAGGCCCAAGAACAACTCCTCGGGGGTCATGCCGAGGGCGACCATGAAGGCCACGTCCCGGTAGTAGGGCACCGACCAGTCCACTTCCGGATCCAGCGCCAGGGCGGCGCCGACCTGGGCGGCTTCGTGGCCCGAGGACGAGACCACGAAGGGCACCCGCCCCTGGCGGTTCAGCGCCCACATGCGGTCGTCGAGGCGCCGCGCCAGCACCATGAGGCGGTACATGTCGCGCACCGCTTCGTCGCTGAGCCCAAGCGCCAGATGATTCTCTACCGGGTCGATGCCGATGGCCACGTGGTCCCTCCCGCTGCGGCGTGACGCACCCGGCCCCGCAGGCGGAGCCGGGTGCACATCACTGATGCCGCAGGTTAGGCCCGGTCCTCACCGCTACGCCGGAACAGGCGCAGGTTGCCGATCTTCTGTACCCGCTCCATGGCGAGCTCGACCGCGGTGTGGTGGGGCGACATGCCCTGCTCGTGAGCGGTGTGCAGTACCCGGAGGGTGTTGTCGTAGACGCGCTCGATGCGAGCGTTGGCCTTCTGCTCGTTGTAGCCGCTGATCTCCTCGCTCACGTTGATCAGACCGCCGGCGTTGACCACGAAGTCGGGGGCATACAGGACGCCGCGACCCAGCAGCCGCTTGGCGTCCTCCTCGGTGGCCAGCTGGTTGTTCGCCGCTCCGCAGACCGCGCTGCAGCGCAACCGGCTGACGGTTTGCTCGTTGAGCGCCCCGCCCAGCGAGTTGGGGGAGAAGATGTCGCACTCCACCCCGTAGAGCTCGTCGACTTCGACCACCTCGACCTCGGGGTGCTTGGCCTTGATCGCCTTGAGGGCCGGCGGGAAGGTGTCGGCCACCACGCACCTGCATCCGACCTCGGTCAGCAGGCCAACCAGGGCGGTGCCTACCTTGCCCACGCCCATCACCGCGACGGTGCGGCCGCCCAGGTCGTCGGTCTCCCACAGGAAGCGGGAGACGGCGCGCATGGCGGCCCTGATCCCCAGTGCCGTCTTGGGCGAGGGGTCGCCCGAGCCGCCCTCCTCGACGGGCACCCCCACCACCCAGCGCGTCTCGCGCCGGATCATGTCCATGTCCAGGGCATCGGTCCCCACGTCCTCGGCCGTGATGTATCGCCCCTGGAGCGAGTCGACGACCCGCCCGTAGGCCCGCCACAGCCGCTCCGACTTCCCCTTGCGGGGATCACCGATGAGCACCGCCTTGCCGCCTCCGAGATCGAGGCCGGCCGCAGCGGCCTTCAGGGTCATCCCCTGGGAGAGCCGCAGCACGTCCTCGAGGGCTTCGGCCTCGGTGCCGTAGGGGAAAAAGCGAGTCCCGCCGAGGGCGGGACCGAGGGCCGTGGAGTGGATGGCGATGATGGACTTGAGCCCCGAGGCAGGGTCGTAGCCGAAGACCAGTTCCTCGTGGCCCCGGCTACCTATCGCTTCGAATACCCCCAACGCCGTGCTCCTTTCACCAGACGGGAGCCAACCGTGCCGCCACCCTACCAAAAGGGGGAGCGGTTCACCCGGGGCCTCGGACCCTGGCCCCGGTAGGATTCCGCCCCCATGACCTTTGCTGCTTACCTTCGCGTCTACGTACCGGGTGATGGGCGGCACGTGGTGGAGCATGTGCCCCCGTCCCGGGCCCGGGTGTTGTGGCGCGGCGCCTACGGCGTCTGGTTCGAGCCGGTCCGCGAGGATGCGTTCGTCATCGAGCGCGAGGGGCGCCGCTATGTGTGCCCGCGGCATCCCCGGCTGCGGATGCTCGAGGGCCTCCTCGCCTTCCGCAACGCCTACCCGGCGCCGGTGTCTTCGTCGCTGGTGCCGGAGTCGCTGGCCCGGCGGGCGGCAGTGGAACTGGACCGCATCCACGCCCGCCAGCCGGGGGTGCGTTCCCACATCCTGACCTCTCCTTTCCACATCCCGCCGCGTTGGCTCGCCGCCTTCAACCCCAAAGAACGCGAACTGGTCTCCGGCCCCGTCGGGCTGAGCATTCGCTACCGCACCACCCGGAGTGCCTCCCTGCGCCGCCTGCAGCGAGCGGCGCGCATCCTCGAGCGCGCCGGTTTCGATGAGGAGGCCGTAGAGCAGGTGCGGGAACTCATCGAGTGGCTGCGCCCCTTTCCGTCCGAATCGCTGGTTGAGTTGGACTACGGCGGGGCGGCAGGCTTGTTCTCCGACGGCGAACTGGCGACCGACGAGACGGCCGAGGATGTGGCCGCCAGCCTCCGGGCTTTGCAGCGAGAGGACTTCGACGCGGCCGCCGAGCATTACCGGCGGGTGGCGATGCGCTGGGCCCACCCACAGGCCCTGACCTTCGCCAGCTGAGGGGGCCGGCCCCGGCGGTTTAGCATGGCGGGCCGGCAGCCGAGCGGCTGGGGGAGCCTCGTGGAAGTCATGCGATGCCCGCAGTGCGGCGGGGGGGTCATCACCCGCGAGATGTACGGGTGGGTGAACCCGGCCACCGGCAGGTACGTGAGCCGGTTCCTCGGCTTTCGCTTCGACACCCTCTTCCTGTCCCTGGCCATGTTCGGAGCTGGGGTCCTGTACACCGCCTACTACGTGGTGGTGATCCCGGGCTATCTGGTTTGGCGGCTGTTCACCCGCCGCCGCTACACCGTGCGCCGAGACGAGTACATCTGCGAACTGTGCAACCACCACTGGGTGGCGGACCGGCCCAAGTAGGGCACACCCCGACGTTGGTCCTCACCCGGCCTGCCGCCGCCTCAGGCGAGGCGGCGCCGCCCTCCTCCGCTTTCCGCTTCTCGCTGAGGCCCAGCCAGAGTCGCCGCGGGTGGTGGCCGCAAAGCAGACGGGGTCATCCGGCTGGACGGTTACGCCGGCTCACCCCCCCAGCGTGGCCCGCATCCCGGCGATCAGTTCCTCCTTCTCGGCGACGGTGAGCCGGGCCTCGGGATGGAGAAGGCGGAAGTTCCACGGGGGCATCCGGCCGTCGCGAATCGCCGCCTCGATGAGCCGGGCGCTCGTGGGGTAGTCCTCCCAATCGGAGAAGTTGAACGTGTCTCGGGCGGTGAGGATGTGGTCGGTCAGCGCCCAGGAGATGGGAGCGATGTTGGTGTACCCGGGCCATTGCGTATCGTTGCTGTGGCAGAGGAAGCAGGCGGCGGCAGCGAGTTCGCGGGTGCGGGGGGAGTCCCAGGCCGGTTCGGAGACGACGGGCGGGTTGGTGTGGTCGCGCCCGTAGGGGATGGCCTGGATGGCGCCGAACACCACGAGCGTCGCCAGCGCTCCGGCCATGGCCGTCCGCCCGACGGTGATGCCACCGGCCCGGCGCGGCGAGCCGAAAAGCACCCGGTAGCCCAGGGCGGCAAGCACCAGCAGCGCCGCCAGCAGGGCGAAGGTGAGGCCGGGGCCGAGGCCCACGATCACGATGAAGGCTACGGCGAAGGCGGCCGCGGCGAGCCCGGCCAGGGTGAGGGCGGCCGCGCTGCGGCGGGCTGCCTGCCGGAGGTCGTCGTCGGCGCGCTCGGGTTCGCTCATGCCTCGCCTCTCTTGCCGGGCCGGTCGACCGAGGACGGTTCGGGCCGGCGCTCGCTACGGCCCGTAGGTCTCCGCCAGGTAGGCGACGAGCACGGCCTTCTCGGCCTCGCTCAACTGCGTCCCCTTCAACATCATGCGGTCCACGGTGTCGGCCCACCACTCCGCGGTCTCGCCGGCCGAGGTCACCCGGTCGAGGTTGTGGCATTCGGTGCACCGTGCCTCGAGCAGGGCGGCGCCGTCGAGGGCGGGGCTGCTGGTGGTGGGCTGGGTGGTAGGGGTGGTGCCGTCGCCGCCGCAGGCCGAGAGCAGCCCGGCGACTGCCAGGCTCAGCGCCAGCATGGTCCCGATGGTCCTGGTGTGCATCGCCGACCCTTTCCTTCGAGAAGGAGGGGTGATTGTACGACCGGCACCCGACCTAAGGGCCGGCTGCCGCCGGCCTCCCGTAGATGTCTCGGCCGGTCTCCTGCGAGTCCCTCTCGCCCTGCCAGACGATCAGATAGGCGCCGTCGGCGCTGCGGGCCGGGGCCGGCCAAAGATCCCAGCCGGTAGCCCCCACCCCGGTGATGCGGGCATCCGTTCCCGCCCGGGTCAGGTCGCCGTTCAGTTCGACGGCCATGATCTCGGTCAGCGGCGGCCCGGCGAAGCGGTCGTCGGCCCAGACGAGCAGGTACCGGTTGGTGCCCGCGTCCCACAGCACGGCCGGCTGGGCCGGGCCTTCGGCCGCCGGGCCGTTGAGCACCGTGCCTCTCCCTAGGCGGGCCCCGTCGCCCGCCACCCGCCGCCCTAGAAGACGAGAACGGGCGGCCACCCGATGGTCGACCCAGACCACCAGGTACTCGTCGGCGGCGCTGTTCCACGCCAGCCCGGCGACGCCGTCCTCCGGCAGAACCGCCGCGGGGGCGTTGACGCGCAGCGTTGGGCCGAGGCGGGCCCCGTTCGCCGCCACCCGGCGAGCGAACACTTCGACTCCTTGCCAGGCCACGAAGTACTCGTCTCGGAGGGCATTCCAGACCACCGCCGGGGCGTAGTCGTGGCTCACACAGGCCGGCCCGCTGAGGCGCAGCTCGCGACCGCGCGGCCGTCCCGTGGCGTCCACGCGGCGGCCGTAGATCTCCCAGCCCCGCGCGCCGTGGTAGCGCGCATCGCGCCAGACCACGAGGTACTCGTTTTCAGCGGCATTCCAGGCCAGCGCCGGGGAGTTCTCCTCGCTGTCCCAGAGGCTGATGATCTGCTGGCGTCCGAGCAGAGTGCCGTCGGCGGCCACGCGTCGCCCGGCAATGTCGCCGCCGCCTTGCCAGACGACGAAGAACTCGCCTCTTGCGGCGTTCCAGGCGACGGCCGGGGTGCGGTCGTCGCCTAGGTCCACCGGGCCGCTGATGCGGAAAGCCGGCCCGAGGGGAGCCCCGTCGGCGCGCAGCAGGCGCCCGTAGATCTCCCATCCCCGGCTGTAGCGCTTCCGCCAGTCTTCCCAGACCACCAGGTAGCGACCGGCGGTGGTGCCGTAGGCCACGGCGGGACGCAGGTCGTCGGCGGGCCCATCGCTGATGCGCAAGGCCGCTCCCGACGCCGCAACCCCGGCTGCTGCCTCGGGGGCAGCGGCCACCGCATCGCCGCCCATCGGGAAGAGAACCGCTCCGATGAGGGCGAACGTGAGACCTCCCCAGGCAACCCGGCGTGTCGTCCTCATGTGCTGTTCCGTGCCCTTCCTAGGCCGAGGGCTGCCCGTCCACTCTGATCCCGTAGATGGCCCAGTCGGTCTCGCGGAAGCTGGACCAGACCACCAGGTACTCGCCGGGCCCGTAGGCGACGGCAGGGCCCCGGTCGTTGCCGGTGGCGGCCGGCCCGCAGAGCCGGAAGTCCTTGTCCAGGGGAGTGCCGTCGGCGGCCACCCGGCGGCCGAAGATGTCGCCGCTGCGGGTGGGCAGGTTGCGCCCGTCGGCCCAGACCACCAAGTACTGGTCGGCAGAGGTGCTGTAGGCCACCGCCGCGGAGGACTCCTGATCGGGCCCGCGGCTGATGCGGAAGTTGCCCCCGATCTTGCGCCCCGTAGCCGGCACCCGCTGGCCGTAGATGTCCCGCAGGCCCTGGTTCCGTCGGTCGGTCCATACCACCAGGTACTCCTCGGCGGCGGAGTTGTAGGCCAAGGCGGGCAGCCCTTCGCCCTCAGTGGCGGTAGCGCCGCTGATACGGAAGTCGCTCTTTGCCGGCACCCCGTTGGCCTTGACCCGGCGTCCGTAGATGTCGTCGCCCCGGTCGTAGTCCCGGCCGTCCCCCCAGACGACCAGGTACTGATTGGTGGCCGCTGAGTAGGCGACGGCGGGGCCTTCTTCGTCGTCGTCCGCCCCGGGCCCGCTGATGAGGAAGTCGTCGCCGATGGCGGTCCCGTTGGCCCTGAGCCGGCGTCCGTAGATGTCGTGCCCGCGGGTGTGGTCGTCTCTGAGGTCGGACCAGACGACGAGGTACTGGTTGGCCGCGGGGTTGAAGGCCACTGCCGGGGGCTCGTAGACACCAATGGCGGCGTCGGGGCCGCTGATGGGGAAGTCGGTGCCTAGGGGCAGGCCGTTGGGCCGGAGCCGCCTGCCGTACACGGCCGGCTTGGAGGGGGTGCGGGTGTCTATCCAGACCACGAGGTAGTGGTCGGCCCGGGAGTTGTAGATCACCTGGGGCATGAGCTCTGCGGTAGGGCCGGCGGCGATCGTCAGCCTCGTGCCCAGAAGGGCACCGTCGGCCCTCACCCGGCGGCCGTTGAGGTCACCGGTAATGGTGTACATCGGGGCGGACTGCCACGCCACCAAGTACTGGCCCGGCGGGCGCCAAGCGACCTCGGGCCAGATGACCTCACCACCGGGGTCGTCGATGGGAAACTCCGCCCCGATCAGCGGCCAGGCGCGCGGTTCGGCGGTTCGAGGCGCCCCTCCTGCGGCCGGGGCGGCCGACAGGGCGAAGGCGATGACCAGGCAGGCGGCGGCCGGGCGCGTTGGCTTGCTCGTCGTGTCGGCCTCCCTTGAGCCGAAGCGGGGCGAACACTAGGCCTTCAGGCCGGAGACGGGACCGCGGCCCCCGGGGGTTGACGCCGGCTCGCCGGGGTGAGAAGGTCGGTGCAGCCCGGAACCGAGCGGAGCGGTTGGGGGGACACGGCCCTCCTCGTCGGCGACCATGGGTGCGCAACCGAGGCGCGGCAACGGGAGGTGGAGGATGGATCACATCGACATGAGTGGGGTGGATTCGCACGCTGAGCGCCGGTCGTGAAGCGCCTGTGGTCCGCCGTCCCCTGGGTGCTGCTGGTCGCGGCGCTGGGGGTGGGGGGATGGATCGGCTGGGACGCCTGGCAGTCGGTGCAGGAGGCGAACCGGGAAGCCGCCGCGGCGCCGACCACGACCATGGCGCCCCCGGCAACCACCACCACGGTGCCCCCCAGCACCAGCGCCACCACCACCAGCACCACCACCAGCACCACGACGACCACCGTGCCGCCCACGACGACTACCACCAGCGCCCTGCCGGAAGGCTGGGAGGATTCCTGCGACCTGGTGGTGGCCTCGCTCATCGATCAGGGATACGACGCGATGGGCGAGATCGGCACCCTCACCGTTGCGGCCGACAACGCCCGATCAGGGGCCGGCACCTGGGACACGGTGGCCGAGATCGCCGGCGCGTGGGTGATCCCCCGCGTGGAGACTCTGCTGGCTTCTGTGGACGAGGTGCTTCTCGCCGACCCGGGGGTGGTGGCCACCATCGCCGCCGAGGCTTTCCGTACCGCCGCGCTGCCGCTGCGCGCTCAGGCCGAGCGCCTGCTGAACTCGGTGCTGCCTGCCGGCATGGGGGCGCCCGATCAGGCCGCCTGGGACGATTGGTGGCGCGCCTGGTCCAACTCGGTGCAGGACTTCAACGACGTGCTCTCCCGCGCTCCCCAGATGGCCTACAACTGCCCGGACTAAGCCGCGGGGGAAGCAGGGGCTAGCGCTCTAGGAGCCGACGCAGAGCGGCCGCAGCGCGGGCGTGCTGGCGGCGCTCCTCCGCGGTGGGCTCCCGGTCGGCCCCGGCGACGAGGTCGGCGAACACCTCGGGATGTCCGGTGATGTCGAGGGGGGCGATGCCCCCCAGGTGAAGGAGCGACTCGGCGGCGTGGTAGCGCACCAGGTAGTCGGGGTCCTGCTCCACGGCGGCGAGCAGCGCCTCGACCACCCCGGGACCGGGGAGATGGCGCAGGCCCATGGCCACGTCGAGGCGGTCGGACCACGCGCCCCATCCCAGAGCATCGACCGCCCAAGAGACGGCGGCGGCGCGGTCCCCGCCGAGGGCGACGATGGTCCGGGCGGCTTCCACTGCGAAGCGACCCCCGCCTATGCCCAGGCGCGCGGTCACGACCGGCAGCAGCGATGGGTCGGCGAGGCGCCGGGCGGCCACGGCCGCCACCCAGTCGCCGTCGGCCAGGCCCTCGGGGAGGGCGGCACGCAACTCCTGGGGGTCTGCCGCGTCGAGCCGGCCCTCTTGGATCCCGTCGTGCCACACCTCGTAGGGGGTGCCGAAGAGGCGCTCCCGCAATTCGTCCCAGGAAGCCACGGGGGGCACGGTACTCCGAAGGGCGGTTACCCTCAGGCGCTAGGCGACGGCGGGGACCCCGACCGGCGGAGGGCCGGCCCGCGTCGTGCGCCGGGGAGGTAGGTCATGCAGGGTTCGTGGTCGCGGTTGGGTCGCATGCTGCTCGCCGTGCTGGTGGCTGCGGCGCTCCTTCCGGGAGTCGGCGCCACCGCGCTCGCGGGGGAGCTCTTCTTCTCGGAGTACGTCGAAGGCAGCGGCTACAACAAAGCCCTGGAGATCTACAACGCCACCGGCGCGGCGGTGGACCTGGCGGCCGGCGGTTACGACGTGCAGATCTCCTTCAACGGCGGCACCTTCCTACTCACCGTGAACCTGGTCGGGACCATCGCCAACGGCGAGGTCTTCGTCCTGGCCCAGGATCACCCGGACTCGGCCATAACCGGCCTGGCGGACCAACTCGACCCGGCCAACTTCTTCAACGGCGACGATGCGGTGCTGCTGCGCCGCAACGGCTTGGTGATCGACGCCATCGGCCAGTTGGGCTTCGACCCGGGCAGCTACTGGGGAGTCGAGCCGACGACCACCCAGAACCACTCGCTGCGGCGGCTGCCGGCGGTCTGCGCGGGGGACACCGATGCCGCCGACCCCTTCGACCCGGCACTCCAGTGGGCGAGCCATCCCCAGGACACCTTCGACGGCCTCGGGGCACACATCTCGGACTGCCTCCTCCCGCCGCCCCCGGCCGGCCCGGTCATCAACGAGTTCTCGGCGAGCACGGTGGGTACCGACGTCGAGTATGTGGAGGTCTACGGCGTTCCGTCCACCGACTACTCGGCCTACACCGTGCTCGAGATCGAGGGCGACTTCGGCGGGACGGGCATCATCGACGAAGTCATCGCGGTGGGCACTACCGACGCCGACGGCTTCTGGTTGGCGAATCTGGCGCCCGACTCGCTGGAGAACGGGACCCTCACCCTGCTCCTGGTGGAGGGATTCAGCGGCTCCCTGGGCCAGGACCTGGACTTCAGCAACAACGGCATCCTCGGCCTCACCCCCTGGTTGGCGCTGGTCGATGCGGTGGCGGTGAACGACGGCGGTGCCGGCGATCGCACCTACGGCGTTCCCTCTCTGGGGGTGGCCTACGACGGGTTGGCCTTTGCTCCTGGTGGGGCCTCGCGCCTGCCCGACGGGGTGGACACGGATACGGCGGCCGACTGGGTGCGCAACGACTTCGACCTGGCCGGAATCCCCCCCCACGCGGGCACCCCCGACTTCGGCGAGGCCATCAACACGCCGGGCGAGCCGAACGAGGCAGTGCCCGAGGCTTGCGGGGACACCTACACCCCCATCTACGAGGTGCAGGGGAGCGGCCTCGCCAGCCTGCTGGCCGGCGCCGACGTGGCGGTGGAGGGCGTCGTGGGGGCGGCCTTCCAGGACGTCGGAGGCCTCGACGGCTACTTCCTGCAGGATCCGGCGGGCGACGGCAACGCGGCTACCTCGGACGGGATCTTCGTGTACGCCCCGGGGGGGACGGCGGTGAACGCCGGCGACGGCCTGCGGGTGCGGGGTACGGTGCGCGAGGCCGACGGCCGCACCGAGGTGGTGGCGGCGACCGTGTGGGCTTGCTCCACGAGCAACGCCCTCACCCCGGCCACCCTCACCCTGCCGGTGACCGGCCTCGACTACCTCGAGACCCTCGAGGGCATGCTGGTGACCATGCCCCAGGCCCTGGTGATCTCCGAGTACTACGACTTCGACCGCTACGGGGAGATCGTGCTCGGCACCACCCGCCAGTACCAGCCGACGGCGGTGTACGAGCCGGGCTCGGCCGAGGCCACGGGCCTGGCGGCGGCCAACCTCCTGCGGCGCATCACCCTGGACGACGGCCGCAACGCCGAGAACCCGGACCCGGCGCGGCATCCCAATGGGGGCGTCTTCGACCTGGGGAATCGCTTTCGCGGCGGCGACACGGTGACCGGGGTCACCGGGGCGCTGGACTACTCGTCGGGCAAGTACCGCATCCAGCCGACCCAAGGGGCGGCCTACACCGCGGCCAACCCGCGTCCGGCGACGCCCGCTGCCGTGGGCGGGACCCTGAAGGTGGCCTCCTTCAACGTGATGAACTACTTCACCACCCTGGGCAGCCGCGGGGCGAGCGATGCCGCCGAGTTCACCCGGCAGCGGACGAAGATCTTCGCCGCCCTGGCCGCCCTCGACGCCGATGTGGTGGGCCTGGTCGAGATCGAGAACAACAGCGCGGCCATCGCCGACCTGGTCGCCGGGCTCAACGGCGTGGTGGGGGCAGGCACTTATGCCTACATCGATACCGGCGTCATCGGCATCGACGAGATCAAGGTGGCCCTGATCTACCGGCCGGCAACGGTGACCCCCTTGGGGGCCTACGCCATCCTGGACTCCACGGTGGATGCCCGCTTCCTGGACACCAAGAACCGCCCGGTGCTGGCCCAGACCTTCCAATACAACGCGGACGGGGAGATCTTCACGGTGGCGGTGAACCACCTGAAGTCGAAGGGGTCGGACTGCAACGACGTCGGCGACCCCGATTTGGGCGACGGCGCCGGCAACTGCAACCTCACCCGCACCGCCGGCGCGGAGGCCATGGTGGATTGGCTGGCTGCCGACCCCACTGGCAGCGGCGACGGGGACTTCCTGATCATCGGCGACCTCAACTCCTACGACAAGGAGGACCCCGTCGACGCCCTTGTGGCCGGGGGCTACACGGACCTGCTCGCTCTGTACCAGGGCGAGTTCGCCTACTCCTACGTGTTCGATGGCCAGTTGGGGTACCTCGACTACGCCCTGGCGGGCGCGGGGCTGGTGGGTGAGATCACCGGGGTTGCCGTCTGGCACAGCAACGCCGACGAACCCGATCTGCTCGACTACGACATGACGTTCAAGCAGCCGGCCCAGGACGCTCTGTACGAGCCGAATGCCTATCGGTCGTCCGACCACGATGCGATCGTGGTGGGCTTGCATCTGACCGATCTGGTTCCGCCCCCGCAGCAGATGTCGTTCCGTTCTATCGGTGGTGAGGACGGCTGGGTGCTGGAGTCTGGGGAGGACACCACCAAGGGCTCCGACACCTTGGATGCGACCTCGACCACCGGCCGGATCGGCGACGACGACGAGAACCGGCAGTACCGCGCCATTCTGTCCTTCGACACCTCCGGCCTCCCGGAGGGGGCGGTGGTGACCGGGATCACCTTGAAGATCAAGAAGCAGGGCCTCACCGGGGCCAACCCGTTCGACTTCTCCAATCCCAACCAGAAGAACGGCTTGAACCTGTTGAAGGTGGACCTGCAGGCCGGCTACTACCACGACGACCCGACCCTGGAACGCTTTGACTTCCACGCTGTCGGCAGCCGGGGGAATGTGGGCCGGTTCATCAAGACCGCCACCAAGCGCTGGCTCCGGGCGCCGTTGCGGGCCGCTTCCTATTCGCTGCTGAACCTGGACGGGGTGACCCAGTTCCGGCTGCGCTTCGACCTGGACGACAACGACGACCTGACGGCGGACTACCTGCGGTTCTACACGGGGGACGCTGCTGAGGCGGACCGGCCGGAACTGATCGTCGACTACTACGTCCCATTCCCATAGCCTCTCCCGCGTGAGCGGGAGAGGCGCGCCCGGCGGCAGCCGGGCGCGGTGAGGGCAAAGACGCGACATAGCTGGGTCGCGCCGTTGCCCTCACCCTCAGTGTCATGCTGGGGGGGTGCAGCCGGTTGGCTCTCCCTCACCCTGCCCTTCGGTGGCTTCGGCTGGTTGTGC
>JAFGCH010000133.1 GCA_016932695.1 Acidimicrobiia bacterium | reverse complement strand
GCCGGGCCGGTGCGGGCCACCGCCGCCACCGTGGACCTGCTGGGGGTGATGCTGCCCGACTCGGCCCGGCTCCAGGAGGAGACGGCGGCCTACGCCAACAAGAAGGGCTACAGCCGGCATCGCCCCGCCCTGCCGCTCTACACCGAGGAGGACGCGAGTCGCGCCCTGGATCTGCTCCGGGCGGCGCCCTATCACCAATGGTTCCCCGTGCCCGGCGGCCGGGCTCGCCTGTCGGTGGCCGGGCACATCCTCGGTTCGGCCCACATCCTGATGGAGACCGAGGGGCGTCGGGTGGTGTTCGCCGGTGACGTGGGCCGCTGGGACATCCCGGTGCTCAAGGACCCCGAGCCTCCTGCGGGAGCCGATCTGCTGCTGATCGAGTCCACCTACGGCGGGCGCCGCCACGACGCCAAGGCCGACCCCGACGGCATGCTGGCGGCGGCGGTGAACCGGGTGGCGCGCCGCCGCGGCATCATGATCATCCCCGCCTTCTCGGTGGGGCGCACCCAGGAGATCCTCTACCGGCTGCGCGGCCTCGAGGATCGCGGGCAGATACCCCGGCTCCCGGTATACCTGGACAGCCCCATGGCCATCGACGCCACCGAGCTCTACCGGCGTCACCACGAGGAGCACGATCTCGAGATGGAGGACCTCAAGGAAGCCGGCCGGGCCCCCCTGCGCACCGCTCGCTTCCACCTCACTCGCACCGTCGAAGACTCCAAGCGCCTCAACGACCTGGACCCTCCGGCGATCATCCTCTCCGCCTCGGGCATGGCGACCGGAGGGCGGGTGGTCCACCACCTCAAGCGCCGCCTGCCCTACAGCCCCAACCTGGTGGCCTTCGTGGGCTATCAGGCGGAGGGCACTCTGGGGCGCTCCCTGGTGGACGGGGCGGAGCGGGTGCACATCCACGGCGACGAGGTGCCGGTGCGGGCCGAGGTGGCCATGCTCGACGCCTTCTCGGCACATGCCGATGAAGAAGAGTTGCTCCGCTGGATAGAGCAGGCGGCGCCGCAGCGCATTGCCCTGGTGCACGGGGAGCAGGAAGCCCGAGAAGCCCTGGCCGGTGCTCTGAGCGAGACCTTCACGGGGGAGGTGCTGCTTCCGGCGCGGGGCGACACCATCGAGGTGTAGGGCGCCGGGCACCCGGGCGCGGCGTAGTCTCGCTCGAGACGAGGGCGTGCCGATGCCTCGGATCACGGTCAACGGGACCGACATCTACTTCGAGGACACGGGGGGAGAGTCCCAGGAGACGGTGGTGTTCGCCCATGGGCTGCTCATGGACCTCGGCATGTTCGACCGGCAGGCGGAGTTTCTTCGGGACCGTTACCGAGTGGTGCGCTACGACCACCGCGGCCAGGGGCGCAGCGCCCGGCCCAAGGTGCGGTCCATCGACCTGGAGTTGCTCTTCGCCGATGCGGTGGCGCTCATCGAGCACTTGGGGGTCGCCCCCTGCCACTTCGCCGGGCTGTCCATGGGGGGTTTCGTGGCCCTGCGCCTGATGGCCCGGCGCCCCGACCTGCTGCGCTCCGCAGTCCTCCTGGACACGGCGGCCGGCCCGGAACCCAACGCTGCGGCGTACCGACGGCTGAACCTGGCGGTTCGCTGGCTGGGGGCGCGGCCGGTGGCGAGCCGGGTGCTGCCCATCATGTTCGGCCGCACCTTCCTGACCGACCCGCAGCGGGCCGCCGAGCGGGAGGAGTGGCGGGCGCGGCTGGCCGGCCTCGACCGGGCGATCTACCGGGCGGTCAACGGGGTGATCGAACGGGCCGGGGTGTACGACGAGCTGAACGGAGTCACCGTGCCGGCGCTGATCATCGTGGGGGAGGAAGATGTGGCCACCCCTCCCTCGCAGGCCGAGCGCCTCCATGGGGCGCTGGCCGGGTCCCGGTTGGTGCGGATCCCCGGCGCCGGCCACACCTCGACCGTCGAGGCGCCCGATGCCGTCAACCGGGCCATCATCGGCTTCCTGGACGACCTGCCACGGGCCGACGGGGGATAGGGCCCGGCCTCAGCCCACCAGCAGGGTCTTCGCCAGCAGGCCGGCGGCGGCCAGCCCGGACACCCAGAGGATGGCGGCGCGCAGGATGCGCCCCTCCACTCGAGGGATGATGAGCCGGCTCGACCACAGGCCCAACAGCATGGGGGGCAGCAACAGGGCTGCCAGGGTCAGGTCGGCGGGCACTATCTGGTGGGCTACAGCCCGCGCCGCCAGGTTGATGACGTTGCCGACGAGGAAGACCAGCGCCAGGGTGCTCCGGAGGGTGGGGCCGGCCGCCCGGTGGTAGATCAAAGCCAGGGCCGGGCCGCCCATACCGGCCACGTGGTTCGCCACTCCCGACCCGATCCCGGCCAGGAAGCCGGTGGACGGATTGCGAGCGACCGTCACCCCGGAGGCCAGGATCCCTACCGCGGCCAGGATGGTGGCCGCCACCGTAACGGCGAGCAGTCGGGCGCTCAGAGCGGCAACCAGCCAGGTCCCCAGGGCGGCGCCGGGCAACCGGCCGGCGATCACCCAGCCCAGGGAGGACGTGTCCAGGGCGCCGCGATCCCGCCACAGCATGGCGCCGTTGAGGACCAGGGCGAGCGCCATCTGCGGGACGGGTACCAGGGCGGGGTCCACCAGCGCCAGCACCGGTACCGAGACCAGAGCGATGCCCATGCCGATGGTGCCCTGCACCGCGGCTCCCAGGAACGTCAGGCCCCAGGCCAGGGCCAGTACGGGCAAGGAGACCGGCACCGGAGCCTCAGTCGACGGCAGGAGGGGGACTCACCTGCTCAGTATCCCAGGGCGGCGGCGGGTGCTCGGG